>JANNLO010000080.1:0-18133 GCA_031396835.1 Snowella sp. SOY_38_metabat_116
AGGTTATTTCTCTGTCATCTTATTAGCTCAGCTTATGCTTCGTTTTGATAAAATATTTAAAAGTTATGTTTTACTCTCCTTAGATTCATAAATTAATCCCCTCTCCCTGTTTTTTGACTTTTTCAGCAAGCCCTATATAAAATTGTGTGATTTTTATATTGGTTTTTATAGTAAAAAATACCATAATTATTTGTAAACTCAACTAAAAATGCTGAATATTTAAAATAGTTTAAGTAGAGACCATAGTAGTGATGGCATAACGATCAGGCGATAAATATTTTCGAGCTAAATGCTTAATTTCACTGGCTTGAAAATGTTGTATTTTAAGAGGATAAGTAACAGCAAGTTGGGCTGAAGCTAGAGTTTCATAATAGCCGTACAATCCAGCAAGTTGCCCTGGAGTTTCAGTCGAAAAAATGTAATCGTTGCAGAGTAGGCGTTTTGCTCGCTCTAATTCAATCTCGGAAATGTTTTGAGTTTGTAATTCCCGCAGGCGATCGCGGATTAATTGTTCTACCAAGTCTAAATTTTGGACTTCTAAATCAGCATTAATAGTAAATAAACTGGAATCTTTTTGCAAAGAAAAACTACTATGAATATCTAAAACCAAACATTTATCTTCTCTTAACTCTCGAATTAGTCGAGAAGAGCGTCCTCCTGCTAATACCGCCGACAATAAATCCAAACCCAGCCCATCATTTAATTGATCTATGCCTGGCCCGATCCAACCCATCAGCAAACGGGCATGGCCTAAATTGGGAATTCTTAATTCTTGTCGTCGAATTTCAACCAAAGGCGGTTCTGCTTCAATGATCGTTGGCGGACATTCAGAACGAGACCCAAATTCTGCAAAAGAACTTTCAGTGAGCGCGATCGCCTTCTTTTCAGTAATATCGCCAATCATCACCACCGTCATGTTTTCTGGTTGATAATGGGTGCGATGAAAACAGCGCATTTGATTGGGAGAATGACGTATTAACTCAGCTTCTTTCCCTAAAATCGAGCGTCCATAGGGATGATAATGATACAAACTACTACATAAATTTTGAAAAGCTAACCAATCTGGATCATCTCCACTCGCATGGATTTCCTCTAAAACAACATCTCGTTCACAATAAAATTCTTCATCAGGAATTTCCGCTTGCAGCAAAATTTCAGCGAGATAGGGCAGAGTTTCTGGTAAATAATGAGAAGCCGTTGTTAGGAAAAAATGAGCATAATCATGACTGGTTGCCGCATTCGCCATTCCACCTTTATGTTCAATAATCTGGTCAAAAACTCCAGGAGCGATTCGTTTAGTTCCCTTAAAAATCATGTGTTCTAAAAAGTGAGCCATGCCACACCATTCTTTCGGTTCTGCGATCGCGCCCGCCCGCACCCAAACATCAACAACCGCGACAGGAATTGCAGGAAGATATTGATGAATCAACGTTAATCCTTGGCCAAGAACCAAAATCTGGGCAGAAAAATTGTGACTAGACGAATCTTCTATAAGGTTTACCAATCATCAAACCTGAATCTTTTATTTAATCTTAGGTTATCTGGTTCTTTTCTTTTTCTTAACCTAGATTAATTTGTCTAGAAACCTTGACTTTCTTTTATCAACTTTTCAAATTAATGTATGGAGAGCACTGCCACGCCGTTTTACCTCAGTTTATGACCTGGTGTTATCCAGGTGGGTGCCGCTGGTTTCTGTCTTCGTTTCCGAGTACTCGCTCGGTCTACTGCGACGAAACACTATAATGACTCCCGAAGTTTTTCAAGCATAGATCAAAAAACTTTATTGGCAGTCACCAACGCAGCAGTTGCTCAGAATTTATTGTAACCTAATTTTTTGAAGGAGGAGAATTGGTTAACTGTTATTATTGGCAAATATATATTGATAATTATTATTTTTTCTCAACTTAAATTTATTATTCCTGATTTTCTAAACATGGACTCTCAAGCTCATTCTTTCGCTATTTCCCGTATTTTGGATGCTAACCTAAATCGAGCGCGGGAAGGAGTACGAATTATTGAAGAATGGTGTCGTTTTGGGCTAAATAATAGTCAATTGGCGGACAATTGTAAACAGATGCGCCAGGAACTAGCTCGATGGCATACGGCTGATCTGCATTTAGCTCGTAATACTCCCGAAGATGTTGGCACAAGTTTATCCCATCCCCAAGAAGAAATCCGTGCCAGTTTGGATCATCTTTTACAGGCGAATTTATGTCGTGTGCAGGAAGCTTTGCGTGTGTTGGAAGAATATGGAAAATTATATAATCCTTTAATGGGAGAGAGTTTTAAACAATTGCGTTATCGGGTTTATGGTCTCGAAAGCCAGTTGCTGACGATTCGTCGTTTGGAACAATTAACTTCAGCTAGTTTATATTTAGTCACGTCTCCTTCAGAAAATTTAATTTCAATCGTAGAAGCGGCTCTCAAAGGTGGTTTAACCCTCGTTCAATATCGAGATAAAAATACGGATGATCTAATTCGTTTGCAGAATGCCCAAAAACTTTGTCAACTTTGTCATGATTACGGTGCTTTATTTTTAATTAATGATCGTGTAGATTTAGCTATTGCAGTTAATGCTGATGGAATTCATCTTGGTCAACAGGATCTGCCTATTGCGATCGCGCGTCAAATGCTTGGGCCTCAAAAAATTATTGGACGCTCTACTACTAATCCTCAAGAAATGGCTTTGGCGATCGCAGAAGGGGCTGATTATCTTGGTGTGGGGCCAGTCTATGAAACTCCAACAAAAGCAGGTAAAGCCGCAGTCGGCTTAGATTATGTGAGTTATGCCGCTAAAAATTCACCGATTCCTTGGTTTGCGATCGGCGGAATTGATTCAGAAAATTTAGAAGATGTGATCAAAGCAGGAGCCAAACAAGTTGCGATCGTTCGAGCGATTATGCAATCAGAAAAACCAACTCAAGTTACTCAAAACTTGTTAAATTTCCTATCCAGAAAGGATTTATTTCAATGAGTTTTTATGGTTAAAATTTGAGGCGGGGTTGAGTCGGGAGGATAAACTAATTCTACTTGAACTAAACGGCGATCGCCTGGTTTTATCATCAGATTAATCAGAGGATCTCCTTGTTGCCCTTTGCGTTGAACCAGATGAAAATAACGAATTAGCTGCTTGCCACCGTCATCAGGATAAGTGATTTTTACCAGTCCTCGGAAAAAGACATTTTTAGCAGGAGGAACCAAAAATTTTAATTGCCCATCAGTAATTTGATCTTGTTTCAGAGGCGTTTCGATCGCAAGACTAACTTGTTGGCTTTGTTGGGTTGAATTGTAGAGCGGCAAAGTGAGATTATATTGCGTCCCATAATTACCATAGGATTCATAGGCCGAATCAGGATAACGAACTGCCATTTTCGCCGACTGATTTTGATTAGTTCCCAATTTTCCGCCTTCTAGACTGCTAATCGGATAGGAAAACGCCCCACCTTTAGCAGGAATGGTTAAGCTCTCTCCATTGGGAGTATCCGTTAAATTGGCGAGCCATTGAGAACCCACCGAGACACCAGCCACTCGACTATAAATGCGACGTTGACTATTGCGAGGAATGCGATCGCGGGGAGTCATCAAATTGGCTGTTTTCAATAAAGTTTTCCAATTCTCCAAACTGGGTGGAACTTCTTGATTAGTTGCATTTTGACGGGAATACATGGCCATACTTGCCGCTTGAACGGCTCCATCACTATTAAGTCGAAAATAAGCTGAAATACCATTCCGATTTAAATCAGTAGCATTGACAGGAATAGGAGCATTGAGTAACATCTGGCTCTCTTGAGGTTGCAAAATAATTTGAGCTGGTACATTGATCTGACGTTTTCCCCAAAGAATATCAGCCATGCTCCGACTACCTGGCCCTGCGAAAATTTTTCCATGGGTATCTTCTACTTGAGACGGCAAATCTAAAAAAGGTGCGTTTGAGGTGATGTAACTCGCTCCCTGTAAAACATCAATTTTGACGGGTTTGCGGCTATCGTTGAAAAGTAATATCCCTAAATACAGCGTTCTGTCTTGACGTTGGGGAGTATCTTGGACAACATGGTGAGCAAAAACGTCAAAGCGGCCTTTAAAAGGATAATTTAGGTGCGCATAAGGGCTTTTCATTCCAATTGATGAGAGTGTGGAAAGAATAATGCCTTCGTTAAAGATTAATTCGGGATTATTACTATTAAAAACAGGAATATTGTCTAACTTACCAGGCAAAGGACGAACAGGCTGAGCAACACTAATATTCTGGGGCAGGCTTGGGGCTTCTGGTTGGGGAATTGCTGGAAGGGTTGGGCGCGGATTGCTAAATGGCGGAGCAATAACGGGAATAGGAATGGAGGTAGCCTGGGGAATAGAGCTAGGGATGGCTTGGGCAAAAAAGATCGGAAGAACAAGAGGTAACATCATTTACTCATTAATATCGCTACATTTTCACACTAAAATTGCGATCGCCAACCAAGATAAAAAGAAGGAGACTTTGGGATAGACTACTTTTTTCTTAACATTGTTTCTTTTTCGCTAATTTTCGGACTAATTTTTCTGAAAGATTTAATTCAAATATTTTTTAATCTGCTGATTAAATTATTCAAAACTTTCTACAAATAGCACACCTTGTTTTACTTTTTCTGTCACTAATTGACGATAAAGTTGGAGTTCTTGATACAATAATTCGGAGCTAGGATGATTTTCTAATGTGGTTTGTTTAATAGTGTTATATTCAGAATAAGATAAGATTCCGTCGGAGATCGCGCGTTCAATAATTCCTTTTAACCGATCAAGTTCTTTGAGATCCTCTGAGGAGAGTTCGGGCGCATTGGGGTGTTCAACTTTCATAAAATTTTGCCTAATTTTATACTAATTAATAGTCTAAAGAAACTATAATATGAAGATTATAATCTTTAATCGAGAAAAAAGTCAATAAAAATTACTAAGTTTAGATAACATCTCTTTCTTATGTCTCAATCTTTAGCTGAATCTGTTAGTTTTCGACTTTCTTCTTTAATTCAAATCACTTTAATTAGTTTATATTTAGCTCTGACAATTCCTTTACCTTTTCTTGCTGAATTCACCCACTCTCCGATTTCTCCTGTTATTCTTTGGTTTGGGATTGGGATCGGATTAATCATTTTAATCGCAATTTTAAGTGAAAAAGTTATCTTAGATGCTCAAAAAATAGAGGTTTCTTATGCTAGTTGGATTCCGAATAAATTACGTCGAGGTTGGTCTTTAAATTGGACAGAAATTAAAGATTTAAAATTAAGAACTACGGGCCAAGGTGGATTAGTTTATTATTTTATCACTCAAGCAGAAGATAGAGCTTATTTGTTGCCAATGAGAATTGCTGGATTTTCTCGTTTAGTAAGTATGATTCAAATTAGAACAGGCATTAATACAACTGATATTCGTCCCCTTGCTCAACCTTGGATGTACTTAACTTTATTCATATTTACTTTATTTTTATGGTTAATGGATGGATGGACAATTTGGACAGCAACTACTCAAGTTATTCAAGTTATTTAAACTAAAGTTTTTTCAGATAAAAAGCAAACATTTTACGCAATTTCTTTGTACGAAACATAAAACTAAAAATTAGTATTATAAACTAATAATAAAGCTCTTTCTTTGATGAAAATCAGCTTCTCTAGCACGATGTTCTAAGGCCCAATAGGTAATTGAATCAGCCCTATTAATCTTGTTTTTAATAACTTTTTTAATAACCGTTGTGATACCTACTTCTAGTTCTTGTTTTGAATTTATAATCGCTTCTAGATCTAAAGTTAAAGATAGTATTAAAGAGTTAGACTGAATTTTAATATCAAAAGGTAACTCTTGAAAAGCTGATTCTTCGATCATATTTTGTCGATAATCCTCAAAGAAATAAATATTCCAATGACCTGCGGGAGAAAGATTAAATTCCCAATAACACGGACTTTCTTTTAAGCCTAGAAAAAATTCAAAACAGGTTTCTTGCCAGAGTTCATTTTTTCGGGATGGATAATTATCAGGAGGCGCGATCGCGATTTTTTCGATTTCTCCCGTTAGTTCAAAAATAACTAATAACTGTTGATTTATTCTTTCAATTTTTCCCTTAATTTCTAGGGTAGGAAAAGGTAAATTATCAGGAAAAGGAATTAGGAAAAAGTTAGTCATCTTAAATCTTCTATTAATTGACGAATTTTAATTTCTTGATTTTCAATACTTTCAGTTAACTTGAATTGTACCAACGCTCTTGCTAAATTGTGATCAGGATAATTGACTTTAAAATAAATATTGCCAGCTAAATAATCCGTAAAAAATCGCAATCCTAATTCAAAACTAATCAAACGAATGGCATCAAATAAAAAATTATAATCGTTATCAATTAAAAAAGTTTGAGCCACAGTTAAATAACCCGTTAAAATGCCACGACAAAGCTCTAGATCAAAGTAAATATTTTGCCAATTTGAGGTTTCTTCACCCATTGGATTACAGCCTGATCGTAGGCAATCCCCAATGTCATAATGAACCAAACCTGGCTTAACTGTGTCTAAATCAATCACGCTGACTGCTTTTCCGAGTTTATTATCAAACATGATGTTATTTACTTTCGGATCGCCATGTATCAAGCGTAATGGTAATTTTCCCTCATTTTTAGCATTTTCTAAAACTGCACACCAATCAGCGCGATCGCGGACAAAATTTAAACTATATTCAACTTCTGCTGAAATCTTAATTGAAGTTTTCTCTAAAACAGTTTTGTAATGTTGCAAATAAAGTGGCGTAATATGAAAACCTGCCAAAGTATCTGTTAATTGAGCGGCAGGAAGATCACTAATTAACGAGTGAAATATTCCTAAAGCATAACCAACTTCTTGAGCCTGACTAACATTAGAAATAAGATCAAAAGATTCAGATTCTTCAATAAAACTAATCGCTCGCCAATAGGAACCATCTTCAGTATTCCAATGATCTTTTCCCGTTTTTGTGAGGATTACTCTAGGCATTTCCCAACGGCGATTAAGAGGATTCTTTTGTAATTTATTATGAATGTGTTCTGTGAAAGTGTACATATTTTTCATGATCCTTTGTGGATGCCGAAAAACTTTGGTGTTAATGCGTTGTAGTACAAATCGAGTTTGCTCAGAGTCGTTCAAACTAACTAAAAAAGTATCATTAATATTGCCTTTTCCTAAAGCTTGAATTTCAATAATTCTTCCTTGATGAGCAAATTGTTCAGCAATATTTATTAGGCGATCGCGAATTTTAAAATCTTCTACCATAATTTTTTGTTCTTAAATATTATTGTTATTATTGCAACTCAAACTATTATTGATCAAATTTGATTAGATTTGCAAAAGCTACCAATAATTTTAAAAGATTTTCAATAAACAATTCACAATCAAACACCGAGAAAATCTTTTAACTTTTTTCTAAAAATTATTTGCCGAATGCTTTAGCCAAAAATCAAAAAAATTGTAGGTAAATTCCTTACGAAAACGACGATTCATTATTTTGTCTCTTTAATTTAAAGCAAATTTTAGATGAAGATTTTTACGCCTAAAAAGAGCTTGAAAGTTTGAATTTTGCAAATTTCAGGAATTAGCTTGTAAAACGAAAATTTTGTCAATTCTCTTTCAGCAAGAGCAATTTAATCCGTTGTCAACCCAACCAAAAGAATTATTTGCTACAAAATGTACTTATTTTTACAAAAAACTCTAGACTTAAAGTGATAGAAAATGACAAGTTCGCATTATAAATAAAGACAAAGAGACGTTTTTAACGAGGAGTAACAAGTTTGAAAAAAATAGAAGCCATCATCCGCCCTTTTAAATTAGATGATGTAAAAATTGCCCTAGTCAATGCTGGCATTGTTGGGATGACGGTGCTAGAAGTGCGGGGTTTTGGTCGTCAAAAGGGTCAAACCGAACGCTATCGGGGATCAGAATATACCGTCGAGTTCCTGCAAAAACTCAAAATAGAAATTGTTGTCGAAGACGCTCAGGTCGATATGGTGGTAGAAAAAATCATTTCTGCTGCTCGTACTGGCGAAATTGGCGATGGCAAAATCTTCATTAGTCCTATTGAGACGGTTATTCGGATTCGGACAAGCGAGAAAAATCTAGAAGCTATCTAAACTTTTGATTTTTTGGATCAAATTATTGGCTCAAATCAAAAGAACAGATTTTGCTGATTTGATTAGATAATCGTTTGATCTCAGCTTAAGTTAGACCATTGGGGGAGTAAGGTCGCAAAGGCTCGCCCCCGATGACTGACCTGATGTTTTTGTTCGATTGACATTTCCGCAAAAGTTTTTTGGTATTGGGGAACATAAAAAATCGGATCGTAGCCAAAGCCGCCTGTTCCTTTGATTTTTTTAAGAATTTCTCCTGAACAAATGCCTTCACTTTGAATTGCAATTGAGCCATCAGGCCGTGCAATTGCGATCGCACAAACAAATTTTGCTTTTCGGTTGGTTTGTTCCCCTAATTCTCGTAATAGGCGTTCAATGCGTTCTTGGTCAGTTTTGCCATAGCGGGCTGAATATAATCCTGGTGCGCCGTCCAACGCTTCCACCGATAAACCTGAATCATCCGCGATCGCCCACTCACCCAAAAACTTAGCAACTTGAGCCGCTTTCAAACAAGCATTCGCTAAAAAAGTGGTTTCTGTCTCTTCAATTTCTAATTCTGAAGGTTTTAAAACCAATTCCCAATCCAAACCCAGCAAATAAGCTTGAATTTCTGCTAACTTACCAGGATTTCCAGTCGCAACAACTAATTTTTTCATTAATAATTTTTCTCACTAGATATTCTCAGAATATTTTATTAGAATTTATATTGTAAATTGATAGTCTAAATACGAAAAACGATCACAAATATTTTGATCACTTTGATCACTCTGTAATTTATCAACTCTTCTTTATAATAATCATGGACAAAACTGCTCTCTTTCAGAAACTCCAGCAAGGTTTACACGTCACCGTTGGCGCAACTGTAGATTTTATAGAAACCATCCAAGACCCTGAAAAACGCCATCAAACTTTGTCTGAATTGCAAAGCAGCCTTGATCAGCAAGCTCAACAATGGTCAGAAAAAGGTCTGGTGACCGAAGAAGAAGCTCGCCGTTTGATTGATAGCTGGTTAGCGAAATATAAACCATCGGGTTCTGCTGCTGGTGGCAATAATCGGACAACGGGAGCAATTAGTGTTACTTATACTGAGCAAGCGGAAATTCAAGCTCTTACGGAACAAATTATTGCCTTAAAAACAGAGTTAGAACTGGCTCGTGCTAGTAATAATTAATCATTCTTTTGTTCGAGTTATTCAAAATCACAATAAGCCCAAAATATAAGTTGGAGTGGCAGAAGAGAGGAATTGTTATCTTTTCTCTCTGTTTTTTTTGCGTGTTTTTTAATAAGTTGATAAATACTCATGCAAAATTCTAGACAATAATGCGATCGCCTTCGGAATTATTGCTGACTATACTGAAAAATCTTAGCTGACAAAACAAAAATGTTGTGTTCAAATGAAATCTCACTTCTTTCCCACTTAAAAAATACACACTTAGACTTAGGCAAATATGTGTTCTAAAGTTCTAGATATTTGATTGCTTTCAGCCGTTTTCTTATATATTCCTGCTGATATTTGTAAAATAATTTTTCCCATTCCTCTGTGTCAAATTTTATTACTTTTAATTGTTTTGCTCTATTCATGAATTCTTCTCCTATTTAAGTTTAATTCTACACTGGGAAGGGAGTAGAAACTTATTCTCTTCCTGCCTTAAATCGCCTTTATCAAGCCACCCAAGACCCCAGCATTTTAGAAGCGATCGCCCAACTTTTCGGCGTAACTATTGAAGAAATTGCCATCCTTTTTGAGGAGCTTTAGAAGGGATCAAACCTTGATGATAGCCAACGAATCCTAAATATTAACTATCTCTAATAGATGCTAAACTTTAAAAATTTATAACCGTAATCACAACTGACTTTATCAAGCAATTATTATATGAACTGGGAAATTTCAACATTTATTACAAATCCTTGGAGTATGGCTGTCGCGTTAAATAGTTTTCTGCTGGCGATCGCGTTTATCCTACCCAAGAAATTATTAACATCGGCGGGTTATCTCCATGCGTGGGTTTTAGGAGTCATTATTTGGGGAAGCTTGGGTTGGAAGGGTTACGCGATCGTCATGTTTTATTTTCTCTTTGGTTCAGCCGTCACTCGCATTGGTTTGAAACAAAAAGAAGCAGAAGGCATTGCAGAAAAACGATCAGGACAGCGCGGCCCAGAAAATGTTTGGGGTTCAGCTTTAGCGGGAGCTATTTGTGCATTATTAACCTTATTTGTCGAACCTGCTTGGCAAAGCTTATTATTGCTGGGTTATGTCGCCAGTTTTAGCACAAAATTATCCGACACAACGGCCAGCGAAGTGGGAAAAGCTTATGGCAAAAGCACTTTTTTGATTACAAACCTCAAAGCCGTACCACGCGGAACCGAAGGCGCAATCAGTTTAGAAGGCACTTTGGCGGGAATTGTGGGTTCATTGTTGATTGCTTTGTTGGCTTGGGGATTGGGTATGATTGATGGCTATGGAATTGTTTGGTGTGCGATCGCGGCTTTTGGGGCAACTAATATAGAAAGTTTGATTGGTGCAACGTTGCAAACCCAGTGGAATTGGTTAACTAATGAAATTGTCAATGCTATTAATACGATTATTGGGGCGGCGATCGCAATTCTTTTGGGATTTTGGGGCTAATAAAAATGATCAATAAAAAAATGTTTGTCACAGGAGGAACGGGATTTGTTGGTGCAAATCTGATTCGCTTATTGTTAGAAGAAGGTTATAAAGTTAAGGCCTTAGTTCGTCCTAATAGTTGTCTTGATAATCTCAAAGGTTTAGATATTGAACTGGTTCAAGGTGACTTAAATGATCCCAATTTAAGCGAAAAAATGCGAGATTGTCAGGGATTATTTCATGTCGCGGCTCACTATTCTCTCTGGCAAAAAGATCGTGGTCAACTTTATCAAAGTAATGTTTTAGGCACTCGACAAATTCTTATTTCAGCAAAAAAAGCTGGGGTTGAACGCTGCATTTATACCAGTTCAGTTGCGGCGATCGGATTAGATAAAACTGGAAAATCGGTTGATGAAAATTTTCAAAGTCCCGTCGAAGTATTAATAGGAGAATATAAAAAATCTAAATATTGGGCAGAGCAAGAAGCCATCAAAGCCGCTCAATTTGGTCAAGATGTGGTGATTGTCAGTCCTAGTACGCCCATTGGCCCTTGGGATATCAAACCTACACCGACAGGCGACATTATCCTTCGTTTTTTGCGGCGACAAATGCCTGCTTATGTGGAAACTGGTTTAAATTTAATTGATGTGCGCGATGTGGCAAAAGGTCATTTACTTGCTTGGGAAAAAGGAAAAAGTGGCGATCGCTATATTTTGGGAAATAAAAATCTTAGCCTTAAAGAAATCTTAGAAATCTTATCTCAAATTACAGGACTTTCTGCCCCACAAAATACTGTTCCTCTGTGGCTACCTTTAGCTGTTGCTTGGTGTGATGAAAAACTTTTGGCTCCCTTAGGAAAAAAGCCTTCTGTTCCCCTCGATGGTGTGAGAATGTCAGCCCATTCCATGTATTACAATGCGAGTAAAGCTGTTCGAGAACTGGGATTACCTCAATCTTCTATTGAGCAAGCTCTAAAAGATTCTGTAAATTGGTTTATTCAACATCAATATGTCAAAAATTTAAATGTAAAAATGTAAAAAATTGCCTAATTTCAGAAACCAGCGATCGCCTTAATAGATATATTTAGATAAAATTGATCAATAGTTTTTGAAGCAAAAATAGCAATTGAAGTAGTTAAAAAAGTTACCGAAAAAGACAATAATCAGTACTTAATTTCACATTTAGAACAAGATTTTATACAAGCTCTAAAACTGACGAAATATTTTCTTCCTCGTCATCTAAATCATCATCAATTTCGTTATCAACGGCAAGACACTCACAAAGAATGGTATCCGACAAGATAGAACTCGCCATCATTCCCGTATGAATTTCTAATTGTGCGTGGGGAAGTGCTTCAAAAACAAGGCGTTGCCCAGGAAAAACAACTCGTTCAAAATACCAATTAGGAATATTTGTAATCCGCGCAATTTGAATGTGACTGGTCGCATTAACATAGCAGCAAAGTAAAATGCGCTTTTGATCATTCGGGACTGGATCAAGTAGCTGAGCCATAATAACTTAAAGAATTTACAATAAAATTTTCATAACTCTCATAAATTAACATTCGTCGATTCCCATCTGCTGTAAAGATAGTTACAATCAATTTTTTTAACTTTTACTTATTGCTACGTTATCACGCTTAATTTTACGAATCAGAAGAGCGTAATTGGTTTAAATGTTGAAGTAGCGATCGCTTCTGGATTGCTCCTAAAATCGTGATCTGGCTTTTAATTAGGGGAAAATAGAGGAAATACTGGTAATACTTGAGTTAAACCGAGAACGTTAAATTATATTAAGATTATTAAAAGAGCATTTATCCTGAACAAAATTTTTAATCAATAGCGACTTAATTCTGCGATCGCCGTTTAGCATTCCCAACAAGCCCATAAAACTAAATTTTAGAGTTTAACTCCCATATTTATGATGAATCAGCGCATTCTCTACGTTCGTCTTCCTTGCAATCCCATTTTTCCCATTGGCGTTGTTTATCTAGCCGATCATGTCCATAAACTTTTGCCCGATCTTGAGCAAAAAATCTTTGATTTGGGGACAATTCCTCCTCTGGATTTTAAAAAAGCGTTAGATCAAGCTATTGATGACTTTAAACCAAATTTGCTAGTTTTTTCTTGGCGAGATATTCAAATTTATGCTCCTGTTGGCGGTCGTGGCGGAAATCCTCTCCAAAATGCCTTTGAATTTTACTATGCTAAAAATCCTTTGATCAAGCTTCGAGGTGCATTAGGTGGATTAAAGGTAACAACGTCTTATTATAGCGAATTATGGCAGAATATTGGCTTGATTAAACGAGGCTTAAAACGCGCTAGAAAGTATCATGTCGATGCTCGCGTGGTTATCGGTGGGGGTGCGGTCAGTGTTTTTTATGAACAATTGAAAAACCAACTTCCTCAAGGGACAATTGTTTCCGTTGGAGAAGGCGAAACTTTATTAGAAAAATTATTGCAGGGCAAAGAATTTCGAGATGAACGTTGTTATGTCGTAGGAGAAAGTGATCCCCGCGATCGCCTCATTCATGAAATCCCCACACCGTTAGAAAAATCTGCTTGTAATTACGACTATATCAGCACAATTTGGCCAGAATTTACCTATTATTTACAAGAAAATGACTTTTATATTGGCGTACAAACCAAACGCGGCTGTCCCCACAATTGTTGTTACTGCATTTACACCGTTGTAGAAGGCAAACAAGTTCGTATTAATCCCGCCGATGAAGTTGTAGCCGAAATTCGTCAACTTTATGACCGAGGAATTCGCAATTTTTGGTTTACCGATGCTCAATTTATTCCTGCTAAAAAATTTATTGATGATGCTATTGAACTATTAGAAAAAATTGTTGAATCTGGCATGACAGATATTCATTGGGCGGCCTATATTCGAGCAGATAATTTAACACCTTATCTTTGTGATTTGATGGTAAAAACGGGGATGAATTATTTTGAAATTGGTATTACCAGTGGTTCCCAGGAATTAATTCGGAAAATGCGGATGGGCTACAATTTACGCAACGTTTTACAGAATTGTCGAGATCTAAAAGCAGCAGGTTTTGAAGATATTGTTTCAGTAAATTATTCTTTTAATGTGATTGATGAAACTAATGAAACCATTCGCCAAACAATCGCCTATCATCGAGAATTAGAAGCGATTTTTGGGGTAGATAAAGTCGAACCTGCAATTTTCTTTATTGGCTTGCAACCTCATACTTTATTAGAAGAATATGCGTTTAAAAAGAAGATTTTAAAACCTGGTTATGATCCCATGAGTATTATGCCCTGGACTGCCAAAAAATTACTTTGGAATCCCGAACCTTTTGGCTCTTTCTTTGGTGAAGTTTGTTTACAAGCTTGGAATCAAAAACCCAATGATTTTGGCCGAGAAGTAATGCAAATTTTAGAAAATAAACTAGGTCGTGCTGATCTAGAAGAGGCTTTGACTGCTCCTGTCGGCGATCGCGATCTTGTAACTATTTAATCATCTTAGGAAATTAAAAATGAGATGGGAAGAAGTTTGCAAAAATCAACAATTACAAAATTTACCCTTCAAAATTGAACTCAACAAATGGGGACAAATTGTAATGAGTCCAGTAAAGATTAAACATTCTTTTTATCAAGGAAGAATTCAACGTTTATTGGCATCTTTATTGCAAACAGGAGAAGTTATGCCAGAGCTTGCTATTAATATATCTGATGCACTACCTAAAAATGATGCGTTACATTTGTTAATAGCAAAGTCCAGAATCATCTTAATTTAAATCTAAAATAGTTCACCTTTCTCCAGGCCGCCAAGAATGTTTTTAATTTTTAACAAAAATAACCCTATTCATCTAATTTAGATAATTAATAATTTAGAAATATTGCCAAGAAAAGCCTGAACAACTAGATTTATTTTTGACTTGACTATTAATTAATAAAAATATTGGCGTTAACTTATTAATTATTATTATTCAAGGTTGTTGAAAGAATTATATTGAATAGAATTTTTAGATAAAGAAATGATTTTTTGAATTTAATTACTTATTAATTTACAAAGAATCTGCCACCAAATAAGTGTAACGTCTCAGGCTTTGTTCATAATCATCTAATAAAAGTTGCGCTTCTTCAAGAGTGATTTTTTGTTCCGCTAGAGCAGTCTCAGTATAGCGACGCATACTTTCTAATAAATCTGACCCATCGTACTGAACATAGCTCAAAACTTCGGTCATTGTATCCCCACGAACAACGGATTCAATCTGATAACCTTTGGGAGTCATGGCAATATGTACCACGTTAATATCTCCAAAAAGATTATGTAAATTTCCCATGATTTCCTGATAGGCTCCGACTAAAAACATTCCTAAATAATAAGGATCTTTTTTAAGCACTTTTTCGGATTTTCCATCAGAGTTTATTATATTTTTTTTAGTAGATAAAATAGGATGTAATTCTAAAACAGGTTTGACATCGCGCAGATCAATAAAATGATCAATTTTACCGTCACTATCACAAGTTAAATCCGCTAAGATCCCTCTTTCTGTTGGCTTTTCATCCAAACGATGGATCGGCATAATCGGAAATAATTGATTTAAAGACCAGGATTCAGGAGCCGATTGAAATACAGAAAAATTGACATAATAAATAGAAGCCATGATTTTTTCTAGGTCTTCTAAATCATCAGAAACATAGTCTTGATTGCGAGTAATTTCTAGAATTTTTCGACAACAAGCCCAATATAATTTTTCTGCTCTGGCCCGTTCTGGTAAACTTAAATAACCTAGGTTAAAAAGACTAATAGCTTCTTCTTTAAATTGAATAGCATCATGATAGGATTCTTGGTAATTTTTCTTACTAATAGAACTGTAAGTTTCCCAAAGATTTTGAATGATTAAATGTTCTTTTTTTTCTAAGGAATCGGGTTGTGTGTAGGGAATATCGCTGGTACTTAAAACGTCAAAAACTAACACCGATTGATGGGCTGCGATCGCGCGTCCACTTTCACTAACCAAAGTAGGAACAGGAATTTGAGCTTGTTCACAGGCTTCTTGAATTGCGCCAACAATATCATTGGCATAATTCTGCATATTGTAGTTTTTTGACGCATAAAAATTAGTATGAGAACCGTCATAATCTACTGCTAAACCACCGCCGACATTGAGATAACGCATTTTCGCGCCCATTTTAGCTAATTGCACATAAATTTGACTAGCTTCGCGCATTGCATCTTTAATCAGGGTGATATTAGAAATCTGGGAACCAACGTGAAAATGCAACAATTTCAAGCAATCTAACATTTCGACGGCTTCTAATTGAGTGACCATTTTGAGAATTTCGGGAATTGTTAAACCAAATTTAGAGCGATCGCCGATAGAAGTTTTAGCTTGTCCCCAATCTTTAGGATTTAACTTAGCTCGTACTCCTAAAATCGGTTTTATATTTAATTGTTGACTAACATTAATTACTAAATAAAGTTCTTCTAAATGATCAATAACAATGATCGGTTTATGTCCTAATCGCTTCGATAATAACGCCGTTTCTAAATACTCTCGATCTTTATAACCATTGCAAATAATTAAACTTTTTGGTGCTTTTTCATTGCGTTCTAACTGCGGTGGTAAAGTGGCTAAAGCTATCATTAATTCAGGCTTGGAACCCGCTTCTAATCCAAATTGATAAGGCTTTCCATAATGCACTAATGCTTCAACAATATGGCGTTGTTGATTACATTTAATTGGATAAACTCCTTGATAAGTTCCTGGGTAATTATAACGGGCGATCGCTTTAGCAAAACAGGAATTTAAACGCTCAACCCGATCAGCTAAAATATCAGAAAAACGAATTAAAATTGGTAGTCCCAGATTTCGTTTACGCAGAGATTCTACCAATGCCCAAAGATCCAAAGAACCGCCGCGCTCACCCTGGGGAGAAACCGTCACATGACCTGCTGCATTAATCGAAAAATACGGTTCACCCCAACCCTGAATACCATACAGATTTTCGCTATCTTCAATTTTCCAAGTTGGAGTCTCTTTTTTGGATTTTTTAAGCATTTTTTCCACATTAGGGGGTGAATTTTCCAGAAACATCGTTAATTCGGACTGATTTTCTAAATCCATCATTGGCTCCCCAGACGTGATCATCATTTTTATCGTAACTGGCTGTTGCGTTAGTCTTGTTTACCAGTAAACCGTGATACAATTATCTGGCTTTATGGCTCATTATTGTTAGCTTTTAATCTTGAATTCTTATGAAATTAATCGATTCCAAAGGACGTTTATTCGGTAAATTTAGTATTTTAGATTTGGGAGCCGCCTTAGTTATTTTACTGGTAATTATTGGTATTTTTGTTGTGCCTGGAACTTCTGGCAAGAGTTCGTTAGCTCAAGTGCAAACTAAGACGATTGAAGTTGATGCGATCGTGCGCGGCTTGAATGTATTGAATCCTGACACACTGCTAAGAGAATTTAAAGAAGATAAAAAAACCAGTATTGTGATTCGCAATCAACCCGCAGGGCAAGTCGAAATTCTGAACGTGAAAGAATTACCGCGCAATCTGGCTGTACCCCAACCTGATGGAACCCTTAAAGCCCTGCCTGATCCCCGTACTGAAGCCAATTTTAGTCAAGATATGATTTTAACTTTGGGCGGTAAGGCAGAAATGACTCCCACTGGAGCCGTTATTGGCAATCAAAAAGTCAAAATCGGGACAGTGCTTGAATTAGAAGGAAAAAGCTATAATTTCAACGCCAGTGTTATTGATCTCCGCATTAAATCTTAAGTTTTTTTATGTCTGAACCGATTATTTATTTAGCAGCAACGGGTCACGGTTTTGGTCATGCGGTGCGTGTGGCTTCGGTAGCGGCAAAAATCAAAAGTATTTGTCCCCAAAGTGTCCTGATTTTAGCGACAACTGCTCCCCGTTGGTTATTAGAATCCTATATTAAGGGCGATTTTATTCACCGTCCCCGCGCTTTTGATGTTGGCGTAATTCAGGCCGACAGTTTACGCATGGATAAGGTTGCAACGCTAGAAAAATTACAAGAGATTTATGCAAAACAGCGATCGCTAATTGCTTCAGAAGTTAATTTTATTTTGACGAATCGAGTCGAGGTAATTTTGGCAGATATTCCGCCCTTGATGACAGCGATTGCCCAGAAAGCAGGTATTCCTTGTTATATGATGAGTAATTTTGGTTGGGATTTTATTTATCGTAGTTGGGGTGAAGATTTTCAAGAGATTGTTAGTCAAATTGAACGGGATTATCACCACTGTGATCGCCTATTTCGTTTGCCTTTATATGAACCCATGACTATTTTTCCAAATATTATTGATGTTGGTTTAACTGGCGGTGATCCCCATTATCCAGAAAGGGAATTACGACAAAAATTTGGATTAAATAAAAGCCCTGAAAAAACCGTTTTATTAACTTTT
>JANNLO010000081.1:0-4331 GCA_031396835.1 Snowella sp. SOY_38_metabat_116
AGGTTATTTCTCTGTCATCTTATTAGCTCAGCTTATGCTTCGTTTTGATAAAATATTTAAAAGTTATGTTTTACTCTCCTTAGATTCATAAATTAATCCCCTCTCCCTGTTTTTTGACTTTTTCAGCAAGCCCTAAATAGAGAAGATTTTGGATGAAGTGATACTTCTCACTATGGCTGAGTCGGGTTTGAACCCAGCTACAGGCACATTCCTTATAGACAAGAGAAAAGCATACAGTGCTTACCTAGAGAAGGTTTTCGCCATTTTTTAATAAATTCTATTTTGCCAAAATAACCTGCTGGGAGCTGCTATTAAGTATATTTACTTATGCCATTACCTGCTGAATGTGGGGTTTAATGGTTTAAATCCCTCAAATCTTTGAGCATTTTTCTCAGAGAATCTCGCCAGTAGGGAGGATAATCTCCTAAAGTATCAGTTATTTTTTTGCCTGAAAGAACAGAATAAGCAGGACGAGTGGCGGGAGTTGGATAGTCTGCGGTGGTAATTGGTATCACCCGTTGGACTTTTAAAGGAAATCCCAAAGCTTTAGCTTCTTCAAAAATGGCGATCGCAAAATCATACCAACTAGCGACTCCGCTATTAGTGAAATGATAAATTCCTGTTGCTTCTGTTTGCAATAATTGGGCGATCGCGGTGGCAATATCTTTTGTCCAACTAGGGCTACCAACTTGATCAGCTACTACCCTTAGTTCTTCTCGATCTTGACCCAGTCTGAGCATGGTTTTTACAAAATTACCTTTCCCAGAAGTCCCATAAACCCAAGCTGTTCTTAAGATTAAATGGCGATCGCTGATTTGTTGAATGCCAACTTCTCCTGCTAATTTACTTTGACCATAGCTGCTAAGAGGATGGGTTTGATCCTGTTCCAGATAGGGCGTATTTTTCTGGCCATCAAAGACATAATCTGTCGAAACTTGTAGTAACAAAGCCCCAATTTTTTCAGCTTCTTCTGCCATAATTTTTGGCGCAATCCCATTAACCGCTTGAGCAAGTTGAATCTCACTTTCTGCTTTATCCACTGCTGTATAAGCCGCCGAATTTACAATAATAGTGGGTTGAAGTTGCTGAATAAGTTGGCGAATTTGTTCTTCTTGTCCTAGATCTAATTGTTGGCGAGTAACTCCAATCACTTCTCCCAAAAGAGTGAGAGTCTGTTGCAATTCTTGTCCTAGTTGACCATCCGCACCCGTTAATAAAAGATGACTCATTGTGTTAATTAATCATTAAGTGTTTCCGCTACTCACTTTACCAATAACGCTTTCAATTAGCCAATTCATTTTTTCTAATGCTGGATCTCTTTTGGTAAGATTTAAGCGCGATCGCCGATTATTTATTTACGGGCGGTTGAATTACAGGAGGAGTAGTTGTGCTGGGCGTTGGAGCGGTAAAAGGAATATCAGCAAATCCTAATTCATAAAGTTGTTGATAAGATTTACGACCCAGATCGGTGGTGGGATTTTGGGAACGAATGATTTGGATTAAAAGAGGAACCGCTAATTCAGGTTGATTTTTGGCTCGATGCACTAAAGCTAATTTGTAAGTGGCATCATCTCGAACTTGGCCTGTTTCTAGGGCTTGATTTCGCTCAGACTCAAAAACTTTTGGATCAATTCCTGAAAAACTGTTGGCTAATTGCAGATGAAAGTTTGAAAGTTGATTAAAAATTTTTCTAGCTTGTTGCAATTTATCGATCGCAATATCATATTTTTCTGCATTAATAGCTTGAGTCGCTTCATTCATTAATCGTTTGCCACCCGCAAGACTGAGTAAACTTTCTGACTGACTTAGGGGACGTAAATCATTAGGATCATTGAGATCGGTATTCGCATCGGGAGCTTCCACCAGATTTGGTTTATTTTGGGGTTTTGCTTGAGGTTTTGCTTGGGCAAGAAATACATCTGTCCTATTATTTGTTTGAGCTTGACTAGGTAATGTTATGGATAAGGCAAGAATTAAGGGGATAGCAACAATTTTTCCCTGGCAAACGAGACGAGTTATTGAATAAGACATAAAAGATTTTAAAGGGTTGGGATGAGCTAATTAATAGGAATAATTCTTGAGGTATCTTACCATTGAGCGTTCTCACCGTTTTGTCATTTTTATTGATCTAATTTCAATATTTGCTGCTGGACTAACTGGGCGATCGCGTTGGCGGCTCCTGGTTTTCCTCGAACTTCCATCAGGCGATCGCGAATTTGGGCTAATTTTTCAGGATTCTCCAACCAATCTAAAACTTTTGCAGCAACTGATTCGGGTTGTAATTCCCCAATTAATTCTGGCACAATTTCAGCTTTCGCCCAAATATTCGGCCAGGCATAAAGACGTTTTTGTTTAATCATCCAACCGTTAATTAATTTCGCAAAAACTGTTCCCACAAAGGGTAAACGAGCCAAAACACCAGGCAATCCATCCCAAGAACGCATGGCATCTAATTGTTGAGTGGGTAATAAGACAATCATCGGAACTGCTAAGGCTCCTAATTCAGCAGTATTCGCGCCAACGGTGGTGAGAGCAAGGGTAAATTGACTCATAGTCTCTTTAGCAGGGAATTTTGTCACTAATTCGATCATTAATCCGCCAGAGGTTTGAATCACGGGATTTTGAGCTTTGATAATCAATTTTCCACTGACTCCGCCCATTTTTTCTACCAAAAAATTAATTTTAGGATCAGCAAAACTGGCTAAGGTTTCTAAATCTAAGGTCGGAGCAACAGGTAAAATAAAACGAATTTGAGGTTTTTGTTGATGAATTTTTTCCGCGATCGCCAGACAAAGAGGAACACCCTGAGCTAATTTTCCCGCCTTTGAGCCAGGCAAAATTCCAATAATTGGTTCTGTTTGATTCACTAAAAGCTTAATTTGTTGAACATCCGCCATTAAATCACCAGTTACTATCATTTTCTCTCGATAACTAGCAGGAATTTTTTCGCAAACAGATTCATTCATCACGGCAAAAGCATCAATCCAACGATACCAACGCGCTTCCCATTCTGCATAAATAACGGTGCGATAATTCAATCTTTTGCCAATTATCAATGGAGAAATTTGATCGCCGCCCAAAAATAACACCACTCCTCGTTCTCTCCAATTCCAAGATTCCGCCGTTTTTCCCCAGATTAAAAAATTTAGAAAAGATTCACTACTTTGCACTCGATCTACTTCAACATAACTAGCGGCGATCTCGGCTTCTTTTCCAGTTGCGTGGGGACAAGGAGAAAGCATCACCGAAATTCTGACCTCAGTCGAATTATTGCCCAATAATTGTCTTAAAGATTGCACAACAGGAAGAACCCAAGTTGTTATTTCGCCAGGGCCATTAGAGAGAATCAAAATATCAACTGGTTGCATTAGATTTATTGATAAAAAAACTTTTCTTAACACTTAATATTGTAGAAGAAGTCGGATTTTTAAAGTTGCGATCGCCAAATTGCTCTGAATGATTTTACAAAAAATTCACAAAAAATTCATAAAAAATTCATAAAAAAAGTTTATGAAGGTTTTGATTGTATATCTCACTAAGCCCTTCAAAAATAATAAATAGTTAAGTTTACATTCAACCTTCAAAAGTCATTTTGGCTGTGTAAGATTGTAAGCATCCCAATTTTAAAAATATTTATTCGGAGATTAATATGCTAAGTCCGATTCGTCGAATTGAAAGAAGAACAGATTTTTCTGGTTTTGTTACGATTACTAAAATGATAGAGTCTGCCATACAAAGAAAGTATGATGCCTTTGGCGGAGTCTCTTTTTTTGGTGAGATCGAACGAAAGGAAAGCCGAGTTTGGTATTTCAAGTCTGGCTCTTGTATCTGTTATAACAGTGACCTCAGTGATGCATTTGAAATTCATGGCGACATCTATCGCAAATGGTTAGAACTTGGTGGTTTATCCTGGGGAATTCCTTCAACTGACGAACTGACCACATCCCGTGGGGACGGACGTTTTAATTTTTTCAACAACGGTTCAGCTTCCATTCATTGGACTCCTCGGACAGGTGCTCATGGAGTATGGGGAGCGATCTTGCAGAAGTGGGCGCAACTTAATTGGGAAAATGGGCCGATGGGTTATCCAGTAACTAGCGAAACTGCAACTCCAGACGGTATTGGACGATTTAACCATTTTGAGAACGGTGGATCAATTTATTGGACTCCTAATACAGGTGCTAATGCTGTATGGGGAGATATCCGTAAACGGTGGGAAAGTTTGGGTTGGGAGCGTTCTTATCTCGGCTATCCCACTAGCGATGAAGTTGATTTTGCTGATGGAGGACGGGCGAATACATTCCAAAATGGAGGTATCTATTGGTGGTCGG
>JANNLO010000084.1:0-26587 GCA_031396835.1 Snowella sp. SOY_38_metabat_116
GGCGGATTAGGCCAAGCTGCCGCGCGTATTTTGCACCCAAAACAGGAAATGCTGTGGGTTGCTGTTGCCGATCAACAAGGTTTTGCCTATCAACCAGAAGGACTTAATCCTGATATTGCGATCGCCACTTATCATCAATCAGGTTCCGTTGGTTATTTGGAAGATTGGGGTCAATTAAGTACAAATAGTATTGCAGAATTAGTGGTTAAATCAGAGGTAGAAGGTTATTTTTTGGCATTACCAAATTTGCCTAATACTTTTATGGCAGATATCGCTCGAATGTTTATTCAATCAGGATGGCAGGGTGTTTTAGTTGATGCTCTCAAAAGAACCAGTGCGGTTGAACAATTATTAACACTCAAGGATGAACTGGCCGCAGCAAGCATTACCTATATGACAGGTTGTGGCGCAACTCCAGGCTTATTGACAGCAGCCGCAGCATTGGCAGCCCAGAGTTATGCTGAGATTCATCAAGTGAAAATTACTTTTGGGGTGGGGATTGCTAATTGGGAAACTTATCGTGCCACAATTCGAGAAGATATTGCCCATATTCCAGGTTTTAGTTTGGAAAAAGCTAGTTCTATGAGTGATCAAGAAGTTGAGATTCTCTTAGAAAAAACTAATGGAATTTTAGCCTTAGAAAACATGGAACACGCTGACGATATTATGTTGGAATTAGCGGGAATTTGTTCACGAGACCAAGTGACTGTTGGTGGTATTGTTGACACACGAAATCCCAAAAAACCTTTGAGTACCAATGTTCAAGTTACAGGGCGTACTTTTGAGGGAAAAATTTCAACCCATACTTTTACCCTGGGAGATGAAACCAGCATGGCAGCTAATGTTTGTGGGCCAGCCTTTGGTTATTTAAAAGCGGGAATTGCGCTCCATCAACGGGGAATTTATGGTTTATTTACGGCGGCGGAAATTATGCCCCAGTTTGTCCGCTAAAAATTAAGGAATGCGATCGCCTATTTTATGATCAAAGATTGATAATTGATTTATATTTCAGGCTAAAAAATTGCTGATCTTATCTTCGTTAGGCGATCGCGTTAATACGGTTTAACTCAGTTTTTCAACAAGATTAATCCCCTCACGAGTATTGTTGACTTTGGGTTTGACCCCTACTTGGTTTAGATTTAATTACCCAAAATTTTCAAGTGAGTGATAGAATTGATATTAATTTGGGTATGATAAATAAACTCCGCTCTTTTTCAGATTATCCGCGACTCTAATTTTTTAAACGGCTTAAACCTTTTACCACTGCAAAACCAGAGACGGAGACAGAGACGCAATTAACCTACAATTTTTTCACTCTGCAATCAATGTCTTTTTCTATTCCTCGGCGATCGCACCTTTCAAATATTTCTCTCAGATGGCTTTTGATTCTTCCCTTCTTTTTACAAATTATTGGAATAGCAGGACTAATCGGCTATTTTGCTTATCGAAGTGGGCAGAACACAGCAGAAAATTGGGCGAATCATTTGCTCACAGAAATAGCAATTTTAGGTTTTAGCATGACCTTATTGATTGCTATCGGAAGCGTTTTTTTGACAACTTATGGGATTATAAGACCGATTAAGCAATTAAATCAAGCTAGTAAAGCTTTGGCTGAGGGAAACTGGCAAGAAACATTACCTGAACAAAGTGCGATCGCAGAACTTGAAAGTTTATTGATTTCTTTTAATCAAATGTCGGCTAAAGTGCGGCAATTATTTGAAAAAATGCAAGTCGAATTGCAAGATTCTAGGGAAACATACCAAAAAGTAGTACAGACTCAAACAGATTTTGTTCTGCGATCCCAACCTGATACCACAATAATTTTTGCGAATGAAGCTTTGTGCAATGCTTTGGGCAGTTCAGTGGAGCAAGTCATCGGACAAAAATGGATTGATTTTGCTGATTCCAGTGATTTGGAAAGAACACTTGATCAGATAGCCACACTTACCCCAGAAAATCCCAGCTTTATTGGTGAAAATCGCGATAACCGTGCCGATGGTCAAATGGGCCAGACGCAATGGATTAATCAAGGTATTTTCGACGAAACAGGTCAATTAATCGGAATTCAGTCCGTTGGCCGAGATATTACCGTTCTCAAAAATGTTGAAGCCAAACTCCGCGAAAGTCAACATTTGATTGAACGAATTACCGAAGCAACTCCCAGCCTACTTTATATTTATGATCAAATTGAGCAACGCAATGTTTATGCAAATCGTTCTGTTGCAGAAATTTTAGGTTATTCCCGCGCCGAAATTCAAGCTATGGGAGCCGATTTATTTGCGATTATTTGTCATCCCGACGATTTAGCTATGGTTTGTGCCGCATCCCAAAAAATTCGTACCGTTGATGATCACCAAATTATTGAAACAGAATACCGAGTCAGGGATGCCCAAGGAGAATGGCGTTGGTTGGCTAGCCGAGATCTCGTTTTTTCTCGAACAGAGGATGGTCGGGTTTGGCAAATACTCGGTACAGCCCAAGATATTAGCGATCGCAAACGAATAGAACTTGAAATCTGGCGCGTTCAGACTTTTCTTAATTCCATTATTGAAAATATTCCTAACATGGTGTTTGTCAAAGATGTAGAAAATTTAAGATTTGTCTTGGTTAATAAAGCAGGAGAAAACTTATTAGGATATACCAAAGAAGAACTATTAGGAAAAAGTGACTACAATTTTTTTAGCCCAGCAGAAGCAGATTTTTTTATTACCAAAGATCGAGAAGTTTTCGCCCAAAATCAAGTCGTTGATACACCTGAAGAAATCATTCAAACCCATCATCAAGGAACTCGTATTCTACACACTAAAAGAATTCCTATTTTTGATGAATTAGGGCAACCTAAATATTTGCTTGGTATTTCTGAAGATATTACAGAGCAGATTGAATCAGAAAATCTTCTTACCCAAATTGCCCGACATATTCCAGGCGTAATTTATCAATTTAAAATGCGTACTGATGAAACATTTTATTTTCCCTATGCCAGTGCCGCAATTCGAGATATTTATGGCGTAACTCCCCAAGAAGCAAAGCAAGATGCCAGAATTGTTTTAGATGTCATCCACAAAGATGACCAAGATCGCGTTTATCAGTCAATTCTAGACTCTGCCGCTAATCTTACTCCTTGGGATTGTGAATATCGTGTGTGTTTTGCTGATGGACGAATTATTTGGGTATTGGGTCATGCAACGCCTCGACAAGAAGCAGATGGCAGCACAATTTGGCATGGTTATATTAAGAATATTAGCGATCGAAAACAAGCCGAAAGTTTATTAATTGCCGCTAAAATAAGAGCCGAAGAAGCTGAATTAAAACTAAAAAAATCCCAAGTTAATCTTGAAAGAATTAATCAAAGATTGCTCAAACTTATTGACACAGATGGCCTCACAAGAATAGCCAATCGTCGTTGTTTTAATATTCGTTTTAAACAAGAATGGAAAAGAAATTGTCGACAGCAGCAACCTCTTTCTTTGCTGATATTAGATGTGGATTATTTTAAAAAATATAACGATTTTTACGGTCATCCTCAGGGTGATAAATGCTTAATTAAAATTGCTCAGACCATCAAAAAAACTGTGGGACGTTCAATGGATTTAGTGGCTCGCTACGGCGGAGAAGAATTTGCTGTTATTTTACCGAACACTGATTTAGAAGGTGCAAAAGTGATTGCTGATAAGATTCACCAAGCGATTCGCCAACTAAAAATACCTCATAAAAATTCTGAGATTAGCCATCAAAAAATTACAATTAGTCTAGGAATCATGAGTGTAATACCAACGCGAGATAAGTCTTCTACCACTCTGATCGATCAAGCAGATCAAGCTTTACTTTTAGCAAAAAAACAGGGCAGAAATCAGTCTGTAGTATTCACTCAATTAATGTCTCTAGCAGAATGAAGTATTTTATTATTGAAAAATGAAAATACCGCCCGTTTTAGATGAATGCACCACAAAAAATTTAACCATTTTTTATTTAAAGTTTCTTAAAAGTGAACAATCACTCTTAATATTAAAGAGTTTTTTAAACTTGTTTTACAAACGTACATGAAATATGAATCTTCTTTGATGATATTTTAAAAATCTAGACTCACATTGACTGTCTGAATATCTGCAAAATTGGTATTCATAATCTTGATTCAGCAATGCCAATTTTCTTTACTGCGCGATCGCCAATCCTTTAGAGGCTAACCATTCAGGATTATAAAGACGAGACTGATAACGCGCACCTCCATCACAAAGAATGGTCACAATCGTATGACCTGGCCCTAATTTTTTGGCCAAAGCAACGGCCGCACCAACGTTAATTCCAACTGAGCCGCCCATAAATAATCCATCTTTCCGCAAAAGTTGATAAACGACTCGCACTGCTTCGGGGTCATTAATCTGAATTGCGTCATCAATAGGAATATTTTCCATATTTGCCGTAATGCGACTATTACCAATACCTTCAGTGATAGAATTGCCTTCGATTTTCACTTGCCCTGTTTTGATGTAACTATAAAGCCCACTTCCCATTGGATCAGCGACAACACATTGAATATTGGGATTTTTTTCTTTAAAAAATAAAGCTGCTCCTGCATAGGTTCCGCCCGTTCCCGTTGAAGCAACCCAAACATCAATTTTGCCCTTGGTCTGTTGCCAAATTTCGGGAGCAGTGTTTTTATAATGAGCGTGACGATTAGCTAAATTATCAAATTGATTTGCCCAAATCGCATTTTCGGTTTCTTCGGCAATGCGACCAGAGAGTTTTATGTAATTATTAGGATCGCGGTAAGGAACAGCAGGAACAGTTCGGACTTCAGCCCCAAGTGTTCGTAAAAGATCGATTTTTTCTTGGGATTGGGTATTAGGAATAACGATCAAACATTTATAACCTTTAGCATTACAAATATGGGCCAAACCAATGCCCGTATTGCCCGCCGTTCCTTCCACAACTGTTCCACCTGGATTTAACAAACCTGTTCTCTCTGCATCTTCAATAATTTCTAAAGCCGCTCGATCTTTAACTGAGCCACCAGGATTTAAAAATTCTGCTTTCCCTAAAATTTCACAGCCCGTTTCGTCACTAAAACTATTTAAACGAATCAGAGGAGTATTACCAATTGTCCCAACAAAGCCGTTTTTGATATTCATTTTTGTTTAGTCTTTTTAGATTACGAATAATTTTATGATATTTTGGATAGCGAATTAGATCAATCATATTTAATGATAAAAACTATACTTTGATAATGAGTATTTTTTAGAAAGAATAAAGACTACTTCCAATAATAATTCATAAATTGATAATCTTAACGATCAATTATTTCCTATAAACTATTAATTCCTAATTCTCCCTGTAAAAAATCAATAAATTGTCGGGCGGTTCTTCCAGATCTTCCATTATTTCGAGTTGCCCATTGTTTAGCGCGAAAATCCAAATCTTCTAGGTTCAAATCAATTCCTACTTGATTAGCAAGATGATGAACAATCTCTAAATAAGTTTCTTGATTAGCAGGTTCAAAGGTTAATGTTAAGCCAAAGCGATCGCTGAAAGATAATTTTTCTTCTACTGTATCCCAAGCATGGACTTCTTCTTGCTCAATGGGACGGGGGCGATCAGCAAAAAATTCACGAATTAAATGTCGTCGATTTGAAGTTGCATAAACCACCACATTTTCAGATTTAGCTATCATTCCACCTTCTAAAACAACTTTTAAAGATTTAAAAGAATCATCGTCTTCTTCAAAGGATAAATCATCTACAAAAAGAATAAATTTTTGCGGTAAATTTCGTAATTCTTCTAAAATAATAGGCAAATCAATTAACTCTGACTTTCCAACTTCAATTAATCGTAAACCAGACTGATAATATTCATTTAATAGTCCTTTAACCAAGGAAGATTTACCACTACCTCGACTCCCATATAACAAGATATTAAGAGCGGGATAACCTGTCAAAAGAGATCTTGTATTTTTGATTAATGCTGTTTTTGCAGTTTCGTAGCCAACAAGTTCAGATAATTTTATGGGGTCAGGATAAGTAATTCCCATTAAAGTTTTATTTTGCCATTGAAACGCTTTATAGGCTCCAAAAATTCCTGCTCCGTTTTTTTGATAAAAATCTGCTAATTCTGTAATATTTTTAGACCAATCAGGATCGAAATCGTAGAAAAAAGCTTGCTGATTTTCCATTTCCCAAGGAATAACGCTCGCTAATGTTTGACAAGCAATTTCAACCCATTGAATAATCTGTTTGAAAGGACAATAATAGATATTTTGTAAAATTTGCAGGTCATGTTCAGCTGCTTTAACTAAAGAAATAGGTAATACTTCTAAGGACTTAATTTGTACTTGCTGACTGAACGCATTATCTGCTGATAAAATTTTTTCAACAATAAAATCTTGCCAACTTTGATTATTTTCTGTTAATAATTTAAACCAAAGACTATAAGCTTTTAAACAACTTACTGAAGTAATAGATTGATCGCTATCTTTATAGTGTAAAGTCTGTAAAAGATTGATAAAAGCCTTGCCAATATCATTTTCAAAAACCGATTGATAGACTAATAAGGCAGCGATTTGATGATAAAGAATACGACTAGAAGTAATAGTAAGCGGACTATTCATAATAAAAGTTAAATTAGTGGGAATTCTTTTGATTTATTTTTTAAAGTATTCAAAGATTATATCATATTTATAATCTTAATTTTTAGAGCCAACTAAACTTAATATTTTTATTACTTTTCCTACTCCAAAGCTTAGAAAATAGGCTGTTCCAGCTACTAAAATAATAGTTGCGCCAGAGGTTAAATTTAAACTATAAGAAAGCCATAAACCTAAAGTTGTAAAAACCATTCCCAATAAGCTCGCAAATCCCATCATTATCTTCATATCTTTAACTAATTGGCTACTAATAGCAGCAGGAATTGTGAGTAAGGCAATAACCATAATCAACCCAACAACTCGCATCATCATTCCCACTGTTAAAGCGATCGCCGCCATTAAGAGTAAATAAATAAGCTCAACAGGAAGATTGCGAATTGTTGCAAAAGTTTCATCAAAAGAAATTGCTAATAACTCTTTATAAAAGATAATCACAAATATTAAAATAGAGACATCAATTAATGCCATTCCCCATAAATCTTGACTAGGAACCGCTAAAATACTTCCAAATAAATAACTCATCAAATCAGCTTTATAACCTGGCGTAAGATCAATAAAAATAATCCCAATTGCCATTCCCATTGCCCACATAACTCCAATTAAAGTATCAGCTCTTTCTTTTAATCTTCTTTGCAACATTCCCATACCTATTGCAGAAAAAATACTAAATAAAATTGCCCCAAAAACAGGATTGAATTTTAAAAAATAACTAATTCCAATTCCACCATAAGCCGCATGAGCAATGCCTCCACTAATAAAAACAATACGATTAACTACAACTAATGTACCAATAATTCCACAACTAATACTGACTAATAAGCCAGCTAATAAAGCATTTCGCATGAAATCAAATTGTAGAGCTTCTAACATAAATAATATAAAATTTTGTTTGAGATTTAGAATTATTTTTATTGAATTTCCTAGAGCAAACTAATGATATTTCTACCCATTCAAATATTTATTTTTAAGTATTCTCAAATAGCTATAAGACTTGTTATAGTAAACAATAGCATTTATTTTATACCCAATTAATTTATTGTGAATACGCCTGCTCTAACATCGACATTTATTTTCACCCTATTATCCTTGATTGGCTTAGTCTTTTTTATTCGTGCCTCAGTCAAAGAAAGGATTCAAACACTTCAATTTATTGCCGATTCTCCTGAAGAATCCCTTTTAAACCAATTGCAAGATTATTTTTGCCAACGAGCCTATCAAATTAGTTCAGTTGATGCAGAACAAAAACAAATTATCTTTCAAGGATTTGTTCGTCCTAGTAAGTTTATGGCAAGTTTTCTAACAATTTTAGCAATTTTAGGAATATTTTGCTTGATTCTAGTTTTGTCTTTTATTTATCCAAACTTGAGCCTTGGATTTTTTGGACTTGTGTGGATTGCCCCGATCGCAGGACTATTTTATTGGCAAAAAGCGGGACGAATTGAAAAAATATTATTAAAAATTGATCCTTCTCCCATGAACAAACCAGAAACATTTCGTTTAATCAGCATAACGGCCCATCGAGATGAATTAAATGAATTAAAACGGTCTTTCAGTCTAGATTGGATTACAGGATCAGAGCATTAAACAATTCTTTAAAAACGTTATCTTGTTATTTTTAAGATAATTTCATAGAATAAAGAAAAATGTTAAACTACTTGCTTTGATCGACTTTGCCACATCATAATATCGATATTTGTACCATAACAGATAAGTATTGAAACCGAATCTTTCTAATTTTCAGTAAGCAAACCCAAAACGGATGGAAGCAACTCAAGAAATACGATGTAAGTTTATTGATTTATTGCAAACAACGATTGGATTTTCGCAAATTTTGCAGTGGGAATTTCAAGCTAATAATAGTTTCAGCGTCCAAATTTTAAGTCAAACTTCCCAATCCTTTGAAAATATTTTAACTTTATGTCAGAGCTTAGTTGAAAAAGAACATCAACTTCTGAGTCAAGGTAGGGTATTTTTTGTCGATCTAGAAGTAGAAAAAAATAATTTTCTTCTAGACACAATCCCAAACATTACTAAAAAATATCGTTTTATTTTCATTCCTTGTTATTATCAATCTCTTTATTTTGGTGGTTTTCTTTTAGTCAATAATAATTTTAATTCTGATTGGACTGAGAGCGATATCTTACTCATTCAAAAATTAGTAGATCAATATGCTTGTGTTCAGTATTGGATGAATTTATCTTTAAAACAATCTGTTATTTCACCCAATAAAGCTGAACTAAATCAGATTGAAATTCTGTCAAATGTTCTTAATTGTAATCTTGAACCACAAGAAAATTTAGGAATAATATTAAAGCTGATTGGTGAACGCTTTGAAGTAGAGCAAGTGGAGTTACGAAATTGTCTTGAAAATGAAAATATCATAATCAAAGAGTGGAATAAAAACCCAGAAATAAAAATAAATTTACTCTTAAAAATACCCGTTTTCTTTAGCTCTCAATTACAAGCAGAATTAATCTTAAAAAGCTCTTGTTTTACGAGAATTTTTGCTCTTGATCAAATTCAATTTTTAGAAAAAATTAGTCAATATATTAGTGTAATATTACAACAAATTCAAATCAATAAAAAATTGCAAGAAGTCACGACTAAAAATCAAATTTTGGAAGCTTCTAATCATAATAAAAGTGAATTTCTTACCCACATAAATCATGAACTTCGTACTCCACTAACGGGAATTTTAGGCTTTTCTAGAATGTTACAAGAAGAAATTTATGGCCCTTTAAATGATAAACAAAAACAATATATGCAGGGAATTCTTACTTCTGGGGAACATTTACTGGCTTTAATTAATGATTTTTTAGACATCTCTAAAATCGAAGCCAATCAAGAAGAATTATTTTTAGAATTGATAGCAGTAGAAGATATTTGTCTTTCCGCTTTATCAATTTTAAAAGCCAAAGCGAAGGAACAAAAACTTGAATTAAAGTTAGAAATTGGTTCTAATGTTAATATGTGTACTACCGATCAAAGACGCTTAAAACAAATTTTATTGAACTTATTATCAAATGCTCTTAAATTTACAGAAGTTGGTTCAGTTACCTTAAAGGTTGAAAATTATCCTGATAAATTAACGTTCTCGGTAATTGATACGGGAATTGGCATTAAAGAAGGCGATCAAACTCAATTATTTCAACCTTTTCGACAAATCCATAATCATCTTAGTCGTAAACAAAAAGGAACGGGTTTGGGACTCGCATTATCTCGTAAATTAGCGCAACTTCATGGTGGAGATATTACACTAGCTTCAGAAGTAGGAAAAGGCAGTTGTTTCACACTTCATTTACCTTTTCAATGTCGATTATAATAATTATAGTAATCTTAATAATTACAAGTAACTAATAATAACAAAGGATAATTTAATGCTTCAAGAAAAATATTATCAACTACAAACAATTTTTCAACAAATGGATCGGACGCTGATTGCTTATTCGGGTGGCGTAGATAGTTCTTTAGTTATCAAAGTCGCTTTTGATATTTTAGGCGATCGCGCATTAGCGGTAACAGCAATTTCACCATCTTTATTACCCGAAGAATTAGCAGAAGCAGAAGAACAGGCAGAAAGTATTGGTATTTTTCATGAAATTGTAGAAACTCAAGAAATGGAGAATCCAAACTATACTTCAAACCCAATTAATCGTTGTTATTTTTGTAAAAGTGAACTTCATGACACTCTAAAGCCGTTAGCAATTGAACGAGGTTATTCTTATGTCGTAGATGGAGTCAATGCTGATGATTTAAGAGATTATCGCCCAGGTATTCAAGCCGCTAAAGAAAGAGGAGTGCGATCGCCATTAGCTGAAGTCGGTTTTAGTAAATTTGAAGTTCGAGAATTATCTAAACAATTAGGATTAACTTGGTGGGATAAACCTGCTCAACCTTGTCTCAGTTCTCGTTTTCCCTACGGTGAAGAAATTACTTTGGTGAAATTAAAACGAGTGGGAAGGGCTGAAATTTATCTGCGTAAATTGGGTTATCAAAACATAAGAGTTCGTTCAGAAGGAGACACGGCACGCATTGAATTGCCGCCCGAAAAAATTCAAGAGTTTGTTATTAATACAGACTTTTCTCAGGTAGTAAAAACATTTCAAAATTATGGTTTTATCTATGTTACTTTAGACTTAGAAGGTTATCGTTCAGGCAAATTAAATCAAACTTTAGTTTCCTTAAAAAGTGAAACAATAACTTCTGAGACTTTAGGCGATCGCGATTTACAATTGTTGAGTTAAAGCTTGGAGTATGATCTCTATTTTTTGATCGTAATTTAACGAGCGATCGCAATTATTCTTGAATATTTAATGGTGTCACATTTTTTTTGAACAGGAGAAATAAAGGGATAATTTTTTAACTTTTTCTTCAGATCTTCTTTTTAACTTGTTAGTAATAGTTATTCTCTACCCGATTTCTCATTATTTCTAACTTTCTTTAGAAGGTAAAATCTGGGTTGAAAATCATCTTTAAAACTTAATTATCATCCTGCCAAAGAGATAATAATAATGTTTTATCATCCGTTGTTCGCGCATTGAGTCGTTCTGAATTTAAAAAAGCATTAAGATAGTCATCTTCCTGTTCGGGATCATTGGTTTCAGACAAATATTCTTCCAATGGTTCAAAAAATGGGCAAAATGGTTTCCATTCAACTAGATTAAGAGAAACTCTTTCCACGCCATCTGTCGCTGCACAAATAAAATTTGGACTTATTGGTAATACTTTTATTTGCATAGTTTCAATTGCATGATTTGAAGTAATAAAAGTCGTTTCGTTGATATATTCCCCTTTATCGGGCTGAAAGAGTAAATTATAATCTTGATTTTCTGAGCGAATAACTATAAAACCATCGCCAATTTGCATTCCAGCTAACCAATGGGGAGTAGCAATAAAGATTAATAAAGTACAAGCAAAATCACTTAAATTTCCCTTGATTTCAGAAGCTTTTTTGTCTAAATCTAGACGTATTGATTCAACTAATTGAGTAAATAATACTTGAATTTGTTCGTTTGTTAAAGCTGTTTTGGAGAAAAATATTTGCTCTAAATCATTAATTTTTTGCAGAAATTTGAGGGATTGATCAACGGCATTTTTAGCCCCGATTTCTGCATATTTAGCACTACCTGCGCCATCGGCGATCGCACCTAATAAAATATCTTCTTTTAATAAGAGATAATCTCCATAATCTTGACAGGGAAGATTTAATTGTTGATGACTTGTGCCAATAACAGAACGAGTAATGACTTTCCACATAAATTTTTAGTTAAGGCTTTCTATTATTAACTCATTGAATCCAATTTTACTCAACTAAGTTTTACTCAACTAAGACCGTTAAACGTTTTTTTAAAGTTTCCAAACCCAATCGTTGACTAGCTGAAATAAAGACCGCGTTAGGATATTTTTCTTTGGCGATTGCGAAGGCTTCACTACTAGCTTGATCGATTTTATTAAATGCTATCAACATTGGGCCTGTGATCAAAGGCATTTCTTCTAAAATTGTCTCAACAGATTCTAATTGTCGTTGCCAGGCGGGATGGGATAAATCTACCACTTGCAAAAGCGCATCGGCTTCGGTAACTTCTTCCAAAGTAGCTCGAAACGCATCCACCAAGGAAGGCGGCAATTCATGAATAAAACCAACGGTATCAGTCACCAAAAATAACTGCGATCGCGGAGCGGCACTGTGTGATCGCTGATTAATAGGATCAGAAATAGTCAATTTGCGAGTCGTGGGATCAAGGGTGGCAAACAGTTGATCGGCCGTATAAACATCAGATTGGGTCAGAGCATTAATTAAAGTCGATTTTCCTGCATTGGTATAACCAATGATCGCAATACTCGGAACTTCCTGTTTTTGTCGGTGTTTACGCAAACGAGAACGATGGGATTGGAGTTGATTAACATCCTGCTGCAATTTAGCAATGCGACGTTGAATAGTACGGCGTTCCGTTTCTAATTTGGTTTCCCCAGGCCCTCTCGTCCCAATTCCTCCACCCAAACGCGACATAGCTTGCCCTCGTCCAGTTAAGCGCGGCATCATGTATTCTAATTGGGCTAATTCAACCTGTAATTTTCCTTCCTGAGATTGCGCTCTTTGGGCAAAAATATCGAGAATAACTTCCGTTCGGTCAATCACTCGCACTCCCAATTGGGTTTCGAGATTCCGGATTTGAGAAGCGGATAAATCTCGGTCAAAGGCGACTAAATTGGCTCCTGTGGTTTGCACTTTGAGGCTAATTTCTTCTACTTTTCCTGAACCAATCACTGTTTGGGGATGAGGTTGGGATCGCTTTTGTCGCAAAGTTTCTAAAACTTGACCGCCCGCCGTATCAATTAGTCGCACCAATTCAGCTAAACCATCTTCAAAGATTTGATCCGAGTGAGAATCCGTTTGTAATCCCACCAATAAAACCCGATCCTGATCCGCTTCAACCTGACGAGCCACAAATTCACGGCTAAATTCAGCTTCTAAATTTTCGACAAATTCCAGCGCATCTTCTTGACTCAGATTTTCCAAGCTTAAAGCAGGAGAAACTTGCCAATAGGAAACAGTTTCAGGAATAGGATCAGGCTGGGGTAAAAGATGGGCTAAATAAACTTCTTTGATATAACCTGTTGCACCGCCGCCTCTGCGCTCAAAACCTTCTCCCGTTAAACCCAAAACAACTAAAGCATCCAAGCGTTGCAAAACCATCGCCGTTAAGCTAGATTCCTTGGGCGGTTCTGCCTTTAAACTAGTGGTCAAACAACGAATCCCAGAAAGTCGTTCTTCACCGTAGCGGGGTAATTCCAAAGGCGGAATTTGAGTTTGTCTGGGGGTTCCCACTCCCACCCGAATCACTTGGCCCCGACGATTGATGTAAACCGAAATGGGTTGATTGATTTCTGTACTAATGGCCGCTAGACGTTGGGCAAATTCTGTTGTGGTAAAGCGATCGCCTTGCAAACGTTGATGATACAGCCGTTGGAGTTGTTTAACTTGGCTGCTTTTGAGTCCTTGTAAATTACCAAATACGGTATCGATAGAATTAACTCGCGGTTTAAAATAAATTAACTTACTCAAATTTTACTGAAAAGTTGGGCAAAGTTAACGTTTGTTTATGAGCGCGATCGCGTCGGCACATTTTCTCGGCAATATTTTCAAAGCAGCATTAAATAAAAATTTCTCTGTTTAGACAAGCTTTAAAAAGGTTAAATCCATTACACAGCAACACATTCAGCCTTTGAACTTCAAAAAAAAGTTCGCAAACTAATTCCGCTTCACAAAATCTTCACAAAAATGCTTTAAAGTCAATTTGAAATGGAAAAGAATTATTTGAGTTAAGTCTCATTAAATATTCGGTCAAATTTACCCAACTTTAATGATAATGCCGCTCAACAAAAATAACAAATTTGTTGGACTGCTTGCCCAAGTTTAAATGATTAAATCTCAAAGTTTTATTTGTTATTCAATTCAATAACCCATCGACTCTAAGAGGACAAATTATCATGACACAGCACCTCAGCGTTCTTCAAGAAAATCCTTATCTTTGCCGATATCAGGTTTTTCCCAACAAAACCCTAGAAAATCAGGAAAAACCTTTCTATTTTCAGCTACATTCTTCCTCTCCCGCCCAACAGATCGTTATTTTTTCTAAAAGATTGGCAGATCGCTTCCGCACCAACCCTGAAAAAGTGCAAGATATGGCCAATATTGTTGTCAAAGAATTAGTCTTAAATCCTAATCAGGTTATTTGGATTGAAAAATGCTTCCATCCTTTTGAAAGAAATCGCCCTGTTTTTCATCGCATTCTACTTCAGTGGCAAGATGGTCGTCTCAGATATCCCCAGTGGGTTCCCATTCTTGAAGATTGGAATCTTGCTTGGCTAGAAAACCTCACAGCTAAAACCATTACCTTAAACACTGATTAACTTGCTGGTTAATTCCTACTTTTTGATATTGCGTTCAACGTAATTAATTTTTTAAACGTACACGCTTGACAGGTTATTTTAAGTTAATCTGTCAGCAGTTGGTCATGGTTGATTTTTCTGTTTTATCAGTATCAAGAGGCTAACGACATATTGTTTCTGAAATTTTACCGACCTTATAAAATTAAAAGTAAAGTTAAAAAGGCCGCGATTACGAAACAGATTGATTCGATAAAATAATTTGGTGTTATTAGCTTATTGAGTATCATGGATACAAAGTAACATAATTCAATGAAATCAGACTCTGTAAGATATTTCAAGTTAACTTTATAGTAATTGGAAATAAACAGGTGAAAATCCTTTGCGTAGAAGATGATAGAGGTATTGCTGAACTGCTTCAGGTCATACTGATTCAACAGCATTATGAGATTGAGGTTGCAGCAGACGGCATGGCGGGGTGGCATTTGGCGGAAATTTATCCCTATGACCTTATCTTGCTGGATTTGATGTTGCCTAAACTGGATGGAATTCAATTTTGTCAAAGAATTCGAGCCAATAATTCCTCTGTTCCTAACCCAAACCGTGATACTCCTATTCTACTAATGACGGCGGTGGATGAAGTCACAAAAAAGGTTATTGGTTTGGATGCGGGGGCAGATGATTATGTTGTTAAACCTTTTATTATTGAAGAGTTGTTGGCACGAATTCGGGCTTTGTTAAGACGAAATCGATTAATGCGATCGCCATTATTGACCTTTGAGCAATTAACTCTCAATCCTAATAGTTGTGAAGTCACTTCTCAAGGAAAAGTAGTGCCATTGACTTCTAAAGAATATCAGTTGCTCGAAATATTTTTGCGAAATCCTGACCAAATTTTTAATCCTGCCCGACTTTTAGATCGTCTTTGGTTAGCTGAAGATTGTCCTAGTGAAGGCGCGATCCGTTCTCATATTAAGGCATTGCGAAAAAAACTTAAGGAGATGGGATCAAGAGATATTGTGGAAACGATTTATAAATTGGGTTATCGCCTCAAACGCAAAAACGAAGTAGTCAACGAAAATAACGAAGACTCGAAAACGGACTTTTTCTCCGCAACGCCGATCCCCGCAACAATTTCTTCAGGTTTAGGAGAAGTTTGGTTAGAATGTCGCCAATCCTATGTTGATCGTTTCAGAATTATTCAAAATGCTGCCCAACTTTTGAATAATCAGCAACTCACTCCAAGGCAACAGCAAGAAGCAGAAACAGAGGCACACACTTTAACTGGTTCATTGGGAAGTTTTGGTTTGGAGGAAGCTTCGGCGATCGCGCGTCAAATTCACAATATCTTTCAGCAGAAAAAAACATTAGGATTTGCAGATTCAGAAAAATTAGGTCAATTATTACCAATCCTAGAACATCATCTAGAAGAGAGTAAATTCAAAGAGTTTCCGACTTCCTCCGATGATTCGCTTGCGGCGATCGCACCTACATTTTCGTCCACATTTTTACTCATTATTGATGAAGATATTTCCTTCGCCGAGCAACTGGCAACAGAAGCAATAACTTGGGGTTTTCAAGTAGAAATTGCCACGAATATAGAACAATCTCAAATTGTCTTAGCGACCCGTTTTCCCCATGTTGTGATTTTCGATCTGAATTTTGCTTACGGCAACGAAAAAGGCGTTAATTTTTTGGAGACCATGAATCGTCATTATCCAACCTTGCCGATCATCGTTTTAACAGACGAAGATAGTTTTGCTAAACGCTTACAAGCGGCGAGATTAGGAGTTCAAAGCTTTTTGACTAAACCGATTCTTCCTTCTGATGTTATCGCCATTGTTTCGCAAATTACGCAGACAGTCAATTTATCCAAGGCTCGTTTACTGATTGTCGATGATGATCCTAATTTATTACGTCTTCTGCGCACTTTATTAGAACCCTTGGGTTATCAGTTGACCATGATTGATCGTCCGCAACAGTTTTGGGAGGTGTTGGAACAAGTGAGTCCAGATTTATTGATTTTGGATGTTAATTTGGGTCAACATTCACTCGACAATGTGGGTGATTTGCCAGAAACACTTTCTTCTGCGATCGCAGATTCACCTTTGAGTGGCACCGATCTTTGTAAAGTTATTCGCAGTGATCCCCGTTGGAACCGATTACCAATTATCTTTTTGTCAGCCCATACAGACATTGAAACAATTCACAGCAGCTTTGAAGCAGGAGCCGATGATTTTTTGAATAAGCCAATTATGGTGACTGAACTATTGAATCGGATTCGCACTCGTTTGGAACAGCGAAAACTATGGAGTATGGCGGAAATAGATGAGTTGACGGGAGTGAGTCTGCGACGCAAAGCATTGCAAGATTTAACTCGTTTATTGAATTTAGCGAAACGTCAGGAACAGCCTTTAAATTTAGCGATTTTGGATTTAGATCATTTTAAAAGAGTTAATGATCAATCTGGCCATGAAACTGGCGATCGCGTTTTGCGATATGTTGGGCAACTCTTGAGTCAAACCTTTCGACAAGAAGATGTGGTAGGACGTTGGGGCGGCGAAGAATTTGTGATTGGAATGTATGGCATTAGTAAAGAACATGGCATTGAACGTTTGGAAAAGATCGCTCAGCATTTCAGTCAAAACCAATTTGCGGGAACAAATGGCACCAAATTTCAGATGACATTTACTGGAGGAGTTGCGCAATTTCCCGATGATGGACAAGATTTGCAGTCTCTTTATCGCTCAGCCGATGCAGCACTTTTTCGAGGTAAACGTGAAGGACGCGATCGCATTTTACCAGCTATTAAAGAAGATTGCTATTTAGGAGATGCTAATGAATAGTAAGAATAATGTTAGAGATTTTAAAATTGATCTAGTGATGGAAGATCAGCAAAAAAGTAAGGAACAACTGATTGCAGAACTAGCTAAATTACGCAACGAGATACTTGCTTTGGATCAAAAATCGTTGTTGCCAGAAACGGTTCAAGAGCGATCGCGTCAGTTGATAAATTTTTCTGAAGAAGAAGGAATTTGTACGGTTTTGATGGTAGAGGATTCAGAAATTGATCGGGCTTGCTATCGTCTTTTTTTAACTCGTAACTCTCAAAAAAACTATCAGATTGTTGAATTTAGTAATGCTGAAGATGCTCTCATTTGGTGCATAGATCATGTTGCAGATATTATGCTAATTGATTATGTTTTGCCTGGGATGAATGGCTTAGATTTTTTGTCTGAACTACAGCAACAAGCTCGGCATGAAAGAACGCCCTGCATCATCATGACAAATCAAGCAGAACAAGAATTAGCAATTCAATCTTTAAAAAGTGGAGCCAAAGATTTTTTGAATAAAGGCAAAATGACTCCTGAAGGATTAAATCGAGCAGTTACTAATGTTCTCCAGCAAAGTTATTGGATTGAAGAACAAGAGTTGCAACGAGAGCGACAAAACCTCGTGAATATGATTGCCTATTCTATTCGTCAGTCTTTTGAATTAGAAGGAATTTTTGAGTTCACCTTAAACGAGCTTAGACGGCTACTTCAATGCGATCGCGTGTTAATTTATCAATTTCAGTCAATTAACGGTCAAGGTAAAATCATTAATGAATCTGTTGTTGATCCAGCTTTATCTATTTTGGGGCAAGAAATTACTGATATTTGTTTTGAAAAATCGACCGAATGGGTGGAATTATATCGTCAGGGAAGAATTTGTACTATTGAAAATATTGAAGCCGATTCCCATATTTCAGCTTGTTATCAACAATTTCTTAAAAATATTCATGTTCGAGCTAAACTTGTTGTTCCAATTGTTCAAGAAAAACATTTGTGGGGCTTGTTGATTGCCCATCAGTGTACGACCACTCGTCATTGGACTAAGCCTGAAATAGAATTATTCAATCTACTATCCATGCAGATAGAAATCGCTATTCAAAAAGTTGGACTGCAACAACAAGCCCAAAAAGAACACCAAGAAAATCGAAAAATTGAAAAGACAATTAATTATATTGCTTCAGGTTTGGTTGCAAAAGTTGGGGAAGATTTTTTTCGGCTATTGATTAGCCATTTATCTCAAATTCTGGAAGTTGATTATGTTTGTATTGCTGAACTTGTCAATTCTGAAACCGCTAAAACTTTGGCCGTTTGTCATCATCAACAAGTTATTGATAATTTTGAAATTGATCTGAAAAATCAGCTTTACTCTAAAATACTCAGATCAAAAAATAATACTGTCAAAATTTATCAGAATAATCTCCAAGATTTATTTTCTGAATATAAAATTATTAATTCTGCTAATTTGCAAACTTGTCTAGGCATTTGCTTAGTTGATTCTTCTCAAAAAGCGATCGGTTTCTTGACCATTCTTCATAGTTCTTCTCTTGAAAATATTGCCTTAGCCGAGAAGTTTTTGAAAGTCTTTGGGAGTCGTGCAGGAGCAGAATTAGAGCGTCAACAAATAGAAGCAAAGTTACGCAAGAGTGAAGTCGATCTTCTAGAAGCACAACGCATTGCCCACGTCGGTCACTGGAAATGGAATAAAGCCATTAATGACTTGTGGTGGTCTGAAGAAGTTTATCATATTTTTGGAGTTGCTCTGAAGCAAAAGATTACCTTTGAGTTTTTTATTCAGCAAATTCATCCTCTGGATCGCGATCGAGTATTACAAGAAATAGAAGCAGCCCTTCAGGGTCATACTTTTAGAACAGTCTATCGTCTTCAATGGCTCAATAACGAGACTCGTTTTGTTAAAGCTTTGGGAAAAGTGATTTTTGATAAGCATGGTAATGTAGTAGCAATGAGGGGAGTTGTTCTAGATATTACCGAGCTTAAAAAAGCAGAGCTTGAACTCCAAAGACTAAATCTTGGGCTAGAAGAAGAGATAAAAGCTAGGATGAATGAACTCACTACTGTCCATGCAAAATTGCAGAGTGAGCTTGAGGAGCGCAAACAGATAGAAGCAGAAAAAGAGGAAAGTGAAATTTTTTATTCTAATCATTTAGAAAAAGAATTAAATGAAAAGCAACAAATAGCAGAGGAGTTAAAAGAAAGCGAAACTCGTTATCGACGCATTGTGGAAACAGCATCGGAAGGAATTTGGCAACTGGATAAAAATAAAAAGACAGTCTTTGTTAATCCTAGAATGGCAGAAATGTTGGGCTATTCTCTTGAAGAACTTAAAGAATTTTCTTTCTTAGATTTGATTGAAGATACAGACAAAGAACCTGTGAAATATTTAATAGAACAACGGGAAAATAATCTGATTAATCAATATGATCTTCAATTCCGTCGCAAAAATGGATCAGTGATGTGGGCAATGGTTTCAGTCCGTTCTGTTGTTGATGAAGAAGGGAAATATTTGGGTCGCCTTAAGATGATTACGGACATTAGCGATCGCAAACGAGTGGAGGCAGCATTAGAAGAATTTAATCGTCGTTGGCGATCAGTATTAGATACTATTCAAATGATTGTGGTGGAATTAGATAAAGATGGCAATGTGGAATATGTCAATCCTTTTTTCGAGAAAGTTTCCCAACATACAATAGAAGAAACTTTAGGAAAGAATTGGTTAACAACTTTTATTCCTCATCATCTCTCTGAAACAATAGATATAGTCTTTGAAGAAATTCTTAACAACGAAAGTCATGCCCATTACGAAAACCCAATTCTAATTAAGTCTGGTGACGAGCGCATGATTAGCTGGAGAAATTCTGTTCTCAAAGATAATTCGGGTCAACCGACAGGGCTTATTGCTCTTGGAGAAGATATTACAGAAAGACATTATTTAGAACGAATGAAGTCTGAGTTTGTTTCGATAGTTAGTCATGAATTAAAAACGCCTTTAACGGCAATTCAAGCTTCTCTAAGTTTGCTTCATGCAAAAATCATTGATCCCAATTCTGAAGAAGGAGAAGAGTCGATTAGCATTGCAGTAGATGGAGTTGATCGGTTAGTGCGTTTGGTTAATGATATTTTGGATATAGAACGTTTGCGATCGGGAAAATTTAATCTTAAAAAATTTTATTGTGATACCGAAGAAATTATTAAAAAAGCGATCGCCGAAATTCGACAATTAGCTGAACGGTCAAATATTGCGATTAATTTACCCTCTTGTTCACTCCAAATGTATGCCGATTGCGATCGCATTGTTCAAGTATTAATTAATCTTATTACTAACGCCATCAAATTTTCTCCTATGCACTCTACTATTGACTTATTAGTTGAATCTCAAATGCCAGAATCAACCGACAAATTCAACACTTCACCTAGTTTACTTTTTAAAGTTTGTGACCAAGGAAGAGGTATTGCCGCCCACAACTTAGAAACTGTTTTTGAGCGATTTAAACAAATAGATGCGTCCGATTCTCGCGATCGAGAAGGCACTGGTTTAGGCTTGGCAATTTGTCGAGATATTGTGGAACAACATGGCGGTAAAATTTGGGTAGAGAGTGTTTTAACTCAAGGCAGCACCTTTTATTTCAGCATTCCTACTGAACCATTAGAGGATTTAATTCATGAACAATAAGCGTGTTTTAATTGTGGATGACGACTTGGGCATTCGACGCATCGTGCAAATTTCTCTCAAAGCCATTGCTAATTGGGATGTTTTATCGGCGGGATCTGGTTCCGAAGGGATTGCGATCGCAGAAACCGAATCGATTGATGCAATTTTGTTGGATGTAATGATGCCTGATATGGATGGAATAGAAACTTTTGCAAAAATAAAAGAAAATCCCAATATTCAATCAGTTCCAATCATTTTACTCACCGCTAAAACCAAAATTAGTGAACAAAAACAATTTAATAATATTGCGATCGCAGGAGTTATTATCAAACCTTTTAAAGCACCAGATCTAGTCGATCAAATTCGCTCTATTCTTAACTGGAATTAATAAAAAACTTTAAGAATATTTAATCTGCAATTATTCAACTAAGATCAAAAAGTGGAGTCTTGCAGATATAACCCCCAACCCTTTGAAAGGGGAAAGCCGAAGGAGAGAGTTGAGTGAACTTTGATTTATTTTCCAGAAAAATAGATTCAGATTAATCTTTTAATAACCTCAAATATTAATAACCTCAAATATTTTATCAATTAATCGGCAAGATTTTTTGTAATGCTTGTTGGCAAACCGACACCAATTGAGCAGAAGCTTCTCGTTTCCCAAAACATAATTCTTGATGAATAATTAATAATAATTCATAGGAATCAGGTTGAGGAAATTCTAAAATTAATAAGCGATATTCTTCATCAGTTCGACTAGATTGATGAGTGATCCAGCCTGTTTCATGTAATTGTTGTAACATCGCAAAATATAAACAGCAACAAGCTTGATAATAGTCTCTTGATATTTGATATTCTCGCGATCGCCCAAGCCAATGAGCAACAGAATAAATCGGTGATATAATTTCTTTTTGAGGTTTGAGAGTTTTGAGTTGATAAAAATAATAAATAAAACTTTTACGAAATCGCCAAATCAACCAAAAAAGAAAGGCAAAACAGAAAACTATCAAACTATTTTTTAACCATAAATCCCAGCCAGTAGGCAGTTGATAATCAGGAAGATCTAAATTAGGTAATTTAAAAAAATTTATTTGTTGTAGTTCCCACCATTCCCCAAGTCGTTGTTGTAATTGTTGTAACCACCAGCCTAAATTCTCTTTTTCAAAATTATTGTTTGTCATATCAAAGTTATTTTGGCGTTGCTGAATCAAGAGATAAATACCAATGTTGCACATCTTCAATAGTTGGTGTGAGTCTAGGTTTTAAAAATGTCATAAACAAAGATTCATATTCTTAATCAGCAACGCCCATAAAATTTTCTCAAGATTGATAAAAGTTTAAAGATATTCTACATAATTTTTGATACTTTCGCATGGCAAAAAAGTTTTGCAACAATCTTAATATCATTTTAGATAACAAAACTTCTTATCACTTGCGCTGATTGAAGAAGTTTGGATCGCGATCGCAAATGAGGATGATTGGCAACAATTAGTAAAACAATTACAAACTAAAGATTAGGAAAACGTTTAAGATTAATAACTAATTATATGTATAGTAAAGGTCATTTTATATGAAAATTCAAAAATTTAGTTTCAGTCACCACCGAGAAAATTGGCATATTGATGAAGTCAGTTTTGATGATTTTAATTTATTGGTTGGCCCTTCTGGGGTTGGTAAAACAAGAATTTTAGTGGCTTTGGAGACAATTTTCGGTGTTGCTTTAAGCAGAGAAAAATTAGATGATTTTGAATGGACTATTCATTTTTCTCATTTAGATAAAAGTTATATATGGTCTTTCAAAAGTGCTATTCCAAACGATAAAGATATTTTTGAAATTGATGAAAAGGAATTTGAAGTTATTGAAGAAAAATTAATTCAATTTGAGATTGAAAATGAAATAGAAATCTTTTATATAGCCTCTTTAATATCAAAATTTAATGGCATAAAATTGCCGAAAATAAAAAAAACGGAGAGTGCAATTTCGCTATTTCCTGAAGAGGATTTGATTACGCCTTTAGTCCAAGGGTTTGAAAGATTTTTGTCTAATAAGTTACTAAGTCAATCTGTACAATTAGAAAATATAGATTCAGTATCGCAACAAATCGAATTATGGTCAAAAAAAATAAATTTAAATCAAGAAAATATTGAGTCGATTGCTAGAGAATTTAAAAATAATGCTCAAAACATAAATTCTAAAAAAATCAATGATAGTAAAAAATCAATTGCCTTTTCTATGGATTTAGAAAATTTTATTAAACAAAAAATGGTTGATTTTTCACCTGTGGTCAAAGCATTGATATTATTCACTTTTCAAGAAACTTCACCTACGGAGTCTAAACTTAGTTTATTAAACTCTTTAAACTTTTTTAAGTGTGGATTTGATGATTTTAAAAGATATTATTTAAATATTTTCCCAGAAATAAAAGATCTAAAAGTTTATATAGAAGATAATTCAGATAAAACAGCTTTTATTTTCTTCAAAATTCAGGATGCTAATTCCGACGAATGGATTCCTCAAGATCGAATGTCCTCAGGAATGTTTCGCACCTTGATGTATATTATTGAAGTGATAACGGCTCCAAAAGGTTCAGTGATTTTGATTGATGAATTTGAAAATAGCTTAGGGATTAACTGTATGTCTGAGATAACAGATTTTATTCTTGATCATGCTGATGGTTTACAATTTATTATTACCAGTCATCATCCCTACATTATTAATAATATTCCCTGGCAAGATTGGCAAATTGTTAGCAGAAAAGGAAGTCACATTAAAACTCAAAAAGCCACAGAAATTTCTGCCCTTAAGACTGCCTCTAGTCTAGACAAATTTACCCAATTAATTAATGTGCTGGACTTTGAGGAGATGGAAGCGTGAATCTTTTGTTTTTAGTAGAAGGAGAAAAAACAGAACCCAAAGTTTATAAGGCATGGTTAAAACATTTATTTCCTGATTTGATTTTCGTAAATTGTCCCGAAGATATGATGGGCAATACCTGTCGAATTATTGCAGGGAATGGTTATCCGAATATGGTGAGTAAACCTAAAAATAGTTCAGCACCTTCTCGTCTAGAAGCTTGTTTAATGGACATTAAAAATTTTAATAATGTCGATCACTTTTTTTTCTGTGTCGATTCCGAAAATTCTTATTCAGAACGTTTTAATGAGGTGCAATCTATACTTGAAATACTAAAATCAGATCATAAAATAGATGATTCAAAAACAGAAATTCATCTCATTATCCAACATTGCTGTTTTGAAACCTGGGCATTAGGCAATGCCGAAATTTCTCAGAAATATGCTCGTATTAAAACTTCTACAACTTGGTTAGATTTTCAGAATCATTACAATATTTTACTCAACGATCCCGAAAAATTGGGCGATTTTCCAGCAGGATATACTTTTCGGAATAAAGCGACATTACATAGGAAATATTTAGAGATTTATCTATCAGAATTTGGTCTGTCTTATCGTAAAAAAGATCCAAAAATTGTTGCTGAAAAACAATATCTAGAAGCATTGCAAAAACGGTGTAAAACGACAGATCATTTGTCTAGTTTACGATCATTATTCGATATTTGGGAACTTCTTTAATAAGAACAATGTTAAAATCCTACGACATTAAAACTTAAATTTTTTATACAAGTAATTAAAAAGAGTCTAAAAAATACTTTCAAAATTTTATAATCGAGGCAACCATTTTGCTTCCTCAATAACTGATTTTAAAGAAAGCCAATTTTTTTGATTAAACCATTCTTGAAAAGCCTGATTAATTTTGCCCGCACTCAATGATTTAAACCCATCACTCATAGAAATTGCAATATGTTGCATCACACTCGAATCCCGATAACAATCCATCATGCAAACTGTACAATTATCGCGCACTCTTTGAGAGCCATCAAATTCACTAACATGACACATTGGTTTTGCCCAATTATGACAGCGATAAAGATTAAGTTCCCAATCCAAATAGAAAAATTTCCAGCCACCTAAACAGCCAAATTGTTCGGGTTCTTTTTTCAAATGACGCTGCATATCTTCAATAGAAGCTGTTGGATTGACGACATGAAATTCTTGTTTTAAGGCTTTAATTGCTTCAAATCTTTCATCTAATTCTTGGGGCGTATAATCGACTAAATTTGATTCAGCATAGCCCAAATAAGAAGAGGCTAAAGTGGTTAAAGGATAGGAAAATGTTACACTATCAAAACCTAAATCTTTTAAGAAAGGTGGCAACTGTTGATAATCATCAATTAAGCGACTCATGGTAACTGAAGCTGTTGTGCCAATCTTATATTTTTTAAACTCTTCATTGGCGATTTTAATGCGATCGCAAACTCCTTTTAAACCCCGATTTTCTTCATGTTTATTAACTTCTGTTGCATCAATTGAAATAATCACACTTACTAACCCAGCTTCGGCTAATTGTTTAATGCGATCGCGAGTTAAAAGTCCCGCATTAGTAACAATCATTGGAGCCATTCCAATACTTGAAGCGTGGGCAATCATGGCATTCAAATCAGGATGTAATAAAGGCTCACCGCCGACATAAATCATAAAATAAATGCCATTACGATAGAGATTTTCTGCGGCTGATTTTGCTTCTTCTAAAGTTACAAACTTTTGTTGTTCTTTGGGCATTTTATCTACTGCAAAATTACAAAATCCGCAACGAGCATTGCAAGCACTTGTAATTGCAAATTGACACATAGAAGGGCCGCCTGTTTGTAAACTTTCCCAAGCGAGTTGCCAAATTGAACGTCTTTTTGTGGGTGCGGTAGTTGTTGTCATAGGGTTTATCGAATTAGAAATCCTAAATGATTATCGCTCAAACTATAACATTACTATTGGAATCCTTAAAGCAACAAAAAAAGATAAATTTTCAACGCTTGTCCTAGTTTCAAGGATTTTGGTTTAATTTGCTACTGGCAAGAGGAATATTGCGATCGCATTTCATGACGCGATTTGATAAATATTTTTTAACTGACTTAATTTTGCCGCATACAGAAATGTTGCTTGAATATCATCTAACTCTAAATCATCATAATCTTCTAAGATTTCATCCGTTGTCATTCCCGAACTTAATAACTCCAAAATTAATTCTACGGGATAACGCATTTCTCTAATACAAGGTTTCCCATGACAAATATTGGAATCAATAGTGATACGTTTTAATAAAGTCTCTTGCATACTTTATCTTTTCACTTGAAAAACTAGAGTTTTAGGCGTTGCTTAATCAAGCTATGAATGACAATTTCGCATATATCCAAAAGTCAGACTGAGCCTGAGTTTTAAAAATTACAGACAAAAAGATTTATATCCCAAATCAGCAACGCCAAATAGTTAATAGTTTTGAACCATAGACTCCCAGCCATCAGGCAGTGTAGAAGATATCAGGCTAATGCCGAAAAAGTTAGCATTGCTCAGGTTCGCACCACTTAGGTTAGTCCAGAACAGGTTGGCACAACTCAGGTTAGCACCACTCAGGTTAGCCTCAAGCAGTTTAGCCTCTGCCAGGTTAACACTGCTCAGGTTAGCACCACTCAGGTCATTACGGGTAAGATC
>JANNLO010000133.1:0-5225 GCA_031396835.1 Snowella sp. SOY_38_metabat_116
CAAGATTCCTTCTTGGTGTCTCTAGCGCTTTGGTACCACTTCGACTCCATCCCGAACTCGACTGTGAAACGAAGCTGCGGCTACGATACTTTGGGGGTTGCCCCATGGGACAATAGCTCGATGCCAAGTTTATTCTTTCCATAACAAAAACTCTTCTCTTCACGGGATGAGTTTTTGTTATTTTCATTGCTTTTCTATCTTTATGGGCGACTATAAACGTTGACTTAGAACACAAACCCGTTATAGTAAAGAAATGTAAACAAATTCTGGATAAAAGACTATGGTCGAACCTAAACCCACTCAAACACCCAAGATCGAAGACCCAAAATTTGGCTTTAATGACTATGCAGAGCGGTTAAATGGTCGTGCTGCGATGATTGGTTTTGCCTTGACCCTGTTAATTGAATATTTGACAGGAAAAGGCGTGCTGGTTTGGCTAGGATTGCAATAGATTACCGAGAAAACCCTTTGAAAAGACGTGATAGGATGGAGGATGGCTAGTTGGGCCGTCCTTTTTAGTAATCACTTTTTCAGCATAAAAATCCCATGTCGATTCTTATTTCTTCCAGTATTCCCTTAAATTTTCCTCTAACGGCGGTCGTTGGGCAGGATGCGATTAAACTGGCGTTATTGCTGGGGGCGGTTGATCCAGGTTTGGGAGGAGTGGCGATCGCGGGCAGAAGGGGAACGGCGAAATCGGTGTTAGCGAGGGCACTCTATGCTTTGTTGCCGCCGATTGAAATTATTAAAGATAATAAATTTAATTGTGACCCGACTCTGCCTGACCAGTGGGACGACGATACCCAGGAGCATTATGCAGGTTTTGATCTGACTGATATTCCGACTCAGATTATTCCGTCGCCTTTTGTGCAAATTCCCCTGGGGGTAACTGAAGATCGGCTCTTAGGTTCGGTGGATGTGGAAGAATCTGTCAAACGGGGAGAACCTGTTTTTCAACCTGGTTTATTAGCGCAAGCCCATCGTGGCGTTTTGTATATCGATGAAATCAATCTGTTAGATGATCAAATTGCGAATCAATTATTAAGCGTTTTAAGTGATGGTCGTAACCAAATTGAACGGGAAGGTATTAGTTTCCAGCATCCTTGTAAACCTTTGCTGATTGCCACTTATAATCCCGAAGAAGGGCCATTACGACAACATTTTTTAGACCGTATTGCGATCGCGCTTTCTGCTGATGGAGTATTAGGAATTGATCAACGAGTGCAAGCAGTAGATCAGGTGATTGATTATGCCAAATCGGCTCAAACATTCCTTCAACAATACGAAGCAGATCTTGATGATCTTAGAACCAATATTATTTTAGCGAGGGAATGGCTAAAGGAAGTTACTATCACCCACGAACAAATTGAATATTTAGTAGAAGAAGCCATTCGGGGCGGTTTACAGGGACACCGAGGAGAACTCTATGCCATGCGGGTTGCTAAGGCGATCGCGTCTTTGGATGGACGAAATATCATTAGTGCCGATGATTTAACGAAAGCAGTGGAATTGACCATCGTTCCCCGCAGTATTTTGATGGATATTCCTCCCCAAGACCAGCAACAATCTCCACCACCACCGCCTGAACAACCTCAAGATCAGTCGGAGCAAGACCAGGAGGAAGAAGAAGAAAAAGATGAAGAAGAAAACCCAGAAGAACCTGATCAAGAACCGCCAGGCATTCCCGAAGAATTTATCTTTGATGTAGAAGGAGTTAGCCTCGATCCCAGTGTTTTATATTTTGCCCAAATGGCCCAACGTCAGGGCAAATCAGGCAGTCGCGCCATTATTTTTTCCGACGATCGCGGGCGTTATCTCAAACCGATGATTCCCAAGGGCAAAGTCAAACGGATTGCGATCGATGCCACCCTCCGTGCCGCCGCCCCTTACCAAAAATCCCGCCGTCTTCGTGTGCCTAACCGTAATGTCATCGTTGAACAGGGAGATATTCGTTCCAAACGTCTCGCCCGTAAAGCAGGAGCCTTGATTGTTTTTGTGGTCGATGCGTCGGGATCAATGGCTCTCAATCGGATGCAAGCCGCCAAGGGAGCCGTCATGCAACTCTTGACCGAGGCCTATGAAAACCGAGATCAGGTCGCGCTCATTCCTTTTCGAGGAGAAAAAGCCGATATTTTATTACCCCCCACCCGTTCCATTGCGATGGCGAAAAAACGCCTAGAAACCTTGCCCTGTGGTGGTGGATCTCCTTTATCTCATGGGTTAACCCAGGCGGTTCATGTGGGGATGAATGCCAAAATGTCGGGAGATATTGGTCAGGTGGTGATTATTGCGATTACGGATGGTCGGGGGAATATTCCCTTGGCTCGTTCTTTAGGGGAACCGTTGCCCGATGGGGAAAAACCCGATATTAAAGCAGAATTACTCAATATTGCCGCAAAAATTCGCGGTGTGGGGATGCAATTATTAGTAATAGACACAGAGAAAAAATTTGTTTCCACAGGGTTCGGTAAGGAATTAGCTCAAAAAGCAGGGGGAAAATATTACCAATTACCCAAGGCGACGGATCAAGGAATTGCTTCTATGGCGAGGCAGGCGATCGCGGATTGGAAATAGTTTCCTGAACTGGGACTAGAGGTGATATGGAAATTGTTATGAGTCGAGATTCAAACTAACCAAGGGGTCATCACTTTAATTTGAAATCAAAGGTAAATTGAGTATGAGAACTAGACATAAAACACACAAAAATATACGTCAGACAATTGTTGTTTTTATATTTTTATCCATCATTGGCTACTCAACAATCTTAAGCGCACAAGATTATGTTAACTATTGCAATAAGCGATTCGGATTTTGTCTTAATTATCCTAGTCACTTAATGAAAGAGTCGCCACCAGCTAATGGTGATGGAAGGGTATTTTTTGATAGTGATGGATTGAGAATAACGGTAAGTGGTATTAACAATGTTCTTGGAGATACACTTGAGATAGAAATGCGTTCTCAATCTCAAGATTTAGATAAAGTTACATATAAAGCCAAAGGGAAAAACTGGTTTGTTTTATCAGGATATAAAGGCAAAAATATTATTTATCTTAAAACTTTTCTAGGGACTGGCTCAATTAATCATTTATATATTGAGTATCCAACTTATTTGAAGAAAAAATACGATGATATTGCCGCTAAAATTTCTTCTTCTTTTAAACAAGGAAACCTTGAGTAGTTCACTTAGTTGCAAACAAGCAAAATGAATAATCAATATGACCACAGTATTAAATTATCCTGTAAAGCCGTCACCTCCAAAGGATGATCCTGCAAACTCTTAATCTCCGCGAAAGTTGCCCGCGCTCCTGCTAAGGTCGTGATAATCGGTAACTTATAATCCAAAGCCGCCCGACGAATCGATCGCCCGTCCAATTGGGATTCCTCGATCTATTATCACCATAATATAAACGATTCTCCATAGAAACTTTTTGCAACCTTATTTTTTGTTGGGAATAGGTATTTGTAAATCGCGACAGATACCTCGAACTAAGAAGTTATTAATTTCTCAATGTCTAGGAATTGCAACTGATCTTTGAGTAGCACGACTTACATAAACAGTATGATTGCTTCCCTCTCTCAGAAATTGGCAACCATGAGACTCTAAATGACGAATAAGATCTAACCGTTTCATGCCACCTGATAAGAAATGGCTTCACGAATGATGTCTTGACAGCAATTCTCATTATGAGAATGATTCTCATGAATCTATCGTTTTGCAATGCCTGAAACCCTCATTCTATCGTTGACCTGTTTAACTGTATTGGTAAATTTGACAAGTTTTTATAGTACAAATGTTTTAAAATGAGAATTGCTGATGTCTTGACCTTGTAATTGCTCTTCAGCTAACACGCGATTTGCGTCTAAAACTAACTGAATAGCTTCCTCCAGATTAATTCGACATTCTTCCAAGGTGTTAGCCTGGGAATATGCACCAGGTAATTCCTCGACAAAACCGATATACCCTTCAGGAACTTTTTGGAAAATCTTAGTTAATGTTAAAGTCATAAAACCTCATGATTATGATTTAGGATAAAAGTTAAAGTCTAGCAATTCAGATTCAGAAAACGGACATTTTTCAGGAAAAATAGAGGAATCAAATTGTGTTTTTTGAATAACTCCACGTCTAGCTTTGAAATATATCAAATCAATACGAGATAAAAAGTAGTTATAGAGTGTTTTAGATTCTTCTAATAGGCTTTCTAATTCATCTTGAAGATCAATGATTTTATTACGCCAATCTGAGCCACTTTTTTCTCGTTCATTTGTCCGGTATTGATAAAGTAGTAAATGAATTAAAATCTGTCGTAGATAACTATCTATTTTATGATGTAATGCAATTCCCAAACCTTCGATTTCTTCTGCTAAGTTGTCCCAATCTATTTGATCAGTTTGCCGATGTTTAATCTGCTCTAAGGTTTTTTCTAGCCATAGCATATAATCGGTTTCGTATAACTGTTGATGGGCTAAAAAAGTTGTTTGACTTTGGTTAACGTTTTCAATCATGCTATTCTACGTTTAGATTTTTGAGGATTTTTTGGGCTAAAAATTCTCTAATTTCTGTATGTCGAGGGACGGCTTCAACAACTCCAGTTTTCGGATTAATCCAAAGTGAATGGGAAGAACCTTCTCGCTTGAGATAGCAACCAGCTTGTCGTAATTTTTTCTCTAGTTCTTTGCGTTTCATGGAATTAAAATCGTCTCTTCAATGGCTTCCTTGGGTAAGCCTCGACGAATATCTGCTAGGCGATCTTCTAGGATGAGTTCAATCGCACTTTTTAGGCTGGCTTTAGCTTCTGTGATCGTTTCACCTTGACCATTAGCTCCAGCAATTTCTGGACAGATTGCCCAATAGCCTCCTTCTGTTGCGGCTTCAATAATTGCGGTTAGTTCGGCTTTCATTTAAGTTTTCTCCAATAATAATAAGTTTGGGTTTCTTTTCGTTAATTTGGTTTACAGGAGCAGCGATCACATAGTTGTATTGTTTAATTGTTCCAGAGCTTTATGAGGAACATTTTTTTCCAAAATAGGATAACCATGAAAAGTTCCAGCATTGTCTGATTGAAATTCATAATATTTCCCCTTGTAATAACTATAAATTTGTCTGCGATAAGCAATCCCATTATCTAAGGCAACTTGGGCTTCTTCATCACTTAAATCCATCGGAGTTCCTTTAATACCTCGCTCTCCCATTTGTCTATGCTTTGGACTGGGTTGGTAATGACGGC
>JANNLO010000135.1:0-20516 GCA_031396835.1 Snowella sp. SOY_38_metabat_116
TCTTGTTTTTGATAGTTGGGACCATCTTCTGACTTTTATGATTCATGGTTTAGAGTTAGATCTCCACTCTAATAGTAGTTAAATTTCCATAATGAGAATTGCTGGAATATCTGTTATGTTAAGCGTCTGTTATATTATAGAAAAGGCATTAATAAGGTAAGCACTGCGGTAAACAGTTGCGATCGCAATTCCTATAGACTCAATAAATTAGCCGTTATAAACTCCTAAATGTCCTCTTACTTCTTGGATTCTTTAAGAATCTCTGTCTCTTTAGATCTAGGTAGTGTCCAGAACAATCAGGATTAAAAAATCGGTTATAATCCTTGCAGAACAGTCTATTTACTTTGCCATTTACCTGAAAAGGATCAAATTCGTGAAGACAAACTAGTTTTCTATCGTTTAAAAATTTCAAAAAGTTAAAAATTTATGAGCAATATCCAAGAAAAAATTGAACAAGAATTAACCAACGCTAGAGAGGTCTGTAGTGTAGAAGGGGCGACTACGGGCGAATGTGCTGCTGCTTGGGATGCCGTTGAAGAATTACAAGCTGAAGCCGCTCATCAACGTCAAAGTAATCCTGAACCCACGTCCTTTGAAAAATATTGCGACGAAAATCCTGATGCTGCCGAATGCCGTATCTACGACGACTAAATTAAGCTTTATCTCTTAATTGGTTTAAATTTAAAGCTTTTTTTGCTTAGCAGTGAGACTCTTTTTTTAGGGTTTTCACTGTTTTTGCTTTTAATTGATGGTTCAAATTACATCTCAATATCACGGCGGAAGTGTCAAATTAACATTATCTAAAAATTACTTTCTACAAAATATTCAAATATTTGTGATCACTTACCAGCGATCAAATTCATAATAAATATTACCAAGTGTTTCATAGGTTGTTCCTTGGAATTGTTGTATTTTATGATCTAAAAATTCCATTGCTTCTTCTTGGGAAAGTTCAGTTCTTTGCATAAAAGTTAAAATACTCACTCTGCCTTGTCCTTGTTTCATTAATTTATTAAAAATAGATTCTACATCTTTTTTGAGACTTTTTAAATACAAATAAATCGATAAAGCTAAGGAAAAGGCCAAGCACAATCCTAGCAAATGAAATAAAGGGTTTTTGAAGATAGATTCTAAAAAGAATAATTCAAAAATCATCAAAAATATTAATGTATTAAACAAAACTGGCGTTGAACCGATACGCTCTTGTTCTGTCCGCGCTTTTAATTTAGTTAAGTTAATAAAATAAACGATGATCGTCAATAAAATATAGGGCATCCATTTCATAAAAACAATCACCTAATAATTTACTAATCTAATATTCTAGGAATCTTTATCTTTAATTTTCGATGTTTATAAGTGAGTTGGTATTCATTTTTGACAGTATTTATAAGAAATAATATATATTAAGATAAGTAAAATTGTAAACTACTTAATTTATTAAAAACGTTGATCGATACAATACTTAATTGTCTAATTTTTTCAGGTTAAAATGATAACGAGAATTACTTTAATTAAGTTACCAAAATTTAACGAAGTTTAACGAATCAGTTTCTTTTTATTAAATGGCGATCGCCTTATTCATAAATTTTAAAAAAGATGATTGTGTTCTCTTAAAATAAAGTCTTAATTAGGTGATTCTATCTAAAGTTCGATATTGAATTGCTTCGGCAACGTGATGACTTTGAATTTTTTCTAATTCTGCTAAATCTGCGATCGTTCGAGACACTTTTAAAATGCGATCCATTGCTCTAGCCGATAAACCCAACTTACGAATAGCTCCTTCTAATAAATTCAAACTGCTGTCATCTAATGAGCAAAATTGACGTAAATGATGCGACTGCATTTCGGCATTAGATTTAATTGATTTTTCTTGTTTAAAGCGTTCTTGGGCAACTTGGCGGGCCTGCTTAACGCGATCGCGAATAGATTGGGAATTTTCTCCTGCTGCTTGCCTAGTCATTTCTTCAGGTTTCAAACGGTTAACAGCCACTTGTAAATCAATGCGATCCATCAATGGCCCCGACAACTTCGCCCAATACATTTCTCGTTGACGAGGAGAACAGGAACAAGCTTGAATTGAATCGCCGAAATAGCCACAGGGACAAGGATTCGTGCTGGCGATTAAGGTAAATTGGGCAGGAAAAGTGACTGATTGGCGTGTCCGAGAAATACTCACAAATCCATCTTCGAGGGGTTGACGCAAAAATTCCAGCACATTTCGTTTAAATTCAGTCAATTCATCCAGAAAGAGAATCCCACGATGAGCAAGAGAAATTTCTCCAGGCTTAGGAAAACTACCGCCTCCGACTAAAGACGGCCCAGAAGCTGAATGGTGGGGACTGCGAAAAGGCCGTTCCCGAATTAAAGATCCTTTGTTTTTTAATAAACCAGCAACGGAATGAATCTGGGAAACTTCCAAGGCTTCATCAAATCCTAAGGGCGGTAAAATGCCAGGCAAACGTCTGGCCAACATGGTTTTTCCACTCCCTGGCGGCCCCACAAAAATGAGATTATGACCTCCTGCTGCTGCAATTTCCAAAGCGCGACGAGCATGATTTTGTCCCTTAACATCTTTTAGATCGGGAATCGGAAATAACGATTTTGTAAATTCTTCTTGAGCGTTTAACTGAACAGGTTGATGGCGATCAGGTTCTGCCAAAAATTGAGCAACTTCTGACAAATGCTTGAAACCATACACCGAAATTCCCTTGACAATCGCCGCTTCCTGGGCATTATCAAAGGGAACCACCATGCCAATAAAACCTAATTGTTCTGCTCTAGCCGCGATCGCCAAAACCCCAGACACAGCCCGTAAGCTTCCATCCAAAGACATCTCTCCAACAAACAAAAAATCTCCTAACAATTGGGGATCAACTTGTTCAGAAGCCGCTAAAACTCCCACACTAATAGGCAAATCAAAACTAGGGCCTTCTTTTCGTAGATCGGCAGGTGTGAGATTAATCACAATTTTACGAACAGGAAAAGCAAAACCCGAATTTTTCAGAGCCGCTCTAACCCGTTCCCTCGACTCTTGGACAGCCGTATCAGGAAGACCCACCACCGTAATCGCTGGCAATCCTCCTGAAACATCAACTTCTACTCCCACTTTTACTGATTCAATCCCAATCAGAGACGCACTCCAAACCCTAGCCAGCATGAGATTTTATGGTATTTTAAGGGGAATTTGAGCTTGATTAAGCCACATTTAAGGCTGCCTCAATCGTCATATTATACATAACTCGCCCAGGAGTCGTCAGGATATATTGAGCGAGCAATTCACCTTCTGCCGTTTCTCGCAATTTGCGCTGACGATAGTATTTCATCACCGTTCCATCTTCTAGAGTTTCGGTATTTAAGATCTCTTCATCAGCTTTATCGGTGACAACATGAACATCATTATGACGAACCCAGATAGACGCATGAAGATCCACACCGCCTTGATCATAGATTTTGACCACATCATTTAAATTAGCAAAATACGTTCCTGCTCCTTTTTGTTCTTTCGGATTATCCGCCGTGAGATAATAACACCCTAAAACCATATCCTGGGAAGGTGCAACAATAGGTCGTCCTGTTGCAGGAGATAGGACATTATGGCAAGCCAACATCAACAATCGTGCTTCTGCCTGAGCTTCCAAGGAAAGCGGAACATGAACTGCCATTTGGTCTCCGTCAAAGTCAGCGTTAAAAGCAGGACAAACCAAGGGATGGAGTTGAATTGCTCGCCCATTGACAAGAATTGGTTCAAAAGCTTGAATTCCTAAACGGTGCAGAGTTGGTGCGCGGTTTAACAAAACAGGATGACCAGTGATTACGTCTTGTAATACTTCCCAAACTTGGGGATCTGTCCGTTGGATCATTTTTTTCGCCGCCTTAATATTATTCACTATCCCTAATTTAATTAAGCGATGAATAACAAAAGGTTGGAAAAGTTCGATCGCCATTTCACGGGGCAGACCACATTGATAAATTTTCAGTTTGGGCCCGACTACGATCACAGAACGTCCTGAATAATCTACCCGTTTTCCCAGGAGATTTTGACGGAATCGACCCTGTTTTCCTTCAATAATGTCAGAAAGAGATTTAAGGGGACGATTATTCGCTCCCACCACCGTGCGCCCTCTTCGTCCATTGTCAATCAGGGCATCTACTGCTTCTTGTAACATCCGTTTTTCATTACGGACAATAATTTCAGGAGCTAGAATTTCTTGAAGACGTGCTAAACGGTTGTTGCGGTTAATCACTCGTCGATAAAGATCATTCAAGTCAGAAGTCGCAAAACGTCCCCCATCAAGTTGCACCATCGGGCGTAAATCAGGCGGAATAACGGGAATCGCGCTCAAAACCATCCAGTCGGGTTGGGAATTGGTGGCAATAAAGTTATCGATAATACGGAGTCTTTTAATTAATTTGGCGCGTTTTTGCCCTTTGCTGTCGAGGATCTCTTCTCGTAATTTTTCGGCAATATCTTCCAATTGCATTTCTTCGAGAATGCGTTTAATGGCTTCGGCTCCGATTCCTACTTCAATTCCGTGCAGTTCAGAATCTTCGGCATAGATTTGATCTTCGATTTCAACCCATTGGTCTTCGGTCAGCAGTTGTTTGTATTGCAAGTTGCTGGCGTTACCTGGATCGAGTACCACATAAGCATTGAAATAAACAATTTGCTCCACATCTCGCAGAGCCATATCCAACAAAATACTGAGGTAACTAGGAATCCCTTTTAAATACCAAACATGGGTGACGGGAGCGGCTAATTTGATATAACCCATGCGGTGACGACGGACACGAGATTCGGTCACTTCCACGCCACAGCGTTCACAAACAATTCCTCGATGGCGTACCCGCTTATATTTGCCGCACCAGCATTCCCAATCTTTTGAAGGGCCAAAAATCTTCTCACAGAAAAGCCCGTCCATTTCTGGCTTTAAAGTACGGTAGTTAATGGTTTCGGGTTTAGTCACTTCTCCGACAACCATGCCATTAGGAAGGCTGCGTTCTCCCCACTGACGGATTCTTTCGGGAGAGGCGATCGCAATTTTAACGTAGTCAAACCGTTGCTGTGTTGGTCCTTTCATTCTTTAGTTCGAGCTATAAATAATGGGTAAATAATGAAGCTATGACTGTCAGTCTAAATTACTGAAATGCCATTCAAACGGATAGAATCTCAAATTCAGATAAATTAAAACATCTAACTACAAAGGGTATAGCCTACTGATTATACTATAATTATTTCTGTTCTTGTTTTTTTGATTAGACTTAATCGGCAAATCATGAATACAAATTAACTATCTATACTTTTGAAACAATATCGTAGTGTAGTTTATATTAAGTAATAATTACCTCTAAGCAAGGTCTGATTAAATAGTTAACTATTCATTATTTGATTTAACCTTGATTTAGACTGAAATTAAACCCTCACAATACTCAAAGGATAGAAAAGATCATGGGATTATTTGATCGCCTTAGTCGAGTTGTTCGCGCTAACTTAAACGATCTCGTTAGCCAAGCTGAAGATCCAGAAAAAGTTCTGGAGCAGGCCGTGATTGATATGCAAGAAGACTTGGTGCAATTACGCCAAGCTGTTGCTCGCACTATTGCCGAACAAAAACGAACGGAACAACGCTATAACAGTGATTTAACTGAAGCGGGGAAATGGGAACAACGGGCTAAACTGGCTCTGACCAAAGGAGATGACAATCTCGCAAAAGAAGCTTTAACCCGCAAAAAATCTTTTAGTGACACGGCTACGGCTCTGAAAACTCAATTAGACCAACAGTCGGGACAAGTTGAAACTTTGCGCCGTAATTTGGTGGCTCTCGAAAGTAAAATTGCCGAAGCTAAAACTAAGAAAAATATGCTCACAGCCAGAGCAAGTGCGGCTAAAGCCAATGAGGAACTCCAAAAAACCCTGGGCGGCATTGGTACTAGTAGTGCGATGGGAGCCTTTGAACGGATGGAAAATAAGGTTCTCGATTTAGAGGCTCGTTCTGAAGCTGTGGGTGAGTTGGGTAGTTTTGGAATCGAAAATCAGTTTGCCCTACTGGAGTCCAGTACGAATGTGGATGATGAATTGGCTCTCCTCAAGGCGCAAATGAGTGGTGCTTCTTTACCGCCTGCTTCTAGTCCAGAATCTCCCAAAATTGAAGCATCCAAAACAGCAACACCGACAGATGGGGTGATTGATGCAGAATTAGAAGATCTGCGCCGAAAATTGAACGATCTTTAAAAAACCGAAAAAAGTTATTCTTAGGGGCGTATTGCGTGCGCCCTTTAATTTGTCCGATTTATTTTGTTTTTTCAAAAATCCTGAAATAATATTTTTTATGAGTGTACTTAAAATTACTGATTCTGAATTTAAAAGCGCATTGCAGGCTGAGGAACTTGTTCTCGCTTATTTTTGGGCAACTTGGTGCGGCCCTTGTCGTTTGGTTTCGCCTTCTATTAATGCGATCGCCGAAGAATATGGTGATCGTCTAAAAGTTCTGAAGTTAGAGATTGATCCAAATCCCTTAACGGCTCGTGAATATAAGGTGGAAGGGGTTCCTGCAATTCGTTTATTTAAAAATAAAGAGTTAGTTGCATCCCATGAAGGAGCGATTACGAAGGAAAAACTCAAAGGTTTCATTGATGAATATTTGGATTAAACATTAATAATACTGATGAATTAAAATCAAGAGTCACTTCTTTGGCTGGACTAGTTTGGCCAGAAGCCCAACACGATTAAGGTAAGATAGGCAACAAACCGTTTGTGTTCTCAAGGATTCATGGAAAAACTCTACGAAGGTAAAGCGAAAATTCTCTATTCTACTGATGATCCAGAGATTCTTTTGACTGTTTTTAAGGATGATGCGACTGCTTTTAATGCTCAAAAACGGGGACAAATTCAAGGTAAAGGCGAAATTAATTGTGCGATTTCAGCCGCGTTGTTTAAATGGTTAGAGTCTTTAGATATTCCAACTCATTATATTGACCAACCTTCGCCGAACCAAATGCGCGTTAAATCTGTGAAAATTTTACCGCTCGAAGTGGTGGTGAGAAATATTGCGGCAGGAAGTCTTTGTAAACAAACTGGTTTAACAGAAGGAATTGTCTTGCCTTTTCCCCTTGTTGAATTTTATTTAAAAGATGATGCTTTGGGTGATCCTCTTTTAACCCGCGATCGCATTTTAATATTAGCTGTTGCCACGTCTGAACAATTAGAACAATTACGGTCAATGGCTTTGCAAATCAATCAATATTTACAAGATTTTTTCAATCGTTGTCAGATAACCCTGGTAGATTTCAAATTAGAATTTGGCCTAGATTCTCAAGCCCGAATTCTTTTAGCAGATGAAATTAGTCCTGATACTTGCCGATTGTGGGATCAAAGAGAAAGCGATCCTCAAGCCAGAGTATTAGATAAAGACCGTTTCCGAAAAGATTTGGGTCAGGTTGAATCGGCATATCAACAAGTACAAAAAAGAGTTTTAGAGCAGGTCGTTCAAGTTCTTACTTAAATTTTTGTCAGGAACATTCTACCTAGGAAAAAGTCAAGACTGAAGATAAAGAACGTGCTTTTGTTGCGCTTTTTTAATGGGAATGTATAGGTCAATAATTAAGCCACTGATGGTTTATAGATAATTAATTTAATTTGCTCACTTTATTGCTTGATTGGGTGTTAGGACGTGTTAAAAGACTTTAAAAAAAACGTGTATTTTTCTCGATTATTCAGCTTGCTATTGACAACAACCAGCCTGGTAATTTTACCTACCATCGCTAAAGGAGCATCGGTTTCAAACACTTCAAAGTCCGTACCGACAATCACTTCTACTTTTAAAGTGAGTCCAGTTGATTTTGACAGAAAAAGCGCGAACTATTTTTCCAAAAAAATAAATTTTTCTCGTTCTAATTTCTTTTTAGCTCAAAATCCCACACCCGTTCCAGAAATTTCTCCTTCTCCTGAGCCTGAACCTTCTCCTGCGATCGCTCCACCAGTTCCAGAAATTTCACCTTCTCCTGCGATCGCTCCACCAGTTCCAGAAGCCTCACCCATCCCAGAAACACCTTCAACTCCTGCGATCCCAACTCCAGCTTCTACTGAACCAACACTTCCTAATCAACCAATTCCTAATCAACCGATTCCTGCCTTTCCACCCTCCGCGCCTGGAACTTCTGTCCCCAATCAATCGGATCAAACAACACCTGCTACCGAAGCCCGTGTTCTAGTTAGCGAAGTCGTTATTAGTGGTGCTACTCCAGAGTTAGAAAAATTAGTCTATAACGTCATCAGTACAAAACCAGGAAGAACTTCCACGCGATCGCAGCTACAAGAGGATGTCAACGCGATTTATGCTACTGGTTATTTTGGTAATGTCAAAGTTAGTCCCGAAGATACGCCATTGGGAGTTAGAGTCACTTTTGAGGTTCAACAAAATCCAATTCTTCAAGCCGTTGTTATTGAAACAGTTCCTGCAACAGATAAAGCTAGGATCTTACCTGACGAAATTCTCAAGACGACTTTTTCTGAGCAATACGGAAAAACTCTTAATCTGCGAGAGTTGCAAGAAGGCATTAAAAAAATCAATGAATGGTATTCCAACAACGGTTATGATTTAGCCCAAGTCGTCGGTTCTCCAAAGGTCGGAGAAGATGGTAACGTGACCTTGGTGATTGCCGAGGGAATTGTGCAAAATATCCAAATCCGCTTTTTTAATGCAGAAGATGAACCTGCAACTGGTAGAACTCGTGATTTCATTGTTACTCGTGAAATGCAACTTAAACCAGGAGATGTTTTTAACCGCAACACAGCCCAAAAAGATTTACAGCGAATCTACGGTTTAGGCTTATTTGAAGATGCACGACTCTCTTTTACTCCTGGCACTGATCCAAGAGAAGTCATTGTGAATGTGGATGTGGTAGAAGGAAATACGGGTTCTATTGCAGCAGGGGGAGGAGCCAGCAGCACAAGTGGTTTATTTGCGACATTAAGCTATCAGGAAAAGAATTTAGGTGGCAATGCCCAAACCTTTGGAACAGAACTTCAAGTTGGACAACGGGAACTATTATTTGATGTAAATTTCACCGATCCTTGGATTGGAGGTGATCCCTATCGCACCGCTTATTCTGTCAATGGTTTCCGTCGTCGCACCATTACTCTTGTTTATGATGGAAATGACTCTTCTATTAGAACTTTAGAGAATTTTGACAGTCCTAGAGTTGTGCGTACAGGAATCGGCGTTACCTTTTTTCGCCCTCTCGCACCTGATGTTTTTACTGCACCAGATTGGCGAGTTTCAGCTGGTTTTACCTATCAACACGTTGAGCTTACCGATGGTGATGGTGATATTGCACCCTTGTCGGCTCCTCTTAATGGCTATGGATCGCAAAATTTGGCCTTTAGTCCTAGCGGGATAGATGATCTTTGGATTTTTTCAATTGGGGCTTCCCAAGATACGCGCAATAGTCCATTACAACCAACAAGCGGCTCGGTAATTCGCTTTGGAATGGAACAAACGGCTCCAATTGGTTCGGGCGGCATTACCTTTAACCGTTTAAGAGGAAGCTATAGCTACTTTATTCCTGTGAATTGGCTAGATTTAACCAGTTTTGGTTTTACAGAAAGTACTCAGCCCCAAGCCTTGGCTTTTAATTTGCAAGCAGGAACAGTTTTGGGCGATTTACCTCCCTATGAAGCATTTATTATTGGAGGAAGTAACTCCGTTCGGGGCTATGCAGAAGGAGATGTTGGAAACGGACGTAGTTATGTTCAAGCAACTGCCGAATACCGCTTTCCTATTATTTCTGCTGTGGGCGGCGCGCTCTTTTTTGACTACGGTTCAACACTCGGTTCTGATGATGCAGTACCAGGAATTCCTTCTATTATTCGAGGATTGCCTGGGCAGGGCTATGGCTATGGAATTGGAGTACGGATTCAGTCGCCTGTTGGGCCGATTCGCATTGATTATGGGATTAATGAGCAGGGAGGCTCGCGGGTGAATTTTGGGATTGGAGAGAAATTTTAGATTGATTTTAACTAAAGCGATCGCTTTTAAATCAGCCTACTTTTAGCTTCACCAAATATTTTTACAATCAATCAATCAATAACTTAGTTTGTTTGTTTGAGCGTTGATCAGCCAAAAATCTCAGGTATTTTCAAAATAGTTAAGTGCAAGATCCTGGCATTTAAATGCTAAGAATCTATGCACTTCGCCGAAAAATTGGGTTATAAAACTAAATCCAAATTAGGGTTGACAAATCTTGAATTTCAGTTTAGACCGTATAACTCCACGCGTAAAAACTGGCTTTTATTTGGCTTGCCGTTAATTCGATAATGCCAGGTTTAAACTCTCCCTGATAAGAGCCTCCACCCATTCCCCAGGGATTAAATAACTGAAACAAACCCGTAGAAGAGTTATAGCCAATAAGCGTATATTCATGATTGGGAACGACATTAGAAGCAACATTACTTGTTTTAGAATCAAGAATAATTAAGCTAGCTTGGTTAAAAGCATTAACAATAGAAGTAGTATCTTGGATGCCCGTGGGAATATACACAATGTTAGTGTTATATGCCGTAATTTGAGGTATGACATAAACACCATTTCCACCCGCTATACCTGCATAAGAGTTAGTTCCATCTTGTCCAATCCAACCAGATTCATTAATTTGAGCATAAGCTTTTTCTGCCAAAGCAACCCAAAGTTCATTCGTTGAATTGTTAGCATAAGTACCTTGATTAGCAAAAACGAATCGACCATAAATGTCTGTCGGCAAATAAGAATCAACGGTGACATAATTGGCAATTCCATTGCGGTAGAAGCGAACAGTAAATGTGTTATCTCCATTATTAGTAAACATATTTTGAATAGTACTAGGAGTACGAAATGCCGTTGTACCTAGACTAGCTAAGAAATAACAATCACCGACTTGTCCTTGACGAATATCTTCATAACTCACGCCATTTTGGAAAAGAGAACCCGCAGCAAAACTGTAGGAATAGCCTCCAGTAGTAGGACGATCTAATCCCAAGAACCATTTACTAATTAGCTGCTCCATTTGGACTGCACTACTACCTGCAAAAAGGTTTCCTAGAGATTGACGACTAGCAGCATTGCCTGTCCACCATTGATTGGCAACATTCCCATTAACAATATTATTGGAGAGAAACTGAACAGGAGAGTCTATATTAAATCGGCTAGAATTGCTGACTAAGGTTCGTAAATCTGTTAATTCAGTGCTATCAATAACACTACTATCTTCGGCATTACGAAAGAGACTGATCATCTCAGTACGGCTTAGATTATTATCTACTGCAAAAGTACGAGCAGTGCTAATTAATTCTGCATCATACAAGTTTTGACTAAACCAGTCACTAACAATATTCGTCGCTGAAACCGTTAGATTATAGTTAGTACTACTAAGATTTGGCAAGACATTAATAAAATAAGTTCCGATAGCAAGTTGAGCAGTAATACTTTCTGGTGTGATACCAGTATTTGTAGATGAAGCAACAAGACTACCGTTAATATCTAAAAGTTGTATATCTGCATTAGCACTTAATCCTGTCAAGCTCAAACTCAAGTTAGTAGTATTTGTTAAGCTAAAGCGATAGTAGTCATTTGTATCAGCAAAACCAACCCAATCTTGATAACTACTTGGTGTGGAATTAACAGTAATATTTTTAGCATTGCTAAGCGTATTACCTGCATTATCTAGAATGGAAGTCGCTGAAACTGCTAAATCATAGTTGGTACTACCACTAGCAGGAAAGACACGAAGATAATAAGTTCCAGTTGCAAGCTGAGTAGTAATATTTTCTGCTGTGCTACCCGCATTTGTAGATAAAGTTAGAACACTACCATTACTATCTAAAAGTTGTATGTCTGCATTAGCACTTAACCCCGTCAAGCTCAAATTCAAGTTCGCGGTATTAGCCAAGCTAAAGCGATAGTAGTCATTCGTATCAGTAGAACCGACCCAATCTTTATAAATACTTGTTGTAGAACTAAGAGTGATGTTTTTCGCATTGTTAAGCGTATTACCTGCCCAATCCATTTTTACTGGTTGACCACCAAAAGTAACAGATAAGGCGTTCGATTCTGGAATTTGTGTCCTTGAATTGGGTCTTTCTAGAATGTCTTTTATATTCTTGAAACTAAAAACAGAATCTAAAGATTGACCGCCTTTTAAAGACAGTGAATCTATCCAAGACTCTGTAGTTAATTCATTTGCAAATGAGTTGGAATGTCGATAATTTCCACTGTTAATTACCGTATCATTTGATGCATTCAATGAGTTATTAAACATTGTAGGATTCCTAAGCGGGTGAAAGTAAAATTGAAGATACGCAATCTAAAGTTATCTAGCAAAATTAATAAGCTAGAAGTAATCAAATATGCCAATTCAAAAAATAATTACATTAACAAAAAAACTTTCGTAAAAAAGATTTATTGCTCAGAGATGAATGTTGATATTAAGCAATTCATAGAAATACATTGATCCTTTTATTTACAAATCTCAATACAAAACAATTTAGTCTAACAACACAGAAGATTACATCAGTATAAACACTTGAATAAAATCAGTATAAACACTGAAATAGAATGGCTGATAGCTAATTTATTTTGCGTAATCAAAGGGATGTATGATCATTCATCGTTAGAGATATTTTAGCCAATATTCATCGATTAAATCGTTTTTTACTGGATAAAGACGTTTTTGGGGATAATGATTTAACTCAGTGCAGACAATTTCCTTTTTTTAGTACTTATTGAATGCTGAATTCTTAGTAGCCAAAGAATTTACTGAGAATTAGATATTTTTAGATGATGAGATAGTGCAAATAAAACCGTTAGTTAGTAGCTATTTTCATTGCCAGAAAAACAAATATACTTAATCTAAAACATCTATTTTAGGGGTAAATGTAAGAGTCAATAAATGTTGGTTTTATTCAAATACTTTATTTATTAGTTAAAGGTTGGATGGAATTTTGATTTTAGTTTTCTCCTTAAAAAATGTTTTGATTTTAATTTTTTTAAAAGAGTAAATAGCTAAAGTCTAAGTCCTTACTTTGTGTGAAAATATTGACTTTTATTACTAACTCTACATTTATATTATCCATAGATAAAATTTTCTCCATCGGTGTAAATAGCTATTTTGACAAGTAATATTTTGAGTGATCAAATTTGTTGTTGCAAGATAAGTACGTAATAATACGCTACTATTTATAGGAATTGCAGATGATTATCTAGATAAAATATAGCTGAGAAAAAGATAAAATTTTGAAAAAGAGAAGCCTTTAATCAAGATTATATAAACAAGTAAAAATGCCTCAAGTAACTTGCTGATGGGTTTTCATGAGATAACTAGCTCTGATTCTAGTACCGCTAAGAAAATCAACATTACGCTAAATAAAAGCAATTTTCCTTGATATATTTTGAATATTATTATTCAGGTAAACTTTAAGATTAAGATTAAGATTAAGATTTTATATTTCGACTAAGCCAGCTAAATAGGTCACGAAAAAATTAGTTTTAAGCATTATATTTTAAAAGATAAATCTGTAGAATTTTAGCCTAAAAAATACATTTTTCCATTAGTTCAATCTGATTTATAAACTTTTTCTTGATAATTTGGCTGGATTCTTCTCTGTATTCTACTGATTATAAAAGCCGAAAGCCAAAAGCCAAAAGCCAAAAATATTCTGACCCTCGGCTATTCAGCAAAATCTGAATGATGTATAAATTTTAAACGACCACATAAGCGACTTTTAAGGCCCAAATAATTAGGGCGGCAATGCTACCGAGAACAAGAATAGCAGAAACAATGACGATCGCGGGTTTATCGGCCCCGTCAAATTTCATGATGCCACGGTTTAAGTCTGACATGAAAGCTTGGCTCCTTATTTCAGGTTGAATTTTGCGATCGCCTTCATTGCGACCTACGCATATTTTACCGCTATCTGCCAAAAAAGCATTTTTATCTCTAGCGCAAGAGTGTGATTTATTGGGGTTAAGCAACAATATTTAATATTATTAAAAGTTTTTGAGGACGATTTCCGTTACTGATTAGCATGAATTCCTATGGCTTGAGAAATATGAGAAAGATTATTTTGGTTTAATTTCTCGCCTAATTCCTGTAATATTTGCTTAATTATCCAAGGGCCTTGATAAATCCAGCCCGTATAAATTTGCAATAAACTGGCTCCTGCGGTGATTTTTTCCCAAGCATCTTCTGCCGAAAAAATTCCTCCCACTCCAATAATGGGAATGCTACCTTGGGTTTGTTGATAGATAAAACGAATGATTTCCGTAGAAGGCTCGCGTAAGGGAAAGCCACTAATTCCTCCTGTTTCTTCTTGAATTTTTTTACCTGTTTTGGCTAGAATTTGGGTTTTTAAGGTTTCTCGTTGAACAGTGGTATTGGTCGCAACAATTCCCGATAGTTGATAGGTTTTTACCAAATCAATAATTGTTTTAATGGCTTCATTGTCGAGATCGGGAGAAATTTTAACGAGTAATGGTTTTTTATTTGCGTTGACTGATTGTAGGCGATCAAAAATTTTTTCTAGTTGATCCGAGCCTTGTAGCGATCGCAGTCCAGGCGTATTGGGAGAACTCACATTAATTACAAAATAATCAGCCAAATCTTTTAAATAAAGAAAACTGCCGATATAGTCTTCTGCCGCTTCTTCCAGGGGTGTAATCTTCGATTTAATCAGATTCATACCAATGGGAATCGAACGAGGCTGAAAATTCCAAGTTTCGCTTAAAGTTTTTGCCATAATTTCTGCTCCCCGATTATTGCCGCCTAAACGATTTAAAACAGCTTTATCTAAAGGCAAACGAAATAAACGAGGTTGGGGATTGCCAGATTGAGGATGGAAGGTGACACCGCCCAATTCTGCAAAACCAAACCCTAAATAAGACCACATCGCCGCCGCTTCTCCATCTTTATCACAGCCAGCAGACAGTCCTAAAATATTAGGAAAATTCAAATTCCAAAGTTTTTGAGAAAGTCGGGGATCAGAATGACAAAATGATTGTTCAAATTGATTTATTAGCCATTTTTTTTGATCATTTCTAGTCAGGCGATCGCAACGATTTAAGGTATTAATCATTTGACGATGACCCCATTCTGGATTGGATTCGGTTGCGGCTAAAATTAGGGGATAAAAAGGTTGAGCAAAAGTAAACATTTTAAGATTGATACATCTGTAATAAAACTTAAATGGGTTGTCGGAAAGAAAAATAAAACGAGTATTAATTAACTTTTGTCGGTAAAGATTCAAAAGGCAAAACTATTTTAAAAGATTGATTCAGATCGCCTACTGAAGTCGATTTTTATCGATACACTTTTCTTGAAATCTAATCCCGCTCAAAAAGTCTAAAAAGTATTAGGAATTGTTGACAAATTTACTTTCTGAACTGCCTAATTTCTTTAATTGTTTCGTCATTTGTCTGCCAATTATTAAGATAGCTGTCCATTGCCCTAATAAAGCGATGAATGCGCCTATTCCAAAAGCAAATTCTCCCGCCGCTATTGGTACAAAAGTGAAAAACAAGATGCTAGAAGAAATGAAGGTAAATTTAGACCCAATAATAACAACGGCGATCACAGGAAAAATAGTCAGGATACTAAATATTGAAGCGGCTGTCATGAGTCTGTGAGAAGTTTTTAGTAATAATAAACGCTGAAAAATAAGGGCGTAAAAAATGTTCATGGTTAATCCTAATAATAGACCCATGAATACGGGAAATCGATAATTTTCTAGGGGAAAAATAAGGACAGCAGGCAAGACATATAAAAAAGTTATTCCTGCATTTATCGCGATCGCAATTGTCGAAGGACTTTGTTCACCAAAAATCAAATCTTTAATAAAAGAACGAGGTGTTTGATCTGATTGATCTTGATGACGATAACGACTCCAATCTTGTAAAATCTGACGTTGGGGACTAAGACAAGTCATTAATATTACAAAAAAAATAAATAGTAAAAATTGTAGAATAATAAAGTTGTAATACAAGGCTCTCGAAGTATTTGTTTGTGCAACAAAACCCAGAATAGTAATGACAAAACTAAGGCTTAAACCGTAGCTTTGTTGTTTACTTAACCAGACACTATGAGAACGGCGAAAACGTCGATTAATTGCCCTTGTAATTCCATAAATCCAGATGCTATAATTCACCAAAATAAACGTGATCGCAGTCCAAATATTGGCAAAAATAGGTTGTCCATACCAAAGCAATCCTGTTAAGCTTGTCTCTTTTAAATAACCGATTGTTTTAGAAGGCAAAAAAGTAGATTGAACAAGATAAACTAAAAATTTACCAGGATAAAAAAGAGAGATCCAATCTAAAGGACTATGATAAAAACCCTGATCACTCCAGAGAGTTATTACTATCATTATTAATAAATAAAATAGCAGACTTCCACTAATAGCAAAAGACTGAAGAGCAATAATTTTAGAACGGGTTAATCCCATCAATAAAGCAAGATTAAAAAAGAAAGCGCAACTAGCAATAACAACGATATAAAAACTCAGAATTAAGATGATAGGAATTCCTGTCATTAATCCTGCAATAAAATGAAGTGGAATAGTGATTAATGTTAGTAAATATAGTAAGGCTGGAACTCCTAAAAGTTTGCCCAAAAAGATAGTTTTAGCAGATTGTGGACTGAGACGAATAAAGTTTAATGTGCCTTGTCTTTCTTCTTGAGTAAGGTCAGCAATTAATAGATAAGTTCCCACGATAAGTAAAATAGTGAGGCCAATAATGCTGAGTGTAATAAATAAATCTAGCCACCATAATTGCCAATTAATTACCCATTTACCCAATAAATCTTGAACGCAAAAATTATCAGGAATATAAGAATTTGGTTCATGATATCCGTTCCAATCAGGCGGCGGGCTTCCTAAACAATAACGGTTATAAGTAACTCCAATTCGTGCGGGTAATGAAGAAAAGAAAAAGTAAAAAAAAGCAAGTTGTCCTAAAATGCCAACTGCCGAAATTAAGACAATATTACGAGGTGTTAAACGACTCTTTAATTCTCGGAATAATTGGGGATTAAAATCTCCTGCTCGTTCGATAAATCTTGTTAATGTTAAAGCCATGATTGCGATAGTCTCCTGAGTTTGAATTAAGATTAATCAAATATACTTTAATTAAGAAACTTGTTGATGTCCTAATTTTAAAAAAATAGTTTCTAAATTCTCTCGACTTGTATGAAACTCAGTGATGGGTAATCCTGCTGAAATTAGCGATTGCAGTAAATCTGCACTGTCTTCTAAGTTACCTGAAAAATCAATTTTAACCTGATTAGAACTTGTTATAACTTCATAATTTTTAATCCAAGAATAATTTTTTAATTCCTGAATCAAATCATCTAAATTAGCTAATACACCGATGTGAATTTGTTGATGAGATAATCTTTCATATAAAGTTTTTAGAGAAGTGCTTTCGACTAAAGATCCCAATTCCATAATGCCAATTGAAGTGCATAATTCAGCCAGATCACTAAGAACATGGGACGAAATTAAAATTGTTATACCCGCACTTTGTAAGACTTTAATAATTTCTCGAAACTGCATACGAGCAATCGGATCTAAGCCCGAAACAGGTTCATCTAATAATAATAAAATCGGTTCATGAATAATCGTTCTTGCAAGACTTAAACGCTGTTTCATTCCCCTAGATAAAGTGGCAATAATGCTATGTCTTTTACTCGTGAGTTGGACTAATTCTAAAACCTCTTCTAAACGACGACGACGATGGGGATTCTGCAAAAAATATAAGCGAGCAAAATAGTCTAAATAATCCCAAACTGTCAACTCTTCATACAGGGGAAAATTGTCAGGTAAATAACCAATATATTGCTTGAGTCGTAGATTATTTTCTGCTTTTAATAAGCGATCACCATATAAATAAATTTCTCCAACAGTTGCCTCTTCCGCCATTGCCAAAAGACGAATTAAAGTAGTTTTTCCCGCACCATTGGGGCCAATTAATCCATAAACTTCTCCTTCATTGATTGCTAAATCGACATTCTTAACAGCAAATTGTCGTTCAAACTGTTTTGTTAATCCCTCAGTGGCGATCGCTAATGTTTCCCCCATGCGCTCTCTCCTGTTAAGCCTACTTTGTGACTATCGTTAGCTTAACCTGTCTTTTCGATTTTTGTAAAATTAAGAGTCATTTTCGCAATATTTTGCAATGAAATTTGAGATAAAAATAATTAACACTCAGCCGTTAAATAAAAGATTAATTAAAAATCACTTATAATAATTTAGAAAGTAATCATTGTTAGCGCGTTAATGTTTAGTATTTAATCATTTTATTTGGTTTATGTTATTTTTAACCTCCCAAGAAATCGCTCAATATCGTTCTCAATTATCCCTTTTTCCCGATGCCTTATTAGCCCTAGATTCCATTGAAGATTGTGAAGGAAATATTGAAGATGCAGCCTTATCTTTAGCAATACAAGTTGGTCAACAACCCGATCGCACAGATTGGTTAGAAGGATTAGCAAAACGTTGTCGAGTTGAGATTTGTCAATTAGATTTCCGAGATGAATTATTAACAGAAAATATTGTCCCTGTTGTTAAATATTTAATCGAATCAAAAACTTGCCCCAGTATCTTAATTGTGCCAGTGGTTTTATATGCTTTAAAATCGGATATTGAAAACTTTTGTGAACCCTTAACTTTTAAATTGGTTTAAGGATTAAGGTTAATCTTAAAGCTGAATTGTCAACAATCAAATTTATTGATCGTAGGGGTGTGATACTTGCGCCCGAAAGTAACAAATCTGATATTTTATGAGGAATTAAAAAACTTTTATGGATAACATTCTTCTTGTTTTTACCTATACTTTTATTTTTATATTTGGAGCTTCGATCGGCAGCTTTTTGAATGTAGTAATTTATCGCATACCCAATAATTTATCCCTAATTTATCCGCCTTCTCGTTGTCCCAGTTGTTATCATGTTTTGGGTAAAACTGAAAATGTTCCTATCTTTGGATGGCTCTGGTTAAAAGGAAAATGTCGTTGGTGCCAAACTTCTATTTCCGTTCGTTATCCTTTAATAGAAATGACTACAGGGTTAATATTTTGTCTAGTTTTTTTGCAGTTTGGTTTAACATTAAATACCCTGGAAAATTGGATTTTAATTAGCTGGTTATTGGCCTTATCACTCATTGATTGGGATACCATGACATTGCCAGGCAACTTAACTCAATCAGGATTAATCACAGGAATTTTATTTCAAGGAATTCAAGGTTGGCAAATAGGTAATTTTCCCCAATCTCTTGTCTGGGCGATCGCAGGAGCAATATTAGGATTATGGTTATTTGATCTGATTCGATTAATCGGAACCATTTTTCTGGGACAAGTGGCAATGGGAGACGGCGATCCCAAATTAGCGGCCATGATCGGAGCTTGGTTAGGTTGGAAATTAATTTTGATGACGGCATTTTTAGCCTGTGGATTAGGAGCAATTATCGGTGGAGGCGCGATCGCCTTAGGACTCTTAAAAAAAAGACAAGGCTTTCCTTTTGGGCCTTTTTTAGCAGGCGGAGCATTATTAAGTATTTTTTTCGGACAACCGATGATTGAAGCCTATACAAAACTATTTTTACCGACATTTTAGATCTCACACACAAAGTAAATCTTAGTCAGAAAAATGAAAGCGAGATAACTCCTGATAAAATAAGGAAACCTTTGGGAATCAGCCCTCAAAAAATAAACTCTTTCCAGAAAAAGATTTGGTTTATTACAAATGCCAATGATAGATAGTAATAGCAAGCCGCTTTTTACTTAAAATTTAATCCCAACTTAATGGCTGAAAACGCCGACACAATTCTAATATCGTATGTCCTTATTTGATTGGTTTGCTAACAGAGAAAAAACTGAACCTCCGACTGTCCAACAGCAACAAGAAAGAGAAATTGCCGATGGACTTTGGACAAAATGTGAAGCTTGCAGCGTTTTAACCTACACCAAAGATTTGCAGACTAATCAACTAGTTTGTGTAGAATGTAGCCATCACATGAGAGTTGATAGTGATGAACGAATCCGCCAACTAATTGACCCCAAAACCTGGCAGCCCCATAATGCCCATCTAATGCCGACCGATCCCCTGAAATTTCGCGATCGCAAACCATACAAAGACCGTCTCAAAGAAAGCCAAAAAAGCACTCAATTAACCGATGCCGTCCAAACAGGCTCAGGACATCTAGACGGTTTACCCGTTGCCCTTGGCGTAATGGACTTCCGTTTTATGGGTGGCAGCATGGGATCAGTCGTCGGCGAAAAACTCTGTCGCTTGATTGAATATGGAACAGCAGAACATTTGCCCGTAATCATCATCTGTGCTTCTGGTGGAGCGCGGATGCAAGAAGGAATGCTCAGCTTGATGCAAATGGCCAAAATTTCTGGAGCCTTAGAACGTCATCGACAACAAAAATTACTTTATATTCCCGTCCTCACCCATCCAACCACAGGAGGCGTGACAGCCAGTTTTGCAATGTTAGG
>JANNLO010000173.1:0-8767 GCA_031396835.1 Snowella sp. SOY_38_metabat_116
GGACTGTTTTTCGGAATGATGATGCTGTTTATCAACCGAGAACGATCATCTCCTCTATATGCACAAACACCCAAGCTAAAGGGAGTAATATTATAGAACTCAATCGGCACTATATCTTCTTCAGGAGAAGATAACCCACCAGCTACGATCGCCGCACCCTGTGCCACCACCTCATCAACCCGATCCGAAATAAATGGCTCTCTAATCGCTTCGGCAATACGTGATCGCACTAACTTATTGCGTGTCGAACCGCCAACGAGAATTACGCGATCGATGTCATCGGCAGTGAGTTTTGCTGATTTGAGAACAGCGCGAGTTTTGATGATTGTGCGATCGACTAAAGGTGTAATTAATCGATTATAAGTATCAATCGTAATTTCTTCATCCAAAGATGTGCCTAAAATTTCAGGCATCGTGACACGAGTGCGATTGCTTTCTGATAGCTCAATTTTTGCTTTTTCAGCAGCCTCTTTAAGACGCTGTTTTGCAATCAAAATCTCATGGGGTGTGCCTAATTTTTTATCCTTGCTTCGACCTAATAAAGTATCGAGAAAATTCTCTAAATCAAATTGCGATCGCTGCTTAATTAAGCCAATCAAATGCTCGACCAGCAACAAATCAAAGTCATCACCGCCAAGATGAAAATCACCATCAACGGCGATCGCCTGAAAGCGATTACCCTTAACTGACAAAACCGATACATCAAAAGTACCGCCGCCCAAGTCATACACCAAAAGCGTTTGATCTTTGCCGCGATCCAATCCATAACTAATCGCCGCCGCCGTTGGTTCAGGTAGCAATTGCAAAACCTTAAAACCTGCCGCTTCACCCGCTAACTTTGTATCGCGTTTTTGATTGTTATTAAAATAAGCAGGAACCGTAATCACTGCCTCAGACACTGGTTCTCCCAGATATTTTTCGGCAGCCGCTTTAAGTTGTTTTAACACAGTAGCAGCAGCATCCATAGGTGTATAGATTTTATTACCAATTTGCCACTGGGTTTTGCCATCACCGATATAACGTTTTGCTGAAGTAATAGATTGTTCTGGTTCTAGCTCGGCTCTCTTTTTTGCTGACTGCCCCACTAACAATGCGCCATCAGAACGCACCGAAAGAGCCGAAGGCATAGTGGCACGTCCGTCTATAGGAATTGTTTCAACACTGCCCCGTCGCCAGACACAAGCGACAGAGTTGGTTGTACCAAGGTCTATACCTATTGAATAACCCATATTTATACCTTTTATTTTCTATCCCAATCAACTATTTTTTAGTAACACCACTATCAATTTTTGTTGATCGCTCCTTAGCTTCCCCACTAGCGATCAATGCCTTAGTTGCCCCTATATCCAAACTGCTATCATGATCGCTAGCATAGCTAAGGATAGAAGAAACAGAACTAGTAAGCGGAAATTGTACCGCCGTGAAGTGGATGATTCCGTCAGCATCAAGGGCAAAAATTGCACCAACAGGAACTTGATCGTTTTGCGGTGGTGAAACAGGAAGCATTAGTTCACCCAGATTAGTATTACGATCAGGGTTATTCATATTCTCACCACGTTGCACCCGCAATCTTACTTGTTCTTGACGAGGAACACCCGTAAATCCTAAAACTCCTAATTCACAAGGATAAGTAGTCTGACGAGAAATTACAGGCTGGAAAATTTCTTTATCCAATTCATTGGTCATGATGATTCCTAGAGAATGGCTAGTTTTCTCTGATACATCAATATCTATAGAATCAGGAGCATAAAGACTCGCAGCCATGATCGCTGCACCATGAGCGACAACTTCATCCACTCGTTCAGATGTGTAGGGTTCGCGCACTTCACGCGAGACAATTTCTCGCACTGCCCGATTTTTGGTCGAGCCACCAACGAGAATCACGCGATCAATATCATCAGCAGAAAGTTTGGCATCGCGTAGCACTGATTTCATACATTCCAATGTACTCAAGAGCATCGGCTCAATCAACTTATTGTATTCTGCCAACGTAATTTCCAATTCAATCGGATGCCCCAAACAATCGGGAATCGCAATCACCGCGCTATCACTTTGGGATAGTTCGATCTTGGCAGTTTCCGCAGCTTCCTTAAGTCTTTGTCTAGCAGACATTGCGGCTTTACCCTTTTCTGCCAATAGATCTATCCCTGTTTTAGATTTAAAATCTTTGCTAGTCCACTCAGCGATCACATTGTCAAAATCATCACCACCCAGATTGCCATTACCACCAACAGCTTTCACTGTAAATTTGTTTCCTGTGACTGACAAAATCGATACGTCAAACGTACCACCACCTAAGTCATAGACCATTAGAGTTTGATCTTTTTCTTTGTCCAAACCATAGGCGATCGCCGCCGCCGTTGGTTCTGGCAAAAGACGCAATACATTTAGTCCCGCTTCTTCGCCCGCCCGTTTTGTATCTTCCTTTTGATCTTCAGTGAAATACGCAGGTACTGTAATCACAGCATCCCAAATTTCGGCGTTATCAAGTTCCTTCCGCGCACTTTCAACCAATCGTTTTAGGATCAAACTCGCAATATTTATGGGTGTTAGAGAATTACCAGCCAGTTTATAGCTTTTACCACGATCACCTATAAATCGCTTGGTTGAAGCAACTGTATTTTCAGGATCGAGCAGTAATCGAGACTTCGCGGCTTGTCCAACGAGAATGCTCTTATCATCACGGAAGGAAACAACTGAGGGCATTGTGGAACGTCCATCTACTCTCAAGGTGTCAGCACTACCACGACGGTAAACGGCGATAACTGAATTTGTAGTGCCTAGATCAATACCAACTGCGTATGTCATGATTTATCTCACTTAATAAATTATTTAATCCAAGATTGTTGAGAGTGAATCTGGTTAGGAACCAAAAACTTTAAACTGCTGTGACCTAGTTATCGGTATCCGCATTTGCGCTGTGAATGCGAAAATGTGTTGTAAAGCAATACCAAATCCTAATCCCTGTCCACCTTCCAATATTTGACTTGCCACGCCGATAACCTCTCCTTGTTCATTCACTAGTGGGCCGCCACTATTGCCTGGATTTAGAGAAACATCAGTTTGCACAAGACTTACGCCACTACGAACACGCTGACGATTGCTGATAATCCCACGAGAGAGGGTGAAATCAAATCCCAATGGATGCCCTAGAGCATAAACAGTCTGACCTTCTGCGATCATTGCAGGGTCAGCAAAAGTTAAAGATGGATCAGTTAAGGATTCATCATAAAGTATCGCCAAGTCACAGGTTTCGTCCTTACCAAGTATCTGTACAGATCGGCGATCACCATGTTCAGAAATTACATAAAAGCGATTGCCTACCAATACATGAGCGCAGGTAAGGATATGACCTTGGTTACTGAGAATAAAACCAGTACCACTTCCACCATCAGCTTGAACTTTTAAAATAGAAACTTTAATACGCTGAATTGCATCTTCTACACTCATTTAGGTTGTCCTCCATTTACGTAGACAGCCTGGCGTATTCTTTGTCCTGCTATTTCCAATTCAAAAAATGAAGAACTTTGTGGTATTGAGAAACTGACTCGTCCTGGCAGCCCATCTGTAAACTGCTTGATTAAGTTGTTTTCATCATCGTAAATCGCTGCAACATATGCGACCATTACTGATTCATCTACCAATTCTGCAAAAATATCGGTTGTTTCGCGCATATCTTTGGCAATATGATAGTCCCATAAATCAAATCCAGTTATCATATCAAGGTCATCTAATTCTTGAAGTTGACGTATCTTAACCTTTTCTCCAATACCAATTAACACACATTTGATAGGATTACGCTCACCAGATGTAATCTGTCTTGCTAGATCGATACAGTATTGCTTGACATCTAAAAAGTCATCAATTTGACCATCTGTTAAAAATATGTACATCCCGTGAGTCGCATCAATGAATGTTTCTACAAAATAACGTAAAGCAGGTAACAGATTGGTCATTGAACCAAAATATTCTTCAATTGGGCCTTCTATCTTCAAATTGTCACATTGTGAAGCTTGTAAATTTCCTATCACTTCGATTTGTTTAATACCACTACAAGCCCAATAAATTGCTGTCGTTTTTCCATCAGCATCCAAACGATCAGCAAGATAGTGAAGAAATTTGCGGGCCTCAGTTTCTACTAAATTTTCGGATGCCCTTGGCAATTTCCCATAAACAGCTTTCATGGAACTACTTGCGTCTAATGCGACACCCGTTTTCCAACCTTCACTAATCCGAGGCATCAAAATTGTGAAGGTTACTTCAATATCAGAACCCACGTTTTGATAAAAAACCTTACCAAAAACGGGATCAATCTCAGAACTTGGCAAGGTAAATCTTTGCTTAGCTGAACCCAAACTATTCATTTTATACCTCGCAAAGAGATTGAGAAATTGTCATACCCGCGATCTCAAGCCTTATTGAGGGCGTACCTTCGGTAACAAAGAAGCTCATACATTGAGGTATCTCGTCTAAATAAGAAGCTACTTCATTGCCTTTGTCATCGAAGATACGGGCATTTCCTGGTAATTTTATACCAAAATCAACCTCATCCCAGATCTCTTGTAACTCAGACATCGTGGCAGCAAATTTGCCATCCCATAGATCAATCTTGTTCTCAAAAACAGTGCCATCGAACATATTGTCAATCTTGTCGATTTGGTCTTCGCTCACCTCTTCTCCAACACCAACCAAGACAAATTTACATTTGCCACGTTTGCTATCAAGGATTTCAGGAGCAATCGCCATTGAACGAGCAATCACTGCATCGAGATCACCAATCACACCATCAGTAACCAACAACAAAACAGTCCAAGGAGCATTAGCAAATTCGGTCAAAAAATAATCCAAAGCTGGGAGTAATAGAGTTCCAGTTCCCCATCGCCCATTACTAGGGCCTTCTACAGGCATGGTTTTAACCGTAGTCGAATCCAATCTTCCTAAAGATTCAATCTCTTTGCCGCCAGCACCAACAGCCCAATAAATTGGTAAAATTGTGCCATCACCACTGTAGTCACAAGCATAATTGCAGAGTCCGCGAACAATTGGCTCCATCACATTATCGCCAGCACGACGAAACAGTTTAGGGGTTTGAGCAGCGAACATTGACTGCATAGAAGAAGAGCCATCAATGGCAATTCCGATTTGCATTCCCTCAACCTTGTTTTGCAAACGAATATAAATCTCTACTCGTTGCTTACCATCCTTACTTGGATATGCAGTTACATCGCCAAAAAGTGGACTAGCTTTTTCAATTGCCATATTCTTATTTCTAATTAGGTTAAAGTTTTTGTCAGAAACAATTTCAATGAATTACTTGCTTTATTGCAGAATTTGCTCAATTGTCTGTCCGATAATTTCAATCTTCACAGACTTAGTTCCTTCTACAACAGAGAATTCTATACGTTGAGGAAAACCATCAGGATGAGACAATACTTCGCGTCCTTGATCATCAGTGATTTTGACAGCACCTGGAATTTGCACCCCAAAATCCACTTCATCCCAGATTTCAGACAAATTCGCCATTTCTGATGCTAACTTGCCATCCCATAAATCGATACGACTTTCTAGAGATGTTCCGTCAAACATATTGTCCAGCTTTTCAATTTGATCTTCGCTAACTTCTTCACCACTGCCTACAATAATAAATTTACATTTACCGCGTTTGCCATCTAAAACTTCTTGCGCAACTTCTAGTGATCGCGCTACAACTTCATCTAAATCACTAATTACACCATCAGTTACAAAAAGCAAGACCACCCAAGAAACATCAGCAAATTCAGTCAAAAAGTGATTCAGAGGAGGTAATAATGCAGTCCCTGTACCCCATTTACCCGGTCCCTCAAATGACCTAGCCTGAATTGCCTCCGAGTCTAGTTTTCCCAATGACTCAATCTCTTTACCCCCGATCCCAGTTGCCCAGTAAATCGGTGAAACCGAACCGTCTCCGCTATATTCACAGGCGTAACTGCATAAACGCTGCACAACAGTTTGCATAACATTATCTTCAGGGCGGCGTGCAAATTTAGGAATGGTATCGCCAAACATTTTTCGCATTGATGCAGAGCCATCAATGCCAATCCCAATTTGCATCCCTTCAACTTTTTCCTGTAACCGAATATATATTTCGACCCGTTGCTTACCATTTTGAGATGGATAGACGGTAATATCACCAAAAATGTCGCTAGATTTTTTGTTTAACAAAGTAAATCTCTACTTTAATGAAGTTTAAGTGACGAAAAGTAAATTTGCCGAGATAATCTTAAGCAAAGTTTGTAGAAGTTTTGTTGGCTATTGACTACAGACTTATGAAGCATGATACACAAAATAATAACCTAAATTACATTGAGTTATGAGTAAATTACTAAAAAGTTATACCAATTCCATACTTTTCCATACTTTTTCATACTTTTTCATACTTTTTCAAGAGGTCAGCAAAGTCCACCCTATTTTCACGACAGAGAAAAACAATGGGCGTTTCGACGGTGCAATAAGTAACGACGACACTACTATCAAATCACTACCCTTTTTTTAATCAATGCACATCGCATTCCAATCCTTGACATAGCATTTATTTCTCATATTTCATAAATTACTGGCAACCTAAAATTTTCTAAGCATAGTAAAGCTAGGGATGAATCCCTTTTAATCATTTCCAATAGATTAGGACTTACGCAAAAGACTTTTTCAGGTCAAAAAACGCTATAAATTTAGGTTTTGTGTAAGTCCTGTAGGTCTAATTTACGTTTTCAACTGCTCAGATATAAAATTGGGTTCAGTCTCCACAAGTCCCCATAAAAGCCCTAAAACCTTAGCCTGAGCGAAGTTGGGATAATCTTGTAAATATTCCTTCAGTTTTGCCAATCCCCCATCCTGAATGACTTTGAACAACAAGGTTCAATGGAGCATTCAGCGAAGCAAAAAATCCGTTTTTAGCTGATTCCTTGAACTTTTTTTCAATATTTACCGTTTCAAGCCACGACAAATCGAGGTCTCGGTGTGAGAGACCTCCAAGGGAATGGATGACCAAGGAGTTAGCTCTGGCAGAAGTGCCGGAGATTGATCATCGTGTAAGCCAAGGTTTTCAAGGCATAGTGCAACCTGCTGAGCCGCTCGAAGCGTAGCAATAAGCGTCGAAACTTATCTTCCCAAGCGAAGACTCTCTCGATAGTTTGAAATCGTTCCTGAAAGATGGCCGAGGAAAAAATGGGTTTACGTGCCCGCTTGAGAGTTTTTCTACCGCGCAGATTTTCAGGAATATTTGGAATCATGCCGCGATTAAAGATGGCTTTGCGATTTGCTCGACTATCGTAGACCCCATCCAAGCTGACGATAGTCTTGTTCAGGTCGAGTCCGAGCTAATGAGCGATGCGGGTGACTTGTGGCAGTGCGCTGGGAAAAGTGGTGACTCGTTACGATTGCCAGAAGCGGCAATAAAAGGGGCAATGGTATTGCAGTTACGGTCGCAGAAAGCAACCACTTTGTCGCCTTTCAAATGTTTATGCCCACTGAATCCGAGATTATCACCGCCTTTCTTCGCCGCTGTCGTTGTCCCATCCCCATGAATAACGCTGATGTCGAGGAACTCTTTCTGGTGAAGATGAGACACCGAACCCGCGAATATGGCATCGAAGCCCCCCTTGGCTTGAAAGTGCCTAAAGGCTCGATAAATACGGGTGTAGTGGATTTCAGTTCGCCCCTCTTTGTTCTTCTCAATCGGCAGTTCTTTCCACTGACAGCCGAGGTACAGCAGTTTTAGGATGTAGTTGAAAATGGTGTGTAAAAAGAGCTTCGGTTGAGGCCCACGACTTCCCATGGGCAGGTGGGGCAAGACAAATTCCTCAAACTGTTCTAAGGTCAAACTTGTTGGAATCCTTTGCCAAGCTTGAGATTGAGCCATTCTTGACCTATCGACTGTCAAACTAAAAGAACTTGAATCATTTTAGCGGTAATCGTTGGAAGCTACTTAAATAGCGGCTTTCAGACAAATTCCCTTACGCGGGACAACCCGCAACCAGTTGTTACAGATGAGGAAAAATCAGAGGCAGTTTGTAATTGACGCTTAATAGCATCTTAATGACTTCGCGATGCACGTCGTCATTAAGATGAACAGCTATAGTGCGACACGCCACCAGTGTTAAAAAATGTCTTAGGTTTTAGACAATAGTATCTATCTTCTCTTTCTTGTGACTGCTCATTATATGGATAGCTAAGTACTTCTTGCAACTCTTTAACCAAGGTGTAGTCCCCCTGCATGGCTTGTTGATAAGCGGGGACAATCAACCACTCCCGCCATGTATATTTTGGGTTGATTTGTTTCATTTTTGCTGATATCTCAGCTAAATCTCTATCCTTCGTGACAAGGTCACGCCAGCTTTTTAGCCAAGATTGCCATTGCTCGTCGAGTTGTTGTGAACTTTTTACGTAGAAGCTCTTTTTCAATGGTGAAATATGGTCTGGTATATGAGATAGTTCGCGGAAGAAAATGGTGTAATCCACCTCTGATTCAGTCATCAACTCTATTAGTTTCTTAAACAGCTTTGGGTTATATTCAGTCAAGCCAAGTTTTGCCTTCCACATTTTTTGAGTCTGCTTTTGCATTGTTTCCGCAAAGCCACGACGTACTTGATCAAAACATTCTAAAGCCTTAGCATCTTCTGCGAGTAGCAGTCTCACTGCTTTCCAAAACATATGATAATTCGCTTCTGCTGCAATTGGCTGATTGAAGAATGAAAAGTGTTGTCCGCCACCAGTCCAAGGCTGAAACCCA
>JANNLO010000224.1:0-9278 GCA_031396835.1 Snowella sp. SOY_38_metabat_116
GCGCTGGGCCTCGGGGGCGCGCGAGCCTTGCGCGGCGAGCGTCTCCGCCTGCTGAAGGTCGTCCTGCGCGCGCTTGAAGTTATTGGGGGCGTGCTCGGGCGTACAATATTTTCAAGCTGCGTAGTTTTCGCATTAGGAGGAAGCATATTCGCCATTTTAAAAAAGTTTAAAACGTATTTTAATTGTTTCTCTACGGTTAAGGATTGAAGGGTTTCATAGGAAATATCTACAGTTTTATCTAAATAAATTTCTATACCTTTGCTTACTTCTGCTAACCACCTCGCATGATCCCAATTGATATAATCAAGCAACATTTGCTTATCTTTATAAGTTGGGGCTGAGGAATCAATTATGGCTAGTAATGCCACTTTTTGACCCTGCTTAACTAACTGTTGAGCCATTTCAAAAACCACATTGCCCCCATAGGAATGTCCCCCTAAAAAGTAAGGCCCTTGGGGCTGTAAATCTTGCATGGCTTGAATATAAATACTAGCGATCGCCTCAATCTGAGTGATTGCCCCAAACTGTTGATAGAGATCGTTTTCAAAACTATAAAAAGGCTGATCTTTTCCTAAATAACGTCCTAGATGGTAAAAATAAAAGGGTCGTCCTCCAGCCCCTGGAACACAGAAGAAAGGTGGCTTGGAACCATTGGCTTGAATGGGGACTAAACAAGACTCACTAGAGTTATCTGAATCGGTTTGGATAATGGTCGCTAACTGTTCAATAGTTGGGTTTTGAAACAGTTCTGTTAAGGCAATTTCTTTACCAAACTGTTCCTTAATTTGGGTCGTTAAATAGGGAGCCAAAAGGGAGTGACCACCAAGGTCAAAAAAGTTATCCCGAACGCCAATTTTGTCAATTTTTAAAACTTTTGACCAGATTTGTACTAGGCTTAATTCTAGCTGACTACGCGCTTCAATGAATCTGTCTGAATCACTGGCGTTATTAGGAGCCTTTAATGCACGGCGATCAATTTTTCCGTTAGCTGTTAAGGGCAAAAATTCCAGCATCACAAAAGCACTCGGAACCATGTAGCCAGGCAATTTATGGGTCAGGAACTGACGGAAATCTTCGCTTGTCATTGTCACCCCTGGTTTTGGCACAATGTAAGCAACTAACCGCTTGTCTCCTGGATTGTCTTCACGAACAATCACACAAGCCGACTGTACATCTTCATTTTGACTGAGTAAAGCCTCTATTTCCCCCAATTCAATGCGAAAACCGCGAATTTTTACCTGATTGTCAATCCGCCCGATATATTCAATATTACCATCAGGCAAATAACGAGCTAAATCTCCTGTTTTATAAAGGGTATCCCCTGCAAAAAAGGGATTAGAAATAAACTTTTCACGGGTTAAAGCTAACTGATTTAAATAACCCCTGGCAACACTCGCTCCTCCCACATGAATTTCCCCAGAAACTCCAACTGGCACTGGTTGTAAATTGCGATCAAGTAAGTAAACTTTTCTGTCTCCAATGGGTTTCCCAATGGGAATAGAAGCTAGATTTTTATCTAGTTGTTTAGAAATGGGATAACAACAGGTAAATACAGTACATTCTGATGGGCCATAACCATTAATAATTTGGGTTTTAGGTAATAAGGCTAAACCGCGACGAACATGAGCAACAGACAGAGTTTCTCCACCAGTTATTAGTTGTTTAACACCTAATAAAGATTCTGGCATTGTGTCAATCATTAGATTAAATAACGCGCAAGTTAGCCAGAGAATGTTCACCCCTTCTTCTTTTATAATTTTACTCAGGTTTTCAGGGGTAATAACATTACCAGGATAAAGCACACAACGCCCTCCAAAAAGTAAGGGAGTCCATAATTCTAGGGTTAAGGCATCCCAAGAAATTGAGGAATGTTGTAGCCAAATTTGGTGAGCATCAAGCTGGACATAATCAACTCCAAATATAAAACCGATGATGTTACGATGGATGACTTCCGTTCCTTTGGGTGTTCCAGTCGAACCTGATGTATAGATAATGTAGGCTAAGTTGTTTGGAGTAACTTTACTTGCGATATTTGCTGGCGAATATTGAGCAATACTTTCCCATTTTGACTCAATATCTATCAGCCCTTGACTGTTATTAACTGGGAGTCGATCAGATAAATGATTTTGAATGAGGATAATAGGACATTGTACATTTTCGATCATGAAAGCCAATCTTTCTGGGGGATAAGCAATATCTAGAGGAACATAAGCTCCCCCTGCTTTAAGAATGGCTAAAATTGCTATTACCATTAAAGGAGACCTTTCAATACAAACCCCGATCTTGTCCTCTAATTTAAGCTCCAAAGATTGCAAATAATGGGCTAATTGATTTGCACGACTATTCAATTCAGCGTAAGTCAGTTGTTGACCTTCAAAAACCACTGCGATCGCATCAGGGGTACGTTCTACCTGTTCCTCAAATAACTGATGAATACATTTATAATCGGAATAATCTCTTTGAGTTTCGTTGCACGATGCCAACAGTTGATGACGTTCTGCATCACTCAACATCGGTAATTCAAAAATTCCCAGGCTGGGATTAGCGGCGATCGCGGTTAAGAGATTTTGAAAATGTTGCCCCATTTGGGTAATAGTGCCAGCAGCAAATAAATCCGTGCTGTAGCACCAAACCGCCTCTAAACTATCAGAAACTTCCCAAAAATTGACTTCTAAATCAAATCGAGCTTTAGTATCAATCGGTAAAGGCAAATTCTCTATTTTTAAGCCCGACAAACTGCCCTCCGATTGGGGAGTATTTTGTAGAGAAAACATTACCTGTACTAAAGGATTACGACTTAAATCTCGGTCTAATTGTAACTTTTCTACTAACATTTCAAAGGGTAAATCTTGATGAGCATAGGCTGATAGGGTGGTTTGCTTTACCCGTTCTAATAACGCCAGAAAACTAGGATTTCCCGATAGATCGCCCCTTAAAGCCAAAGTATTTGCAAAAAAGCCCATCAATTTCTCGATCGCGGAACTATTCCGATTAGCGATCGGGGAACCCAACAACAGATCTAATTGACCACTATAACGAGAAATTAGAACAAAAAAAGCTGCCAATAAAGTCATAAATAGGGTTGTCCCCGACTCCTGGCTCAACTGTTTGAGACGTTGCGTTAAGCCTCGATCTAGTCGAAAAACCTCTCCATCACCTCGGAAACTAGGAATGGGGGGACGGGAATAATCCGTCGGCAGTTCTAAGATAGTCGGCGCATCTGTCAACTGTTCTCGCCAGTAATTAAGTTGACGCTCCAAAACTTCACCTGTGAGCCATTGACGTTGCCACACAGCAAAATCGGCGTACTGGATTGATAATTCAGCGAGAGGGGAAGGCAAACCCCGGACAAAGGCCGCATAAAGTTGAGATAATTCACCGAAAAAGATGCTCAAAGACCAACCATCGTAAATAATATGGTGCATCTTCAACAGCAATACATACTCCTGAGAACTCAGTTTAAGTAACCTAAATTGGACTAATGATTCCTCTGCTAGATCGAAGGGTTTTAAGGAGAGGGCGATCGCAATTTCCCGCAGACATTCTGTTTGTTTTTCTGTTGATAAATCCTGTAAATCTTGAAGAGGTAAACTGACAGGTGAAGGGGGAGCAATGCGCTGAATGGGTTGCCCTTCTATCATCGGAAAAGTGGTTCTTAAAACTTCGTGACGACGAATCAGTTCACTGAGACTTTGTTCTAAAGCAAACAGATTGAGGGTTCCTTCTAACCGTAGAGCTTCCAACAGATTATAGGAATGACTATCGGGGGAAAGTTGGTGTAGAAACCAGAGTCGCTGTTGAGCAAAAGAGAGGGGTAAATCCTGATTCCGTGATACAGGAATAATCTCTAACTCAACAGTATTAGTAGGGATTTGTGCTGCCTTTAAAAAGTCCAGAATTTCAGTTTTTTGAGCCGCGATCGCCGCTTTAATTTCCGTCGTCATGGCCCCCTTGGGAGCTTGATAACGGAGTTTTTCTTCTTCAAGCCACAGTTTAATCTCTAAACCCTTCAAATAAGATAAAAATTCTACTACTTTCACTTACCAATTGCCTCCCCAAGTTGTTGTTTAATTAGGTCTAAATCGCAGAATTTACTTTTAGGAAATCAAATGACCGCTATATTGCTGGTCTAAAAAAGTAGCTTCGCCGAGTTTTAATTTTACCCTTTTCAAAAGAATAAACATCGGCAAACATCTCATTAAGTTGGGAGCCATTTTTATGTACACCAATAAACTGTCCCCAGCATGAACCATACTCCTCAGCGACAACAATCTTTTCAATGTCATGTTTACCAGAGGAAATAACTCTATCATACTGATAAAAATGTAGGAGTTTATCAATACCAATCAAATCCTGATAACCTGGACGTTGATAGATAATATCTTGGTCAAAATACTTGACTAATAACTCAAAATCAGAAGAATCAATAGCATCAAATAAACTAACGATTAATTCTTCCTGGGCTGTAATATTTTCAGAATTAATAGACTGATACTTGGTTAATAACTCCGTTGCATTCATTTACCAATTGCCTCCCAAAGTTGTTGTTTGATTGTACTTAAATTGCGGGGTTCGCTCTTAGGATTAAAAAGTCCATCAGCCCTATGTTTCTTTAACTGTGCAAAAAGTTCGGTCGTCATTATTCCCTGGGTGAACGATAGCGGAGCTTCTCATTTTCAACCCAGATTTTAATACCTAACCCGTTGAGATGAGCTAAAAATTCAACTGTTTTCATAATTCACCTTCTTCATAATCGTCTAAGGTTTCAGTAATCGCTGGTTGTCCCTGCTGTGCAACGGCAAGAAGTTCAATAATTTGGGCTAAATTAGCGATCGTTGGGTATTCTAGCAAATTTTGTAAAGACAATTCCACCGAGAAAAGATCGCGGGAACGGGAGATAACCTGAGTCGCTAACAAAGAATGTCCTCCAAGCTCAAAGAAATTATCCTTAATCCCAATCCGTTCCAATCCCAAAACTTCACTCCAAATTTGGCCCATTTGGGTTTCAATGGGGGTACGCGGTGCCAAAAAGCTCGTGGCCAGATTGCGCGTAGCTGTATCAGGTGTCGGTAAAGCCCGCCGATCTACCTTGCCATTGGGAGTCAGAGGTAGAGCATTGAGCAGGACAAAAGCCTGGGGAACCATATAACTGGGTAGCTTTTGTTGGACAAATTCCCGCACCTGCGGTACTAGCTTCTGGACTAACTTACCGTACAGAGGATTATTCGTGTAATCAGTCCAGGATTTAGGAATAACCGTCTCATTCTCCCAAAAACTGAGGTATGGTTGGCCATCAACTGCGCTCATTGCAGGTTCTAGGATTGAACTCTGGCGATGGAAAACCAGATCAAAAGAACCGTCTTGACTCCCTTCCCACCAACTGAGGTGAACGGTGTAGCCAAATTTTTCTCCCAATTGCCACATTTGCTCAGGATTAATCCCCATTCTTGGCTTTTCTTTTAACAATTGCCGCAATTCTCCCACTGTCGAAACGACCGGCGGATTTTCTAACCAGTCTAAAATTTGTAGGGATTCTTGTACTCGTTGATTGGGGACATCCCTGATGCCTAACCATTCTGGCTGTTCCAGTTTCAGTTGATCTTGCAGTTTTGCTAAGGAAAACCCATCTCGTTGCCAATTTAACCAAGGAATAACCGTTTTTTGAACATCATTACCCAAATGTAAGGTCACATCATAGCGGAATTGGGTTAACTCATTTTCAGCCTGACCCCGTTTTGGTGCGATCTCTACCCAAGAAATTTGAGGAAAACGTTGTTTGAGAGCGATAAAAAACTGAGGCTCCAGTAGTAATTCTTCTTCGGTGGCGACACTCTGATTCACCTGCTTTTGCCATTGTTCAAGGGTTTTGTCCGTTTCAGCGCGGGCTAACTGTACGGCAGCATGGTAAGGCTCTAGTAAGGGCAGACTACGAATATCACCCAGAAAAATCTTCCCGTGAGCCGCGATCGCCTTCATGACCCCTTCGAGAACCTGTAACAGATAATCCACACTGGGGAAATACTGGACAACGGAGTTAATAACCACCGTATCAAAAGCCGCTTGGGGAATGCCTGCCAAATTATCGGCTGTTCGGTGGAATAATCTTACTTTCCCCGCTAAACCCTCAATTGTGCCGCATAACCGTTTTAGGTTGTCAATGGTGGCAGAGGAATAATCGACTCCCCAATATTCCTGACAATGTTTAGCCACAGGAAACAGCAATAATCCACTTCCACAACCAATTTCTAAGACTCGTTGCGGTTTTCCGACAAGAATTCGGCTCACGGTATTCTCAACCCATTCTCGCATTTCTGCGGCGGTCATCGCTTGCCCCGTATAACTACTATTCCAACCACTAATATTAAAGGTGGGATCATCGCTTGTAGATTGGGATTGACGATAGGACTCTTCATAAATCGTTTGCCAATCACTCACATATTCACTCTGCCATTGGGCAAGCTGTTCGGGTAAAACTTCACCCTTGAGAGCAGGAACCAAATACCCTACTAGGTTAGTATTCAGTTCAGTTTCGGATGTATTATCGAACTTATGGTCAGCACGGGCAATCACAACCGCTTCTTGTACTAAGGAATGTTGGCTCAAAACGGCTTCAATTTCCCCTAACTCGATACGGAAACCCCGCACTTTAACTTGGTTGTCAATCCGTCCCAGGTATTCAATCTGACCATCGGGTAAATAACGGGCTAAATCTCCCGTTTTGTATAATTTTGACGGCTGCTCTCCCCCCTTATCAAGGGGGGGATCAAGGGAGACAAACGGGTTAGAGATAAACTTCTCGGCGGTCAATTCTGGGCGATTCAGATAACCCCTGGCTAACCCCGCACCGCCAATATGTAATTCCCCTGCTACTCCGATAGGAACTGGCTGTAAATGAGGGTCTAAAATATAAACCTGCACATTGGGAATCGGACGACCAATGGTTATTTTTTCGTCAAAAGGCGTACATTTTGCGATCGTTGCACAAACACTCCCCTCTGTTGGGCCATAACCATTAAAGAAATTTCGTCCTTGTGACCATTTTTTCACCAACTCAGGAGAACAGGCTTCCCCCGCCACAATGATAGTTTGCAACAGAGGGAGATTTTCCCAGGGTAGAACCGCTAAGGCTGACGGTGGTAAGGTAATGTGGGTGATGGCATGATCCCGTAATCGCTCAATTAAGGGTAAACCAGGCATTAACGCTTCCTTGGTTCCCAAATAAAGTGTCGCTCCTGCTCCCAAGGCCATCAAAATTTCCGAAATACAAGCATCAAAACTAAAGGAAGCAAACTGAAGCACTCGACTTGAGGGATGCACACCAAGGGTTTCAATTTGGGCTTGAGCGAGATTGCACAATCCTTTATGTTCTACCATCACGCCCTTGGGTTTGCCTGTAGAACCAGAGGTATAAATCACGTTGGCCAAATTAGAGGGGGTTACTTTCGCCGTCAGGTTATCCTGACTATGTTGGGCAGTTTTCCCCCAAATTTCTTCTAAAAAGAGTGTTTGGGCTTGATGATTGGGGAGTTTGTTAATCAGTGAATGTTGGGTTAGCAGTAAGGGGATTTGGCTATCAAAGAGCATAAATTGTAGGCGTGCTTGGGGATATTCGGGGTCAAGGGGTAGATAGGCCCCACCTGCTTTAAGAATGCCCATTAATGCCACAATCATGTCTAAAGAGCGTTCGACACATAAACCGACTATTACCTCCGTTTCTACGCCTAGAGAGCGTAAATAGTGCGCCAATTGGTTGGCCCGATTATTTAATTGTGTATAGGTCAATTGTTGATTTTCAAAGACTACTGCGATCGCATCGGGGGTGCGTTCTGCTTGTTCCTCAACTAATTGATGAATACATTTGTTATGGGAGTAATCGGCTTTTGTCTCATTCCACTCCTCTAACAGTTGATGCTTTTCCTGGGGGTTTAATAAGGGAAGTAAGGCCACTGGTTGCTGTGGATTTGACCCAATTGCCGCTAACAAAGCCTTAAAATGGGTCATCATGCGGGCAATGGTTGCTGGATCAAATAAATCCCTGTTATAGGAGCAAAAACCGCCCAATCCTTCGGGGACATCCCACAGATAAACTTCTAAGTCAACCCGCACCGAATCAAGTCCTGATTGCATATCCTCAATTTTTACACCAGGAAAGTCCCAGGGAGAGCCAGGAGCATTCTGGAGGGCAAAAACTATCTGTATTAAAGGATTACGGTCTAAATGTCGCTCAATTTGCAATTCTTCGACTAACATCTCGAAGGGTAAATCCTGATGGTCGTAAGCGTTTTGAGTCGTTTGTCTGACTTGGAAGAGAAAATCCTCAAAGGTCGGTTCTTGGGACAAATCAAATCTTAAGACTAAGCTATTGACAAAAAAGCCAATTAATTTTTCGATTTCGGTGCGGTTACGGTTGGCGATCGGTGAACCAATGACTAAATCGGTTTGTCCACTATAGCGAGACAGTAATACGGCAAAACCTGCCAGTAAGGTCATAAATAGGGTGCTACTAGACTCTTGGCTGAGTTTTTTAAGCTGTTGCGTCAGTTTACTATCGAGTTGCAGTTTTTCCGTTCCACCGCGAAAAGTTTGTATGGCTGGACGGGGGCGATCGCCCTTGAGTTGGTGCAGTAGGGGAATTCCCTTTAACTGTTGTTTCCAGTAGCTTAATTGGCGTTCTAATACTTCATTGGTTAACCATTGACGCTGCCACACGGCGAAGTCTGCATACTGGATCGGTAAAGTCGGTAAATCCGCCTTCATTCCTGTGCTGAAACTGCGATAATAGGCTGATAATTCATCAATTAAAATCCCTAGTGACCAACCATCCGCCGCAATATGGTGAATGGCTAATAACAGTACATATTCATCCGCCCCTAATTGCCAGAGTTTGACCCGTAATACTGAACCATTGGCTAAATCAAAGGGTTCGGAGGCCGCTTCTGTCAACAGTTGCTCTACTTGCAGAGACTGGCTTTGTACTACGGGTAGCGTAAAGTTGATGTTAGAGGCGATCGCCTGGATTGGTTTATTATTTTTAAGCTTAAACTGAGTCCGTAGAGTTTCATGGCGTTGAATAATTGCCTGAAAAGATTTTTCTAGGGCTTTAACATTGAGATTTCCTAGCAAACGCATCGTTAGATCAATGGTGTAGGCTCCACTTTCTCCTTCTAACTGATTGACAAACCAGAGACGTTCTTGAGCCCAGGAGAGGGGAATGTCATCCTGTCGGTTAAGGGGTACTATGGCTGGAAGTTTGAGCCGCGAGCCAGTTTGCAATTCTT
>JANNLO010000234.1:0-26152 GCA_031396835.1 Snowella sp. SOY_38_metabat_116
GCATAATCCGAGAGCTTCATACGGAATGACCACCGATTAAGGTATATCTGTATATATTAAACAAAATATAGTTTGATTATACCTAATGCTGAAATTTGGGTTATGGACAATCTAAAACATTTTTCAAGGTTCAAAATTAAGATGAAAGATCATCTCTATTTAACTTAAGCCATAGAGACTTATGAAAAAAATAAACCCTAAAAGTAAGACCCCAAAAATAAGTAGATTTTTTTGATCGGGGGTCATGCGATTAAAGCCGAACCCGTAGTTGAGATTTTCTTCAAATCCAGAGGGCGCGTCGGTTGCACCAATATTGATAAATTGTTTGCGTGGAACACTGCACACTGGACAATGCCAACTTTCAGGAAGTTCTTCAAAGGGAGTTCCAGGGGGAATTCCAACTTTGCTATCGCCTTTACTAGGAACATAAACGTACCCGCAGGCACGGCATTCATAACTAGGTGAAGCTTTTTCGATGAGAGTTTTTTCTGGAGGTCGATCGCTCATTGGCTAAATAAAGCAAATCACTAAAATATCTGTAACAAATTATGACATAGAAGCATCCTTAAATCGGCTTTCGAGATTATTTCTGTCCGATTTATGAGCGGCATCTGGGCGATCACCTCCCTAAATTTTTTATAACAACATTTGTAACTGTTGGATTAATTGCGGGGCTTGCATGGCTCCTTCAATGCGTTCGACGGGTTGCCCATTTTTGAATAAAACTAAGGTGGGTAATGCTTGAATTTGATATTGGGATGCTAATTGGGGATATTTGTCGGTGTCAATTTTAACGATTTGTAGGCGATCGCGGAGATGAGTTCCAACTTGTTCTAAAACGGGAGCCATCATTTGACAAGGGCCACACCAAGTTGCATAAAAATCAACTAAAACGGGATGAGTTGCCGTATTTAAAAGATCTTGAAAGCTCGAAAATTGCTTTTTAACGCTCATAATTTTGCAGTAGATAAAGAAAGAAATTTATTATTGCGATTATAACTAACTATCAGCTTACGTTAATATTAAGTAAATTTTAAATAAAAAAGACTGTGATCTTATTTATCTAACTTAAAATGCAGTATAAAAATCTCCAAAAATAGTTAAAACTTGTAGTGATTTCCAACACAAGAGAGCTTGAGAAAATAATTTATTTTGACTTTATCTAGAGTTTTTCCTGCTTCGGAATAATTTTCTATAAATATTGCATTATTGCCTATTTGTGTTCAATTAAAATCGCGATCGCAATTGCTCTTGATATTGCTATATTAGCATTAAAATAAATTTTTAAAAGCTCCCTAATTAAAATAAGAAAAGTTATCTCAATTGCTGCGATCACGATAGTTTTTTAATCTTCTTTTTTTTGACCCAAAATAGTTAATGCACATTTTTAATGTTATTTCAAGCTTTTAAGGTCATGAATTTTGGCAAAAAAAGGTGACCTTTTAGAAGATCTCTAATTCTGATTTTGATTTTTTTTAGTGTTAGTATTATTTGAGTTACTTTTTTAAACTAGGTAAATCAATGTTAAACATACAAAAAGGCCAGTCACTTAGTCTTGTTAAGCCCGATGGTACAAGTATCCAAAAAATCAGGGTGGGACTTTCTTGGGATACGGCAGAAATCGGTCAAAACGTTGATTTAGATTTGTTTGTCACTCATAAACAAAGCCAAAAAGTTGCTTTTTTTAATGCTAAAACTGCTATTAAAGGAGTTATTTTGTCTGATGATAATCTAACTGGGGCGGGAGATGGTGATGATGAATTTACCAAACTAGATGCAACCCAAACGGATGATGGTGATTATTATGTTTGTATTAATATCTATGATGCAACATCTCGTAATCAGTCATTTAATCTAGTCAAAAATGCAAAAGCAACTATCTACAATGACGATACCAATACTGCTTTGGCGAGTTATGCTATTTCTCAAGATGGGGCTAAAAATACGGGTCTTATTGTCGCTAATCTCAAAGATACTGGCGGAAAATATGAATTTGTCGCTTTAGGTGAATACGTTATGGGAGATATGAATCAAGTCGCTCAAGCAATTTTTAATAAATAGAAAAAGCGATTAGTTTTAAAACTGGGATTGCAATTAAAATATCCATTTTGTGTCCCTTTTTTAAAGTCATTTCCTTCCGTCAAATATTAAAAAATATGATCCTCAAGGTAATCCAAAATCATATTTACTCTCTTAACATTGGCAACTGTTATTGTCAATCTGGTTTCTTATTTACTCAACTTACTTAATAAAAAATAGAGCAATGTTAAACATAGAAAAAGGTCAGTCGATTAGCCTTGTTAAGCCTGATGGTACAATTATTCAAAAAATCATAGTTGGACTTTCTTGGGATACGGCAGAAATCGGTCAAAACGTTGATTTAGATCTATTTGTTATTCATAAACAAAGCCAAAAAGTTGCTTTTTTTAACGATAAAACTGCCATTCAAGGAGTGCTTCTTTCCGATGATAATCTCACGGGAGAAGGAGACGGAGTTGATGAATTTACAAGACTAGATGCAGCCCAAACTGATGACGGTGATTATTATATTTGCGTTAATATTTATGATGCAAATTCTCGCAATCAGTCATTTAATCTCGTTAAAAATGCCAAAGCGACTATCTATAATGATGCTATGAATAATCCTCTGGCGAGTTATCCTATCTCTCAAGATGGAGCCAGAAATACGGCTCTGATTGTAGCTAATGTTAAAGATAATGGCGGCAAATATGAATTCATTGCTTTAGGTGAATATATTTTAGGAGATATAAACGAAGTCGCTCAAGCTATTTTTAATAAATAGAAAAACGATTAATTTTAAAATTGGGATCGCAATTGAAATATCGATTTTGCATCCCTTTTTTAGTTGATTTTTCTGCTATATTTTATTCAACTAAAAAGTAATTAAGGCATCCATTTAGGATAAAAACCACTGGTCACTTCCTTGGGCATCACAGATTGAGTCGGAGCAACAGATTTGCTATCGGGAAGAGCTAATAACCAAACACGAGCATCCGCGATCGCCTGATTAGAAGGTGTTAATAAATCACTCGAACTTAAAGGCGCAGTCGTGGCAACCTGATCAAACAACAAAGACGTACCATCGGGAGACATACTGATTTGCACGTCCCGATAATTGGGCAAAGCCAAAAGCGGTTGATCCTGCCAAGTGTCTAATTGCACAGCCGAAAGAAAAGGTTCTTCATGATAATTCCCGTCTTCTCTTTTCACCACATCCGTTCGCAAACAATATAAAACTTTTTCTTGTTTTGGCTCAAATTGACAGTCCAAAATCGGATACATATTTCGCAATATTTCTTGGTTTCTGCCGTCAGATTCCAGCAAAATCAGCGATCGCGTGTAATCTGCATTTTCTTTGGTTAATAATAAACGTTTTCCATCCTTAGAAAAAGCCAAAGCCTTGCTATAACCACTTAACAATCGAGAAGCACCCGCACCTGTCGTTAAAGGAATCAGACCAACACCGCCCTGGCTTGAAACCGCGATTTTAGTGCCATCGGGTGAAATAATAAAATCTTTAGCTGGAACGCCCAAAGGTCGTGGTGTAGAGCCATCTTGCAGAATCCATAAGCCTGAATCTGCTTTATTTTGACGATTACTACGCAAAAAAATCAATGTTTGGCCATCTTTAGACAAATCAAAACTTAGATTATTGTAATCTTTGCTATCTAATACCCGTTCCAATTTACCTGGTGTAATTTCTGGATCAGCAAGCGAATGTTTAATCCCCGTCGTCACTGTAAATAACTGCTTAGAAGTGCTGCCCAAGCGCGGATCAAACGCCAAGAAAAATATTTTCTTCCCATCTGGTGTAATTTTAAATTGACTAATAACCAAATCTTTCGGGGTTAAAATCGTCTTTTTCGGTTGCTTTGGATTAGTAATATTATAAAGAATCAGTCTTCCCCGTTCCTCGCTACTCACTCCCACATAAGCCAAGATGCGATCGCGAGTGCTAAACAAATTGACAAACGGTTCAATTTCTCCCTGTAAGTCAGTCCGAACAGCTTTTTCTAGCTTTACTTGATAATTACTGCCATAGGTAGGCGTTTCTGAGAGCGTATAGACAAAATTATTACCTTGCCAACTCTTTCTGCCCAATAAAGGCGGATTAATCACAAAATTGCTTTCCACACTGTCTTGATCAACGGGCCGATTAAACCTCAAAGTCAAAATTTTATCTTGAACCCCAACTTTTTCACCCTGCCAACTAAAACGAGTGACACGCAAACGGGTTTGATCCCCATGCCAAACCAGAATCGCTAAAACAACTCCTAAAAACAAAATGACACTCAGAGCGACCTGATCAAAACGTCGTCGTGGGAACAAAGGCAATTGTATTTTAGGAGGGTGAGCGGTCATAGGCATTCATTTTTTCTAGGTCTAAACTATTTTAGAGTTTGGGTTGATAGGTTGACATTACTTGTAACTCTTTCAATTGTTTAGAGTCAACTTGAGCGGGAGCATCGGTCAATAAACATCGTGCCTGTTGGGTTTTGGGGAAAGCAATCACATCTCGAATAGAATTTTCCCCTGCAAGCAACATCACCAAACGGTCTAAACCATAGGCGATTCCTCCGTGGGGCGGCGTTCCGTATTCAAAAGCTTCTAATAAAAATCCAAATTTATTTTTGGCTTCTTCAGGGGATAAACCGATCGTTTCAAACACTTTTTCTTGGATTTCTCGCTGATAAATTCGTAGACTACCACCGCCAATTTCCACACCGTTATAAACCAAATCATAAGCTTGCGCTCTGGCTGTTTTTAGGTCAGCTAAATCTTCAGTATTAGGGGCGGTAAAAGGGTGATGAAGAGCTTCAAATCGTTTTTCATCAGCATTCCATTCAAACATTGGGAAATCTGTTACCCAAACTAAATTAATTTGATCCTTATCAATTAATCCTAATTCTTCTCCAACAACTAGCCGTAAACGAGACAGAGACTTATTAACTGTATCCGTATCTCCTGCACCAAAAAGTAATAAATCTCCACTTTTGGCTCCCGTGAGGGTTAATAATTCTTGGATTTGTTCAGGAGTTAAATTATCTTTAATCGCTCCAATTGTATCAATTTCGTTATTATCTCGGATACGAATATAAGCAATTCCTTTTGCACCTGCTTCTGTGGCTTCTTTAAAGATATCTCCGCCTGGTTTAATGCGAACATTAGAAAATATATCATTGCCGCCAGCAATAGGTAGAACTTTCACCGATCCGCCACTTTTAATTGCACCTGAAAAAACTTTGAAACCTGAATCTTTAAATAATACTGAAACATCGACTAATTCTAAGCCAAAACGGGTATCAGGGCGATCGCAACCGTAACGATTCATAGATTCAGCATAGGTCAAACGAGGGAAAGGATGGGGTAAATCAATTTTCTTAACAGTTTTAAAAATATGACAAACTAAAGCTTCATTGAGGGCGAGAATTTCTTCCTGACTCAGAAAACTCATTTCCATATCTAATTGGGTAAATTCGGGTTGGCGATCGGCTCTGAGATCTTCATCCCTAAAACAACGAGCAATCTGATAATAACGGTCAAAACCAGATACCATTAATAATTGCTTAAACAGTTGAGGAGATTGGGGTAGGGCGTACCATTCACCAAGATTTACCCGCGATGGTACTAAATAATCTCGCGCACCTTCGGGAGTTGAACGGGTTAAAATCGGTGTTTCAATTTCAATAAATTGCTGTTCATCTTCCAAAAAACATCTCATGGCTTTAACAACTTGATGACGCAATTGCAAATTTTGGCTGAGGCGATCACGTCTGAGTTCTAGATAACGATATTTAAGGCGCAATTCTTCTTTTACCTGTTCTGCCTCATCTCCTGAAACTAGAAAAGGCAGGTTTTTACTCACTTTATTTAATAATTCAATCTGATCTGCATAAATCTCGACTTCTCCCGTCCCTAATTTGGGATTAATCGAGTCGGTTGGACGTTGACTGACAATCCCTGTTACTTTAATCACATATTCATTGTGCAATTCCTGGGCAATGGCATAAGAAGCAGGAGTTTGAGTCGAATTACTAGCTATTTGCACAACGCCAGAGCGATCTCTAAGATCAATAAAAATCACCCCACCATGATCTCGACAACGATCTACCCACCCATATAGGGTCACGATTTTATCAATATGGGAAGCTTGTAGTTCGCCACAATAGTGAGTACGCATAGGAAAAAATAACTTATGAAGAATTTGTAGGAGTTAGTTGATGAGCCTTGACCCAATTTTAACGCATTGTTTATTGTCCTTTATTTGGGTCGTTTTTCACCATTAATTCCATGTTCTAATTCGGTAAGTCTTATAAAAACTACGGACTTAGCCACGCCAAACTTGTTCTAAAATCATTTCGGGTTGAATATCGGCAATATTTTGAGTGGGAGCTTGAATGCCAATAAACCGAGTCTGATTTGGGGGCAAGAGTTTCTCGATTTCGCTGGAACCAAATAGCACGATTGCATAAGTTCCGACCGCAACGGCAAGCTGCATAAATAAAGGATTATCATCGGTACAGAGCATCAAATTAGCTCCTGCAATTATTGCTGCTAGTTTACCAACGTTATCGGCTTGCACAATTTTGAGGTTGGCATGATTAGCCCGCATTTCTGCAACCCATTCTAGATTGTCTAATCCTTGAAGTAAAACGATAGAAAGATTGGGCTGTTGGTCTTGGATATTGTCAACAACTTTTTGCCATTGTTTAACGGGATAAATTTCCTCTAATTTACTTGATCCACCATCAATCAAGATATAGCCATTTTCTTGCAAGTCTAAACGCTTTTGCTCTGCTTCTGCCCATTGAATGTCTTCTTTGGGAACGGCAATTTTTAGGGGAGGACAGGCAGTTTGGATGCCAAAGCTTTGCACTAAGTCATGATAGAAATAAGCAGTGTATTGTTGCAATTTCTGGGGAACTAGATCGGTAAAAAAGTAGGAAGTTTGGGTTTGATAACCGACTCGTTTGGGAATGCCGTTGAGCCAGAGCAAGAGTCCGACTGTCCAATTTTTTCCAACACTTAAGGCGGCTTCATACTCGCGATCGCGGATAATGCCTAAAAGATTCAGGTAATCTGCCAAACCATTGCGGTCTTTAAAATCAAACAAAAGAATTTCATTAACGTGGGGACAAACGCGATAGGCTGGTTTAGCGCGAGGCTCAACGATCACATCGATTGTCGCATTGGAGTATTGTTGCTTGAGGCTCTCCATGGTGGGAAAAAAGAGAAGTTGATCGCCAATTCCCCCAGGAACAAGTGCTAAAATTCGCATCTTTGGTATCCTTTAAATCGGTAATCGATAGCTTATGTCTGATTGATTTGCAAATTATCTGCTTAACTATAGCAAGTTTTGAGCTTTAAAGAGGAAAATTATCAAAAAAAAATTGTAAAATTTATTGTCAAGCTAATAAAATCAGTATCCTTTTTGACAAAATCATCACTGTTTTTTGCATCACTCACAACTTATCCTATCTAGAATAAATATTAAAAGAAATTAGTATCAAAAATGTAAAAATATCTTTTTTCTAAAGACTTAAAAATCCAAAATATCTTTAAAATACTACAGCTTTAATAACGTGAATATTGCTAACCAAAATGCTCGTCAGATTCCTCCAATTCAAAAGTTGATTAAATACGGAAAATCTTATCAAACTCTCATTTGGCAAGCCGTTATTTGTTCAATTCTTAATAAAATTTTTGATCTCGCGCCTCCTGCAATTATTGGAATGGCCGTTGATGTGGTGGTTCAAAAACAGACTTCTATTCTAGCAAAATGGGGAATCGTTGATGTTTTTAATCAACTTTTATTTTTAACGCTAATTTCTATGATTATCTGGGGATTAGAATCAATTTTTGAGTATGCTTATGAACGTTTGTGGCGAAATTTAGCACAAAATATTCAACATAATTTACGATTAGAAGCCTACGCTCATTTACAAAATTTAGAATTAGCCTACTTTGAAGAACGTAGTACGGGTGGATTATTATCAATTTTAAATGATGATATTAATCAATTAGAAAGATTTTTAGATGTGGGAGCGAATGAAATCCTGCAAGTTTTAACGACAGTTGTGATTATTAGCGGTACTTTTTTTATTTTTACGCCCAATATTGCTTGGATGGCGATGTTACCAATTCCCTTTATTTTAGCGGGATCAATTGGCTTTCAAAATTTATTAGCTCCTCGTTATAGTTTAGTTCGAGAAAAGGTGAGTTTACTTAATAGTCGTCTGTCGAATAATCTGAGCGGCATTATGACAATTAAAAGTTTTACTGCTGAAGTTTATGAAGTAGAAAGACTCAGAGAAGATAGTGAAGCTTATCGTCAAAGTAATCGGAATGCGATCGCGTTAAGTGCGGCTTTTGTCCCTTTAATTCGAGTAGTTATCTTAGCAGGATTTACAGCGATCTTATTATTTGGAGGAATGGATGTTGTTAATGGCAAATTAGCAGTTGGAACCTATAGCATTCTTGTCTTTTTAACCCAACGTTTACTCTGGCCGCTAACTCGTTTAGGACAAACTTTAGACCTTTATCAAAGAGCAATGGCTTCCACTAGAAGAGTCATGAATTTATTGGAAACACCGATCGCGATCGATTCTGGTCATTTGGCTTTACCGTTGGCAGATATTAAGGGCGAAATTCAGTTAAAAGATGTAACTTTTAGTTATCAAGAAAACTATCCCATTTTAAGAAATTTATCATTAACAATTCCCGCAGGAAAAACTATTGCAATTGTTGGTTCTACAGGTTCAGGAAAAAGCACTTTAGTAAAGTTATTACTCCGACTTTATGAGATTCAAAAAGGCTTAATTACCTTAGATAATATCAATATTCAAGACATTCATTTAGGCGATTTGCGACGGGGAATCGGATTAGTTAGTCAGGATGTTTTTCTGTTTCATGGAACAGTGAAGGATAATATCGCCTATGGCAGTCCTGATGTGACTTTTGAGCAGATTATTCAGGCTTGTGAGATCTCAGAGGCCCATAGTTTTATTCGAAAATTACCCCAGGGTTATGACACGATTGTGGGAGAACGGGGACAAAAATTATCGGGTGGACAACGACAACGATTAGCGATCGCCAGAGCTATTTTAAAAGATCCTCCGATCTTGATTTTGGATGAAGCAACTTCAGCAGTAGATAACGAAACAGAAGCAGCAATTGTTCGTTCTTTAGAAAAAATTACTTGTAACCGAACGACTATTGCGATCGCCCATCGACTTTCAACTATTCGTTATGCAGATCGGATTTATGTGATGGAAAATGGAGAAGTTGTAGAACAAGGTAAGCATGAATTGTTATTAGCTCAAGGAGGAATTTATGCGGGATTATGGCAAGTTCAAACGGGTATTAAAAGCTAGGTTGTAGTTAAGAATTAAAGAAAATATACTAAATTAATAATTTTATGATTACGATAATTTGAAACTTAATTTCATGGAAAACTTAGGAAAAATTAATCCCTAAAATCCTGAAAGTTCAAGATTCTAGGAATTTTTTAAAACTGACAAATTACGAAAGAGAAAAGCCCAAACTTAGACCAAAAGCAGTATGAACCAAGAACAAGATCATGATTCCTGCACCTAAGTAGGCATGGACAGAACGAAAGGTTTCTTTTTGAGAACCGCCAAATCCAAAGATAGAAAACATTCCATTAATTGCTAATAATAATAAAGCAATAGAACCTGTTAAAAAGTGAGGACTTTCTAGTAATGGATGATCGTGCATAACAAGGGATAAAATTCCGCCTGTATAGCCCAAAGTGAGGAATAAAAACATCCAAGGGGCGAGTTTTCGGTGATCAGTGCGATTCTGGGCGGCGATCGCGGGATCTGGGTTTAAACGACTTTGCCAACCTGCGTAGGCGACATAACCACCCATCACAAAAATTACGGTTCCCATCATCACGGGATGACCCCAATGTACAATCACTTCTGGCATTCCAAAACTGTTAAACCAAGCTGCGATCGGTGTTAATAACTGACTAAGTTTTTCTCCCATAATTTTTCTCGATAGGTTAATAATTGCTAACTAAAGATTTATTATAAGATGATTTCTCTTAATAGAAAAACTAATCGAGATAACTATTATTTTAAAATTTTATTTCTTGATGAGAAGTAAATGCTTTAAGCTTTCAAACGTTAGCTATTTTATCTAATTTTTTGCATTTTAAATCTGTTTATCAGACAAAATTTTATTAATATTAATTCTCTTGTAATATCTAGGCAATAAATAAAGGCTTTGGAGGAAAGATTTAGCTTTCTTAAAATCATTGACTTGAGGTAAAGACTCTATTACAATAAAAAGCTTATATATAATTAGCAAAATTCATGATAACTCGTCAAGATCTAAAGCAATTACAATCCCTAACAAAGGTTCCAGCACTTTCCATTTTATTACCAACTCATCGCACTTCACCAGAAAATAAACAAGACCCAATTCTAGTCAAAAACTTAGTAAATGAAGCAACAACTCGACTAGGTGAAGAGTTTTCTGCTCGTGAATTAGCACCCTTATTCGAGAATTTGGAAAAACTTGTAGACGAAATTGACTATGCCCATGCCCTCGGCGGATTAGCGTTGTATGTCAGTCATGACTTTGCTAAGCTCTATCATCTGCCTTTTTCTGTTCCTGCGCGAGTAATCATTGATAAAACTTTTGCGACACGAGATCTAGTCTATGGTTTGCATCGGGAAGTTCGTTATTGGGTCTTGCTGTTGAGCCAGTCTTCCACTCGTTTATTAGCGGGAACGGGAGAAATTTTAGAAGAGATTAATGATGAAAATTTTGCGACACAAATGACAGGGCCTGGCGCAACAGCACCGCTTCCCTATGATTCAGATTCTAGCTATCGAGACGACAGACATCGCCGCTTTTTACAAAAAGTAGATGGTGATTTTACTAATTATGCCCAGGACGAGTCCTTACCCTTAATTGTCGGTGGTGTTGATCGTCAAGTCTCTTTCTTTCAAGAAGTTTCACAACATTCGGCCGCGATCGCTGGAAACATTATTGGCAATTTTGATAAAATCAGTATCCACGAAATCATTCCCCAAGTATGGCCAATCGTACAATCTGTTCGGGAAACAGAACGAGTCAATGCGTTGCAACAATTGGAAGATGCGGTGAGTGCGCAAAAATTTGTTTCTACTATCGGAGAAGCCTGGCGATTAGCAAAGGAAGGTCGCGGTAAATTACTTTTAGTAGAGAAAAGTTATCACGAACCAGCAATTTTATCCGAAAATGGTGGAATTGAGCTTGTAAAAGATCCAGGTGGCACTGAGGTTATGGACGATGCAGTGGATGAAGTTATTGAAGTTGTGCTAGCAATGGGGGGAGAAGTCCTTTTGGTGGGAGATGAAACCCTTGCTATTCATCAGCGAATTGCCTTAATTTTGCGATATTGATATTATTTAGTTATCAATAAAATTTATAACTGGAATTTATGAACTGATTGAGAACAAATTTTGACCCAAATACCCTGTTAAAGTCGGAAAATATCCTGATCCATTGGGAAAAAATCTGGCTAGCTGCTCATCTAAATCTCATAAGAAAAAATTATTCTAAGTTTGGTTTGGAATTTCTTTTCTAATGAAAGCTAAACAGGCGAGGGTTTTCTCGTAGTATCAAAGGGTGAATTTTATCGTTGAAGTGGGGTTAGATTTTTTTAAATAAGAAATCTTTTTCACTTCAGTCAAATCCTACCTTAACCAAAGCGACATAAATTAGAGGAACACTTGAAATGGCAACTTACAAAGTTAAATTTGTTAACGCAGCAGAAGGACTTGATACAACGATTGATTGTCCTGATGATACTTATATTTTAGATGCTGCCGAAGAAGCGGGGCTAGATCTACCTTACTCCTGTCGAGCTGGAGCTTGTTCTACTTGTGCTGGAAAAATCACCACTGGTACAGTTGATCAGTCTGATCAGTCTTTCTTGGATGATGACCAAATCACCGCAGGCTTTGTCTTGACCTGTGTCGCCTATCCTACTTCTGATGTGACCATCGAAACTCACCAAGAAGAAGCCCTTTACTAAGCTTTTCTAAGACTTTTTGAGTATTTAAGGCGGGGTCATGCCCTGCTTTATTTTTTTGTTTGAGTTTGCATAAAATTAAAAATTTCTTGGGCCGCGCGATCGCAAACTCCTGTTTCTCCCAAAGATTTTTCTAATTCTTGATAATTCTCTAAAATTGTGGGACGGCGTTCGGAGTTCGTCAAAATATCTAGGGATTCTTGGAAAATTCGTTCAGGTGTTGCAGCTTCCTGGAGCAATTCTGGCACGATCTCCCGTTGCATGACGATATTAGGCGGAGCGACAAAAGGAACGTCAAATTTGAGGATTTTACGGGCAACCCACATAGTCAAAGGACTGACGCGATAGAGAATAACTTGCGGCACTTTTAATAAAGCGATTTCTAGATTAACAGTTCCTGATTTGGTAATGGCTAAATCGGCGGCGGCGATCGCGTCTAGGGTTTGACCTTTGAGCAGAGTGATATTTAACCCATAATCTTTGACCGTTTGTTCAATGCGATCGCGATAATTTTCTAAAGAAATGGGCAACCAAAAATGAACGTGGGGTAATTTTTCTTGTAATTGTCTCGCGGCTTCACAAATGACAGGCAAAAGATATTTGAGTTCCTGAATACGGGATGCGGGCAACAAAGCGACGGCTAATTGCTCGGGCGCAATCCCTAAAGTTTTTCGGGCAGTTTCTCGATTTGGTGCTTTGGCAATGCGATCTAATAGGGGATGCCCAACCCAAGTCACATCTACGCCTTTTTGTTGAAAAAATTTTGCTTCTTCAGGAAAAATAGCCAGTAATTTATCGGTAAAGTTGACAATTTTCTGGGTATCTTTGGCAATGGGTGACCAAATCCAAGCTTGCGGGGCAATGTAATAAATAATTGGTATTTGGGGAAATTGTTGATGAACATAATCGGCGATCGCCAAATTTGGCCCCATATAATCAATCAGAATTAATAAATCAACAGAATTTTGTTGTAGATAGGTTTTAACTAATTGTTGAATTTTCCAAGTCGGCAAAATAAAACGCAAAGATTCCGATAATCCCACTGAACCAATGGCCGCCGTATTTGCTAATAATTTGGCTCCCGCTTTTTCCATTAAGTCGCCGCCGAGAGCTTGGATTTTTAAATCAATTCCTTGATTTATAGCTTGATTTTTCAGAGAATCAACTAACATCGCGCCCTGTAAATCGCCTGAAACTTCTCCCGTACTAATAAAAATTTGCATAGTTTTATCAATAAAAATAAGACAACTTTAAATATCAATAAGCTGCCACATAAAGAGCGATCGCCGCTAATTTCTGGTTAAATTAATTATTAATTTCAGATTTGGGACGTTGCCGTTTCACCCTGCGCACGGGCAAATTTGCAATCAAGGCCGTCATGCGTTGATCACTTTCTAGGGAGAGTTCCATTTCTTCTGAATCAATTTCCACATAGCGACTGACCACTTCCAGAATGTCTCGACGCATCATTTCTAACATTTCTTGGCTTAAACCAGAGCGATCATTGGCAATGACCAACTTAAGTCGCCTTTTAGCGTCATCTCCACTTTTGGAATTTCTTCCAAACAAACGTTCAATTAAATCTAGTATCATCTTCAACCCTGTTAAAACTTGGTTTATTAGTCAGCAAATCTAAACTTAATTACCTAAAAAACGACGACGGATTCGACTCAACAGACTATTGTGAGCAGCCATAAAGTCTAAGAAAGGTATATCTTGCCCTTCCAAACGTCGAGAAATATTTTGAAAAGCTAAACCAGGAACAGACAGTTTTTCTTCTAAAACAAGAGGCTCACCTTTATTAGTAGAAATAATAATTTTTTGGTCATCGGGTACAATGCCTAAAAGCGGAATAGCTAACAGTTCCAAAATATCTTCTACGCCGATCATTTGATTGAGTTGAACCATTTCAGGACGAAGACGATTAATAATTAAACTAATGCGTTCAATGTTTTCGGCTTCTAATAATCCAATCACGCGATCAGCATCTCGTACCGCCGACATTTCAGGAGTTGTCACAATAATTGCTTCTTTGGCAGGCTTAACGGCATTGCGAAAACCCATTTCAATTCCCGCAGGACAATCAATAATAATGTAATCAAATTTTGGGGATAATTGATCTACTAAAGATTGCATTTGTTCTGCATTAATCGCCTCTTTAGAACGATTTTGGGCGGCGGGTAAAAGAACTAAATTGGGCAAACGCTTATCTTTTACTAAAGCTTTATCAATGGTGCAATCACCAGATAAAACATCAATGGCTGTATAAACAATTCGTTGCTCTAATCCTAATAAAAGATCTAAATTTCGTAGCCCAAAATCCGCATCAATAAGAGCGACTTTTTTTCCTAAACGCGCTAGAGCCGCTCCTAAGTTAGCAGTCGTTGTTGTTTTTCCAACGCCACCTTTTCCAGAAGTTACAACAATAATACGATTCATAATTTAGCAATCAATGTTCTATTTTTAAATGTTAGCTTTAAGTAATAAATTACCAATTTCTAAATTTTACTTGGGTTTTTTAAAACTACGGGCAGAAGCAAGACGAATACCTTCAGGAGTAATATACGCTACTTCGGGTTCTCCTTGATCGGCTGCCTCTGGTGAAACTCTGGCAACAAGGTCAGCAATGCGTATTTGACTGGCGGCTAATTTCAAGATCATAACAATTGCTTCTCGGTTTCCTTCAACTCCAGCATGGGCTGTGCCTCGCAATGTTCCCCAAATCAGAATATCGCCATGAGCAATAATTGCGCCTCCCGGATTTACATCGCCCACCAGAACAACATTCCCAGCATGACGAATTTCTATGCCCGATCGCACGGTGTTTGTCAGATATAACGGTTGAACAACGACAATAGAAGATTCGGGAACAAGTAATGTTGGAAGTCGGGCAGATTGATCAACGGAATAGCCTGCGGTTACAGCCGCGATCGCCGTTTGACGACGAGTAGTTTGTACCCAACCTATTTTTAGATGAACTTCTTGAAGAATTTCGGCGATCGCTTGTAATTGCCGAACGTCCAAAAGTCGATCTTGAGCGACCAACTGAACGGGTATTCCTGTTTGCCAAGTTCCTTCTTTGGTTTTGATATAAGCTCTAAGAGCCTGTTCCAAAATGGGCCAATCCTGGAGAAGATCGGTTTTAGACGGCATTGGCAACGTTAATAGGAGTTTTCCCGATTCTGATTGCAGTTGGATTTGGGATGTTTGAGGAAGAGCAGTATCAGAAGTCATCTGATAAATCATAAAAATTTGAATTTCAAACTATCACCTTAACATTATCCGTTCAATATCAATCAGGATTCAGAATTGATCTTGTCTTTAAAATTCAATCAAGTTCGCGATCGCCCTAAAAGCAGATCCAAAAACAGAACATTCTTTGCTAAACTATTTTTCAAGATTTAGAGTAAACATCCTAATAAAAGCAAATTGTGATTATCAATCTCAAAATGCTAAGAACGTTTTCACTTTATTAATTCAAATTTTCCCTTATTCCAGGAGATAAAATCATGGGTTTTCTCGGTAAACTTTTCGGAAAAGAAGAAGAAGCCAAAGCAGCCGCAACCCCAGCCGTTGCCGTTCAAGAAGCTGCTCAAGCACAATCTATTCCTGCGCATAAAGTCGGTTTAGATGGCAATTTTGACGAAAGTGGCCTAGCTAAACGAGTTGCCAAAGCCCTAGATGATGCTGATATTTCTGATCACGTTGGACTTTGGGTTGCTCAATCGGAAAGTACTGTTGTTCTACGTTATAACGAAGATGCAGAAAGTGTCTTAGCACAAGCCAAAGCAATTGCGGGTGGTGTTGATGGCGCAACGGCTGTTCAAGCAGAACCCAATACTTAAAACTGGTTTCTAAAATATTAGTTGAAATTATTAGATTGCAGTTTGATTAGATACAAAATATTCGTAGGGGCATAGTATATTATGTCCTTATTTTATTTAACTATCTTGTACGTAATTAAAACGAATATTGTAATTAATTTTTATTTTTTGATTTATTTATTAAGTTTGATTTAAACGACGATAAACAGTAGTTAAACCCTGAGCATTTCCCACATTTCCAGGAAATAAAATAACAGGTAAATTAGGAAATAAAGGATGATCTTCGGCAGTTGTTATCATCGAGCAACCAGGTAAAACTTGTCCTAGTAAACGGGCTGAACGTAGGCTTAAACCCGTACTTAAAACATCATTAGAAGTAATACCACCTTTACTGATTAAAAAGCTGATATCTTTGGGTAATTTTTGAACAATATTCATTAATAATGCTGAAACAGAAACCCCAAAATCTAAGCGTTCTTGAATGGTTTTAAAAACTAATTCTTGACGGCTAGTATAAATAACTGGGGTTTTATTTTCTTGGCGAATAAGTTTGATTTTTTCTAAGGTTTCTAATATTAATTGATTGTGTTGTTCTGGAAAATCTCGCAGACGAGTTACATCAATTTCAACTCCTATAATGCCTGATTCTTGTAATAAATGATTTAATTGTTCAGTTGTTTTCTTGACATGGGAACCAACTAAGATTACGCCTGTTTTATTTGTTGGTTTATATTGTGCCATTAATTCAGGTGCTAAAGGTTGTTTTCCTAACTGAGCTAAAGAAGTTAAAATACTAGCTGCACTGCGAAATAAAAAGCGTTTTCCTGCATTTGTAGCGGCTAAAATATCTTGGGCAAACTGATCAAAATCTGCCTGATTTTCCCCATCAACAACGGCACATTGATTATCATGAAGCTCCATTAATTCTGTTAAACAACCTTGGCGAATATCGTTTAATAAAAAGCGTTTGACTTGCTTAGATTTAATTTTTCCGTTCGTTTTTTCTTCCACATAATCAGGCAAATAACTGTGGTGATAACCAAAAACTGAATCTTTTGCAAACTCAGTTTCGTGAACAGGTGTTGGGACATCATCAACTATTAAATAATGAATACTATCGCGAGTAATTCTACCTCCTTCAAAAAAGGCTGGAATTAAGAAATGAGCATCAAAATCTCCCAATTCTTCGGCGATCGCATCGGTTTCAATCGGGTAATGACCGCGCAAAGTTGAATCAGAACGACTAACAATCAAAAATTCTTCAATATTTTCAGCCGCCAAAGCCAATTTTAAATTATGACAAACTTCACGAATAATTTGGGCTGCCTTGTCTGAAGGTAAAGCTCTAGTATTCGTTAAAATAAAGAAAATCGAAACCTCATCTCGCAATCCTAATCGCAGAGTTTCTACATCCCATTGCATCAATAAAAGACAACTATGAACGGTCTGAGAACCAGTCGGATCATCATCAAGAACAATAATTTTTATTTGAGAATCCATATTTTATCTTTAAATTAAAAATAGTTAAAAGCAAAGTTTTTCTTAAATAAAATAGATTTATTTTTATTATTTCATGTTATGTTTAGCCTGTTAAAAAAATTTTGATTATGACTCTTAACGCGATCGCAGTCCCGCCTTCTAATGGTAATGCCCCGAAGCATTTACTGGTTTTATTGCACGGTTGGGGATCTGATGCCCATGATTTAGTCCCTTTGGCTCAAACCTTGGATTTACCCAATTATCAATTTTTGTTTCCCCATGCTCCATTCCCTCATTATGAAGTTCCGTCAGGACGAGCCTGGTATTCACTAGAAACGCAAGGTTATGATGGATTGCCAGAAAGCCGCCAACTACTCAGAGACTGGTTATTATCCTTGGAAACAGAAACAGGAGTTCCCCTCACTCGCACGGTTTTGGGTGGATTTTCTCAAGGAGGAGCCATGACCTTGGATGTGGGAATAGATTTACCCCTAGCAGGAATTTTTAGTTTGAGTGGCTATCTTCATTCTCAGCCTAATTTACTGAAAAACTCAACTCCTCCTGTTTTGATAGTTCACGGCAAACAAGATCTGGTTGTTCCCATTCAAGCTGCCCGAAAAACTCGTGACAGGTTAAATGCGATCGCCACGCAAGTTGAATACCATGAATTTGATATGGGCCACGAAGTTCCTCAAATTGTTCTCAATTTAGTTGAGAAATTCGTTAAACGTGTAAATAGCGAAGTCTAACTTAATCAACTTATTTTGTCGGCTTCGGGCGTGGGAACTGAGAAGCAGCAGGGAAAAATTCAACGGGCAGATCTTTCACAGCTTGACTCATAAAACTACGCCAAATAGGAGCCGCATATTGTCCGCCCGTAATTCCTTTTCCTAAAGGTGCATTATTATCATTGCCGAGCCAAACCGCCGTTGCCAACTGAGGAACATAACCCACAAACCAAACATTTCGCTCATTGTCGGTTGTTCCCGTTTTACCCGCCGTTGGTCTTCCCAAATAAGCCGCTTTTCCTGTCCCTCCATTAACTACAGAAGTTAAAACAGAACTCGTACTAGCAGCAGCCCAGGGGTCTAAAACTAATTGGGGTTTGGGAGTGTTATCCAACAAAACATTGCCTTGACTATCTGTAACTCGTAGAATAATCGTCGGTTCAGAGTACCAACCATTGCTTGCCAAAGTAGCATAGGCCGTTGCCATATCAATTGGAGTCACATCTACAGAACCTAAAGGCAAAGAAGAAACAGCCTGCAAAGGACTCTTAATTCCCATACGACGACTAGCGTCAATAATTTTGCTAATTCCAACCTTGTTACCCACTACCACCGCAGGAATATTTTGAGAAGAGACAACAGCACTGCGAACAGACATTGCCCCAGAATAACCGCCACCATAGTTTTTGGGAGTATAAAATTTTCCACCATCACGGATACTGATTGGCCCATCATAAACGACCGAATCAGGAGTATATTTACCCGAAGCAAAAGCGGTGTAATAGACAAAAGGTTTAAAAGAAGAGCCTGGTTGACGGCGGGATTGAAAAGCTCGATTTAATTGGCTTTTTTCATAGTCAACTCCTCCCACAATCGTTTTAATAAAATGAGTTCTGGGATCAATCGACACCAAAGCAAGTTGTAAATTTTTACCCTTTAATCCTCCTTTGAGCCGTTGATATGCTTGTTTTACAACAGATTCTCCTTTTTTCTGGAGGTCATAATCAACCGTTGTTTGAACCTGCAAACCTCCTTTTCTTAGGGTTTCATCTCCAAAGCGTTCATTTAGTTCTTGAATCACTGTATCGGTAACATAAGGAAGTTTACTGCCTCTCCAAGCTGTGGGTTTACCCAAAACAAGTTTGGCATTTATGGCTGCTTGATGTTCTGCTGCGTTAATCCATCCTAAATATTGCATTCGGTCTAGAACAACTTCTTGGCGAGCTTTGGCTGCTTTAAATTTGCGGTAAGGACTGTAGGATTCTGGGGCTTGGATCATCCCCGCTAACATGGCTGATTCGGCTAAATTAAGTTGAGAGGCTGATTTTTTGAAATAACTTTCGGCGGCGGTTTGGATGCCATAATTATTATTACCCCAATAAATATTATTGAGATACATTAATAAAATTTCATCTTTATCAAAAACCTGTTCGACCCGAATTGCTAATACTGCTTCAGCGGCTTTACGAGTGACGACTCGCTTTTTAGAAAGAAAAATATTTTTGACTAACTGCATCGTTAGGGTTGATGCGCCTTCGGATACGCCACCACTTTTAAAGTTAGTTAGAATCGCCCGACCCACACTATTGGGATTAATTCCTTGGTGAGCATAAAAACTACTGTCTTCGATCACCATGACAGCCCGTTTGAGATAGGGAGAAATCTGACCCAAACTCACAAGTTTACGATTAGCTTCATCATGAAGACTCAATAATTCTCGCCCTTTAGCATCATAAATATAACTGGTTTGAGCAGGAACATAGGTTTTAAGGGTACGAACATCAGGCAGATTCCGAAAACTAATTGCCAGCCCGACTAATCCTCCAGCGATCGCAGCACTAGCGAGCAATCCGACCGCCAGAACGGTTCCACCTGCTATTTTGATAACACCCTTGCCAAAAGATGGCTCAGAAGCCGCCTGTTGATCTTTTTTTGATTGTCGTATAACGCTAGAAAACACGATATCTTTACTGCCTCACGCCAAAATGATGAACGAACAATCAATACAGAAATTATAGATTAATAGAAAAATGGGAACTAATTTTTATCTCTATCAATCTAAAGAATGATTAATATTAATTTAGTAGCATACTAGAGTTTACCAATAAGTCAACCCTTTTGAGAGGGAATAGTATCTAATTTGCTTTATTGGCGATTATCAAAGATTTTCTTGCTAAACTAGCAGTTTTGACCAGAAATTATTGGGGATCATTTCACTTACTCGCAATCAAGAACTCTGATACTTAAGAGTTAATGCAGAAAATGGCGAATTCCTGTCAAGACCATGATTACTCCTAATTCATTCGCCGCTTGAATTGAATCTTGATCTCGGACTGAGCCACCAGGTTGAACAATGCCCGTAATTCCAGCAGCAGCAGCAGTTTTGACTGAATCATCAAAAGGGAAAAATCCATCACTCGCTAAAAATCCGCCGATCGCATTTTCTCCAGCTTGTTTGAGCGCAATTTCTACAGAACCAACGCGATTCATTTGACCTGCTCCCACTCCCAGGGTTACAAGGTCTTTTGTCACCACGATCGCATTAGATTTAACGTGTTTCGCAACTTTCCACGCAAATAATAATTCGGCTAATTGTTCAGGTGTGGGTTGTTTTTCGGTGACAACTTGCCAAGTTTCAGGTTGATCAATCTCATCATCAGAAGATTGAATTAATAATCCGCCTGCGATCGCTTTAACGTTTTGAGTGGGGCCTGTGTTTAAATCGGGCAGAATTAAAACGCGCAAATTAGATTTTTTTCCTAAAATAACTTGAGCTTCTGGGGTGCAAGCGGGCGCGACAATACATTCCAAAAAGGTTTGAGTCATTGCCTTCGCCGTTTCTGCATCCAAGGACTGATTCAAAACAACAATTCCGCCAAAAGCAGAGATTGCATCAGCATTAAAAGCCTTTTCGTAAGCATTAACCAAGCTATTTCCCATTGCAACTCCACAAGGATTAGTGTGTTTAAGAATGGCAACAACGGGGTGAATCGGGTCAAATTCAGCAATAATTCGTCTTGCAGCTTCTAAATCAACTAAATTATTATAACTTAATTCTTTTCCCTGTAGTTTTTCTGAACTTGACCAGCCCGAAAGTTCGCTTCCTATTTGATACCAAGCTGCACTTTGATGGGGATTTTCGCCGTAACGCAGGGTTTGCAAGAGATTTCCGCTTAATTCAAAGCTTGGAGAGGCAATATTATTCAAATTAGCAAAATAAGCCGCGATCGCTTGATCATAAGAATTAGTCAGAGCAAAGGCTTCTCCCGCAAATTGTTGGCGCAGTTCTAAAGAAATTTCATTATTTTCTCGTAAGGATTTTAAAAATAGAGCATATTGGTCGGGATTCGATAAAATTGTCGTGTGAAAAAAGTTTTTAGCCGTTGCTCGAATCATCGCTGGGCCACCAATATCAATTTGTTCGACTGCTTCTGCCACTGTGACATTGGGTTTGGCGATCGTTTGTGCAAAAGGATAGAGATTCACAACCACTAAATCCAAGGGAAGAATATCGTTTGCGGCTAAATCTGCCAAATCTTGGGCTAAATCTTTACGAGCTAAAATGCCGCCATGAATCTTGGGATGGAGGGTTTTGACTCTGCCGCCTAAAATTTCGGGAGAACCTGTATAATCGCTCACTTTAGTCACAGGCAATCCAGCAGCTTTTAAAGCTTGGGCAGTTCCGCCACTACTGACGAGATCAAACTGAAATTCATCCACTAACTGACGAGCGAGTTCAATTAAACCAGTTTTATTCGATACACTCAGCAGAGCTAAACGTGCCATTATTTGTTCCTATAAATTATTGAGTTGAAGGGATTGAGTTTGGACTCGCTTTATTACTCAATCAGCCTATCATTAAATTCAATTTTTCTAGATCTCGCTGATGTTGGAAAAGCGATCGCCCCGAAAAATATCTCTAAATTTGAGTAAAAATTCCTCTTAGTCAAGATTTACCAACTTCGATATCTCGGCAAATCTAACTTAAAAATTATGTCAAACTTTTTCCGACTTTTTCCGACTTTTTTCCGACCCAAGAACATACTTTTTCCGACTTTTTCCCATTTACAAGTCTAGGGTTAATCCTTAATATGTTTTATTAATGAATTGATTCTAATTCATGAGATTTTTGATAAATTGCGAGACTTATTTCCTTGCTCTACTCTTAGTCTTTTAGAACATAAACTTCAAATTCTTTAACAACAGTAAAAAATCAAAGGAGATTAATCATGAAATTTGGAATTGACGTGGGACACAACTGCCCTCCAAAAGATATTGGTGCATCAGGGATTAAGCAAGAAGATGCCTTGACAAAAGATGTCGGTACTCGTCTGATGGCAAAATTATCGGCGGCGGGTCATAGTGTTATCAACTGCACCCCAACTTCTGCGAGTACAGTGAATGAATCTCTTAAAAAGCGAGTCGATAAAGCAAATTCTAGTGCGGTAGATATTTTTGTATCTATTCACTTTAATGCTTTCAATGGTAAGGCGAGTGGATCGGAAGTTTTTGCCATTAGTAATGCTTCTCAGGCGATCGCGAAATCGGTATTAGCTGAAATTGTGAAGTTAGGATTTAACGGCCGAGGAGTAAAAAATACTGGCTTCTATGTCATTAAAAATACTTCCATGCCCGCTATTTTAATTGAGTGTTGCTTTGTTGATTCGGTATCAGATATGGGTAAATTCGATGCTGAAAAAATGGCAGAAGCGATAAAAGTGGGATTAATTGGCGATGGTGATGATTCCTCAACTATTCAACCCGCAACGCTGAAAATCACTCAAAATACTGTTCTTAAACCTTCCACCGAACAAGCAGCAGACATTCCAGCATCAGAACTCGTAAATATTGCCCTAGGAAGTTATCCTGTGCTTGATGTCCGCCGCGAAGAACGTCATTACTGGGTTAAATGGCCCAATAAAACCAAAGCGGGTCGGGATGAACATTTTATCTTTGAAGAACACGCTGAAATTGAATAAGCTCTACTCCTAAAACAATAAACTCAAAATATAAAGAGGAATAATCAATGTCAGAAACTAGCAAACCCAAAATAACAGAAGAAAACCCAACTCCTGAACTCATGGAAAACTTATATGTAGGTTCAACAGGTTCAGATGTAGAGAAGCTTCAGCAGAAATTGCAAGAGCTTGGTTTTTATAGTGGGCCAATCGATGGTCTGTTTGGACTGGGAGTAGAACAAGCCGTTAAAGAATATGAGGACAGCCAAGGTTTTGCAACAGACGGAGTTGCAGGCGTTTTTGTTCTAGAAGCTTTAGGTTTGTTAACTATCGAACGAGATCCGTTGGAATAAGCTAAGACGCATTTAAACCTTTTATTTGCAAATTATCTGAATATCCCCTAATTTCTTCGCTTTTTCCTGTTCTTTCGGTCTAACAAGTGATTTTAAAACTAGACGGCATAGGGAAAACACAATCTAACACATATTCTTGGAGTAAATCTCATGGCAACTTTATTTAAAGACATTAAGCTTTCACTCTGTCCGAACACAGGTATTCTTAAAGGATTGAACGATCAACTTTTCGCTGAATTGAACATCATTGCCCCTGGTAAGCTGGTGAAAATTGATGATCTCAATGTAACTCTTGGTTCTGCCGTGATACCTTTTGTTGGCGGGCCAACTGCTAAGGCAAAACTAAAAGCAGCGATCGATAAACGACCAGGTGCAAAACTTAGCATTAATTCTGCCTATCGAACCTTCGCTCAACAATACCTCCTGTTCCGCCTAAAAAACTTTGGATCTGGTGGGTGTGGTATCACGGCTGTTGCCAAACCTGGAACAAGCAACCATGAAAGTGGTCTGGCATTAGACATAAATGATGCTCTAACCTGGAAACCATTCCTCCAAGCCCAAGGTTGGCGATGGTTTGGCCCAAAAGATGTTCCTCATTATGACTTTATTGGTGGAACTGACTTACGCAGCTTGGGAATTAAGGCCTTCCAAAGTCTTTGGAATAAGCATAATCCTGACAAACTGGTTGTTGATGGTTCTTTAGGTGACAACTGGCAAAACTCTGAAACCATTAAGCGATTACTCAAAACACCAATCAATGGTTTTTAGTTAGATAAGTTATCGAAGCGGAGTGGGTTTAGGTTCATGAGAAATTCATGGTTATTCTTAATTTTGTCAATGACGTTGATGAGTTGTTGGGGAAATACGGTGGAATCCATAAAAACTAAACCTTCTCCCGCTTCGGCAACTCCCCAAACGATAGAACCATCATCTCCAACATTCAAAAAAAGCAAGCCACCTATCTCTGATAATTTTCTGATTTCAGTACAGGGAATTGGCTCTGCTCGATTAGGAATGACCTTAAAGCAATTAAAACGAAAATTGGGGACGGATACAAAATTTCAAGTTGTGTCTTCTTTCATTGTTGATTTTGATGCGATCGCAGTTAATCAATCTGGAATAGTGCAGTATTACATCCTGTATCCTAGCGGAACAAACTTTTCCGATTCCGACCTAATTGAGCTATTACTGACGGATAATCCAAATTATCGTACAGCCGAAGGAGTAGGAGCAGGGACACTGTTGAAACAAGCCGAAACAATATACGGAGCGGCAACCTTGTTTCATAACACACAGAATGAATCGAGGGAACAGGTCAGATTTGCTCATTATTCTCCTCGGTATTTGTTTTTTCAGCCGACTGTTTCAGGGCGACAGTTCGCGGGAATCTATCCCTCCCCGTCAAAAGAATATAACGAGACGAAAATGTTTCAAGATTCGGCAACTATTCGCTCTGTTTTAGTGGGTCGTTAGCGAATATCAAAAAATACTCAATCACTATACAGCCAATAAACAACAAGGAGCTAAAAATGACTGATATTCACAGCGCAAAAATATCTACCTTTAATCCTAATTACGAAGGATTTAATTCTAAGAAAGCTCGTCAATTGGCGGGGCTAGTTCAAAAATCTTATGATCAATTTGATGATAGTGTTAAACAAACAAATAAGTTTGCTAACTGGACACAAAGTTGTGGTTATGAGATTTTCCCTCTATTAGAGCAAGGGATAAATCCTTTTGGTTTTATTGCTTACGACGAACAAAATAGTGAAATCTTTGTTGTTTTTCGTGGTACAAAAAAATTCATGGAATGGTTTAAAGATGCGGATACTCGATTAGTACCTTATCCCGTCAATGAAGATAATATTTTTGGTTCTGTCACAGCAGGCTTTCGAGGTATTTACGTCAATCTGAAAACGCAAATTCAGGATGCTCTAAAAAAATCAACTCATAATTCTGATACTCAAGTTTTTGTTACAGGCCATAGCCTTGGCGGAGCATTGGCAACATTAGCTATTCCAGATATTTTAAAGAACAGTCAATTCACGGATTCTAAACGAATTACTCTTTATACCTTCGCTAGTCCCCGTTGTGGAAATCGAGAATTTGCTACTAAATTTGAAGGAACTAAAGTTCAACACTGGAGAATTGCAAACACAGAAGATATTGTGACTACAGTACCTTTTCCTACAGGCAATATTTTTGAAATAAAAGATCAAGAGATCGACAAGAAAAAGCCTAATCCAGAGATCGAAAAAGAAAAACCATCTGACGGTGGCGGAATAAAAGGCAGTGACAGAAATCCTAATCCAATTTTTGGATTTTTTAACGATATGTTTGAAAGAATTGGAGAAACATATGATGGGAATAAAAGGAGAATGCCAGACTATGTTCATACTGGTACACCTATCTATTTTACTATTCACGAAGCTGCTCTTGAAAGACATCATAATTTGGACGAAGTTTATATGTTAGGCATCTCTGAAGATCCTCTAATTATTTCCAATCAAGAATAATTTAGCCTTATTATAAATATTTTCGCGATCGCGTTTCTCAAGAATTAACGAATGCGATCATTTTTTGGTAATATCCCAACAAGCCAGCAATTCTCATTATGAGAATGATTCTCATGAATCTATCGCTTTGCAATGCCTGAAACCCTTATTCTATCGTTGACCTGCTTAACTGTATTGATAAATTTGACAACTTTTTATAGTACAAATGTTTTAAAATGAGAATT
>JANNLO010000254.1:0-34211 GCA_031396835.1 Snowella sp. SOY_38_metabat_116
CTTTTCGAGGGTTTATGCAAAAAACCTCAAATTGCTGCTAGTTGCTCAAAATTTTTCCAACAAAGTAATAAAGCACGTGGCACATGAAAACAACCTTTCCATTTTCCACCTTTCAAATTCAGTAAAACTTCTCCTCGACGATTGAGATAACCAAACCATTCTCCATATTCAGGATCAGCAAACTTTGACCAACTATAATCATGTAACCGTTGATACCATTCCCAACATTCTGTTCGTCCCGTTAAACGATAGCCCATTGCCAGAGCCACTAAAGATTCCAGATGCACCCACCACAATTTTTGATCCCATTCTAGTTGTTGAGGAGGATGGCCATCTGCATCCATAAAATAATATAGCCCGCCATAGTCTTGATCCCAAGCAAAATTAAGAGTGCTTAAAACTACATCCACCGCTTGATTAATTGTCTGTTGATCCTGACGACGGTTGGCAATATCCATAATGAACCACATGGCCTCAATACCATGCCCTGGATTAATTAATCGTCCCTCAAAACAATCTAAATGGGAACCGTCTAGTTGCACATTTTCAAACATTAATCCCCGTTCTGTATCCCGAAAATCAGTCATCACTTCTGTGACCGTTTGCTCTAAAACTAATTCTAATGTTTCAGGAGAAAGTAACCAATCCATTTCTAAGGTTAAATTCGCCAAAATCATGGGAACGGCTAAGGATTTGAGGGAACGGGTACCAGGATAGATTTTACTATATTGACCTTTAGGATTATCTTTTCGTCGTAAAACGTTGTTATAAGCTTGTAATGCGATCGCTTTTGCCTCATTTTCACCCGATGCCAACGCATATTGACTAAAAGCCATTGCTGCAAAACAATCAGAAAAAATATTGTAGGGTTGAGTTAGAGGATTTCCCGCGCGATCTAGAGAAAAATACCAATTTCCATCTTGATCTCGACCTTGTTTTGCCAGAAAATTCGCCCCATGCGCCGCAATATCTAACCAACTCTGACGTTTTTCAAGTTGATTATAAAGAGTAGAAAATAGCCAAACTTGACGATTTTGTAGCCAGATAAATTTGTCGGTGTCGTAAACTTTGCCTTCTTGGTCTAAGCAAGTAAAATATCCGCCCTGTTCTCGATCTAAAGAATACTTTTCCCAAAAAGGAATCACATCTTGAAGAAGGGCATTTTGATAAAGATTCGCTAAGTTTTGAAAGTCGTAGGTCATTTTTTCTGTTGGTCGTCGGAAGCTTAAACATAAAAAAGAGCAGAAAAGCTGCCCTTATTTCCTTATTTTAATCTTGTACTTTAATAATTATTTTACCAATCTTCGTTCAAGGTGTCTTGCCATCTAACGTCTAAGTATTCCGAAAACTGGATTGGGTTTGATCCTGCGCTGTTCTGCAATAATCAACTTCGACTTCTACACCAATTTCCGATGCTGCTCTTTCTAGCATGGATTGTTGACGATTTTTCATCATTTGATGATGGCGCATCATTAAGGCACGAGCTTGTTGTTGAGTTGACATAATATCCTCCGAATTGACTAGGCTTTATAAAATCCTGATCGCTTTACCCTCTTTACTACTTATAACATAATTTTCTGTAACAAGATATACAAAATATAGCTTTCTTCACATGATGTTAGATTTTATTTTAATAGTACATTTAAACTATTTTGCCTTCAAAAATCTCGCTGTCCACTCGGTGAGCGAATGTAATTTAATTTGTGGATGATTGCATAACTTTAAGAAAACTAGAGGCGATCGCCTGAAAAAATAGTTATATTTTGAGTTTAAGCAATAACAAAGTTAGAGATTATTCAGAATATCAGTGCGAATAAAATTAAAGAAACCAAAGATGATGCTCATGTTGTAAACCTAAAGGTAACAATCCTTCTAAAGCATATTCAGCGGCCCTATCAGCATAATAAGTAGTAATAGGTAAACGAATAGTTTGCATTGATCCAATCTGCATTTCACTTAACCAATAAACTTGTTCAGCTAATAATATTAAGTCTGTTTCTCCCATACGTTTACGAATTCTTAAAGGTCGGGGAGAGCTATTATTACTAACTTTTGCTTCGTATTTACCTGTGGTTAAAATTAAAGCTTCATTAGGGCAATATTCCCAAATATAACCTTTATCTGGTTTATCATAAACAACACTGTTTTGATTCTCTTGTAGATGTCGGACTTCAACAGCACGACAAGTTTGATACTTAATTACTTCAATAACATCTAGATTAATTAATCCATGTTTTCGTAAATCGGCGGATACTTTGATCAATAAATCATATTCTTCATTACCTAATTCTCCATCTCGGTGAATCACTAAATGTTGTAAAGGTTGTTGATAAGTTTTCTGATAAAAACTAAAGAGTTCTAAAATTGTATTGTGTAAAGTTTCTCGATCAAAATTTTCTCGATGAGCTTGTAATTCTGTATTTGACCAACCCAATAATTGACCTTCTCCATTAAATAAAAAAGCGGATGCCCCGACGGCCTTACCATTTTTGCGACCGATATCCAATCCTAAAAATGCTTGAGTTTGTCCTCTTAATTCCTTTAACTTCCAACTGATAAATCCTAATTTTCCATTAATTCCTAATATTAAGTTATAGCCAATAAACGGATTCCAACCTTTCTTAATTGTTTTATAAGTAATCATTTGAGAAGGAATACGGCGAAGAATTAACTGCTTTTTAATTCGTTTATAAGGATTATTATCTTGGTCATATTCATCTTCTTTAGAATCTGGAATTATCGCAATTACAATATCACATTCTTTCAGATTTTTACAGCAATTATTAATTTCTAGCGAGTCATTTGGATCATAAAAATAAAACAATCTACGAAAATTAATATCAAATCTTTGAAACTCTCGTTTTAATTCTTCTAAATATTTTTGAGTTATATTTTCTAGAGATTTAGGAACAAGAATCGAAGCCTTAATTTCTGCTGGTTTTTGAAATAAATAACCCTTCTTAAGTCCTTGGCTGGGATAACTAAAGCATTCTCGTCCAAAATCTAGGTTTTTATGATTATTTAAGAGATAAATTAAAGGCTTAGGTTTGCGTAATTCGCTTGAAAAATGAATGACTTGGTTAGATAATTGAAAGCGATTATTATGATTAATAACATCTATTATTTTAGACGCATAAATTACTTTTTGAGAAATAGATAAAAGTTGATTTTCCCACTCCTGATGATCTAGATTAGAGCGATCAAAAAACTTTTTAAGTAATTGAGGGATATGAACTGCATCGAATGGTTTACCCAAATTACTATTATATCTAACTCTAATCAGAGGCGTTTGAGGATCAATATTTGTAGGCAAGAAATTACCTTTTTGTTGATGATAATCAATTAGACTTTTTCGACCTAAATCATTGAGAGGTGTACTAATTGTTTCAGTTCCTATTCCCAGAAATTCACAGCTTTTACCATCATAACTATTTAATAAGCGATCGCCGATTTGCAGATTTTCTAATCCAATTTTATCAAGGGTATCATGGGAATGATATTCATTTGCAAAATCTAGAGAAAGTAATAAGTAATCTCGAAAATCAAGATTAAAATTGAAAGTCAAATAACGCTGAGCTTCTATCCTAAGTTTTTCGCTCTCTAAGATCTTAATTTCTTTAGAGTAAATACGTTTACTGTAACTATCAACTGTTCCTTTTAACTCCTTTCTAAAAATCTCTAGTAATTGATAATTACAAACCTGAAAAAAAGCATTAGAATAAGATTTGTCAGCTAGATTTATTGCCTGAATATCAATAATTTTATAAGCAGCTGTTGAACTTAAATGAATCGGACTAAAGAAGCCAACTTGACGAATATCGGCAATGATCGCTAAATTATGTTGCCGTTTTAATTGACTTGCAAAACTACCAATTTTTTTGTTAATTTCTCCAACATCAATATTCTCTAACAGTTGTATAGAATGCCGAAAATAAGGAATTTCTGGAATAGATTGCACACTAACAAAGCTTAACTCTCGAATATCCGAAACCATAATTAAAATTTAAAAAAATGAGAATTAAACATATCCTAATTTTAAAGAATTACTGTTGAGTAATTATCTTCTAATCATAAGTAAGAAATTTTTTTAATCATCTTAACACTTCCGCACCAATATCTGATTATTTTTTCCCTAAATAAAACTGACTAAACAAAAAAATAAATTTGGAGAAGAAAAGAAAAATAAATTGATCATTATCTATTAATCAAGGCTGACTTGAATAATATCGAAAAACACGTCATTAATTTCCGAATAAATTAAATCTGGATCAATAATTATCAAGCTCAATCCTGCTGCCTCCCAATACTCCATCCTGAAAAAATAAAATATTAAGAAATGTAACCAATATTAAGATAGTATTAGAAAGATTAGTTAACAGTAAAGCAATGCCCAACTTTCAATCAACCGAGCAAGAACTGCTAAAAAACCTTCTCGAACCGCTTTTAGAAGATTTTCTTTATTGGTTTTCCCGTGCGAAAGTCTTATTAGAAACAGAATCAATGCCTTTTCTTTCTCAGGAAGAACAATCAAACCTTTTGGAGCGTGTCATTCAAGCGCAACAGGAGGTTTTGTCCGCCAAGATGCTTTTTTTAGCAATGAACGAACAGGTCGGTATGGATATGGCCGTGTTAATGCCTTGGCACCAACTGGTTACTGAATGTTGGAATGTGGCAACGCGCTTCCGTAAACAAAAACAAGTTAATAATCTCCCTGAGAATTTTTAGCATTCCCCCAATTCTTGTTAAGCTAAATAGCAGAGCGGTTTTTAAAAACTTTTTTTGAGCTACTTTCTCTTTTTGTTGAAGTATTGAAAACGTTTTTTGATTATCGTCGTTTAAAAGCTTTTTTTATTTCTCTTCTTTCCAATTCCTTTCTTTACGGAGAAAATCAGGTGTTACATTTACTTTATATTTTGGCTTTTACGATTATCGCTTTTTTGGCTGTTAGTAATCTGATTCGTAGTTTGATCACAGTTAGTATGGGAACTCAACGTCCTTACTATCAACGAGGCAATGGCAATTATAGAAATGGCATGATGGGACAAAAAAGCTATCATCCTGAATTATTTGATGGCAATGGCGATCGCATTAATGAGCCGTTATTAGTCATGCGTTCAGTTAATGTTGATGATGCTCGTCAGCAACTAGATGCGCTATATAATGCTTCTCCTAGTTATGATCGGCGAGAACAAGAAGAAGACCTTTAATTTTAGAGCTTAGCTAATTTTTTAAAGGATAACAGTAATCAATTACTATTGCTCAATCCAGAAATTTGTAAATGCGTGTAAATGCGATCGCGTCTTAATTTAGGGATTAAAACTAGAAAATGAGCAAGTCCTGTCTATAATCATTATGTAAATGTCAACGAGAAATTAGAGTAATCTGAAGTGGAAAAAGGAAAATTAGTCGAATTCAGGCTACAAGGAGAACGCCGCCTTGCCGTAATGGATCGTCCAGATGGGAAAAAAGATTGGATTGCCATTGATCAAGGGGGACAATCCCATAAAATTCGTCCTCAGCGCGTGGAGTACGAAATTGACGGCGGCCCTTACCAAGCGAAGGATATTGCGCCTTTTTTAAAGAAAGTTGAGTCCTATCTTGATCCGTCCAGTTTGGAAGTGGCTTGGGAAATTTTAGTTGAAGAAGGGACGACAATAACCCCGTCTGAGATGGCTCAATTGCTTTTTTCTGAAAAAAATCCTGTTCTCTGTTATGCAGCCCATAGCTTACTCGCTGAAGATAAAATCTTTTTTAAAAATAAAGGAGATATTTACGAGCCTCGTTCTCTGGGTCAAGTCCAAGAAATTCAACATCAAATTACTGTTGAAAAACAACGTCAGCAAGAAAAGGAAGGATTTTTAGAACGTTTACACCAAGCCATCGCAGGACAAACGGTAGAATGGATAGACAGCGATCGCCTGCGTTTGGAATACTTGGAACGCTATGTATTGCAACCAGAACTTAACGCTCGTAATGCCCAAGACTTACTAAGTTTAATCAATCATCACCCCACCCCAGAAGCAGCTTTTGAACTTTTAGTCAAACTTGGCTGGTGGAAATATCATGAAAATCTCTTTCTGCGCAGAAGTGCTTATCCTCTCCAGTTTCCCCAAAAGGTGCTTGATGTGTTTCAATCCTATCTACATTCTCCTCCCCATGACCTCGATGAAAATCGTCTAGATCTTACTCACCTCAAGGTTTATACCATTGACGATGAAAGTACCGAAGAAATAGATGATGGACTAAGTGTAGAAATCTTAGCAGATAACAGACAACGGCTTTGGGTTCATATTGCCGATCCAACTCGTTTGATGACTCCCAATGATGAACTGGATTTAGAAGCGCGCAAACGCAGCACGACTTTATATTTACCGACGGGCATGATTTCCATGTTTCCTCCAGAATTAGCAACGGGGCCCATGAGTTTAATTCAGGGAAAAATCTGTCCTGCCTTAAGTTTTGGTGTAATTTTAGGAGAATTGGGAGAAGTTCTGGAATACACGATCCATGCCAGTTTAATCAAACCCACTTATCGTTTGACCTACGAAGATGTGGACGAAATGATCGTAATGAAAATTCAGGATGAGCAAGAAATTGAGATTTTAGCCAAAGCGGCTTCTATGCGCAAAAATTGGCGTAAATCTGAGGGAGCCATCAATATTAAAATGCCAGAGGCAATTATTAAAGTTAATGCCCAAGAAGAAGTTATTATTCAAGTTTTAGAAGCTTCTGTTTCACGGCTTTTGGTGGCAGAAATGATGATTTTAGCGGGAGAAGTGGCGGGACGTTATTGCCAAGAACATAGTTTACCTGTTCCTTTTCGCGGTCAACCCCAACCCGAATTACCTCCAGACGAAGAGTTGCTATCATTACCACCTGGCCCTGTGCGAGCTTGTGCTGTGCGTCGTTGTATGCCTCGTAGTGAAATTAGTATCACGCCCTATCGTCATGCAAGCTTAGGTTTAGATACCTATACCCAGGTAACTTCTCCTATTCGTCGCTATACGGATTTATTAACCCATTTTCAGTTAAAAGCGCATCTTAGAGGGGATGAATTACCTTTTGCAGGAGATCAAATTCAGCAAATTTTGTATAGTGTGATTCTTTCTTCCCAGGAAGCAACTGCGGTAGAACGACAAACTAATCGTTATTGGGGCTTGGAATATTTGCGACGGAATGCGGATCAAGTTTGGCAATGCTTGGTTTTACGCTGGTTGCGCGAAGATGAAGGCTTAGGTGTTCTTTTGTTTGAAGAATTGGGATTAGAGTTGACTCATCGCTTTGAACGTCCTGTTTCTCTTGGCGATCGCCTATCAATGCAAGTTAGTCGCGCTGATCCTCACCGAGATGAAGTTCGTTTTCGAGAAATGTTGCCTAATGAAATTTAGTGAATATTGCTTTAGATTCTATGATTAATGGTGCTTTTCAAAACTTCTCTACTTATCAAATTGTCTGTTTAGAACATCAGCAAAGTTGTCTTTATGGTGAAGTTATTCAAATTATTGAATCTAAAGATCTTTGTTGGATGCGTCCGCTTTTTTTAGCTTTTTTTCCTTTGGTAAATCAAGCAAAAGATGATTTTTTAGAAACAAAAGAACTGTTAGATTTACGGTTAACTTCTGATGTTGCTTATCCTTTAAAATTATTTCGACCTGCGTTAGACACAGAAGTAATTCCCCTGATTAGTCAACTAAAAAATCTGGATGAAATACAAGAAGAAAATTCGATTTCCAAACAGAAATTGCGTCAGTTTCTAGAACAAATTTGGCAGGAGAATCAAGCATATTTTGTTAAGCCAGATAGCCAAGGTGATCGCTAAATTATAAAGTTTTTTAACAATTAACATTTAGTTTTTTAAGATCGAGTTGCAAAACAGTTTCGTTGTTCGGATTGACTTTTTTTTAGCAAATTTCAACGGTAATTTTTAGCTTGAATTTATTTTCTCTCGCTGATTCCTCTCAATCAACTCAATCTTGGTTGCAACATCTGCAATCTCATCGGGCGATCGCGGTTTTGCGGACTTGTGATTTAAAATTGGGCCGTATTTTGGCTCACTCAGTAATTGCAGGAGGAATGCGTTTGATTGAAATTACTTGGAATAGTGCGGAACCAGAAAAATTAATTGCTGAACTGCGCGAAATGTTTCCTGATTGTTTGGTTGGAACAGGGACGGTTTTAACTTTAGCGGATCTGGAAAATGCGATCGCCTGTGGTAGTCAATTTTGTTTTACGCCCCATGTCAATAAAGCATTAATTGAAAAAGCGATTCAAGCCGAAATTCCCATTATTCCAGGAGCATTGACTCCAACAGAAATTATCACAGCCTGGCAGATGGGAGCGAGTGCCGTTAAAGTTTTTCCTGTTCAGTGTCTCGGCGGTAGTGATTATATTCAAGCTTTACAGGGGCCGTTAGCTCAAATTCCGCTCATTCCGACAGGCGGCGTAACCTTAGAAAATGCGCTTTCTTTTATTCAATCTGGCGCGATCGCGATCGGTTTATCGGGACAATTATTTCTTCCTGAGCTTATTCAAACAAAAAATTGGTTAGGAATACAGCAACGAGCAGAAGATTTACAAACCCGTTTAGATAGCGTTTAAAATAATTACTTGGGTAAATAATCCTGCAATTTAAAATAACTTAAAAAGGAAAAATCCAGATTTCAATGTGAGATAAGATCAGCCAATTATTCAGGAAAAGCTAGATGATAATCCAAACATTGAGCGAGATCAAAATTTTCTTCATCCGTCGGAAAAGTGAGAAGAGAATCCTCAAAATAAATTGTTGATTCACTCATAAAAAGAGTTTGTTTCTGAGAATGAGAATTATTAAATAGTGGTGGAGAAGACGGCAAGATCAATTCTTTATGTTTATTAGATGAAGTCGTGGTGTTTTTTACCGCTTTACATTGAAAGTCCGATATAGATTTTGCATCAGGAACCAAGTTTTCCAGAAAATAATTAATAGTTGTCTGACTGACCCAGCCTTTTAAAACAGCCAAAGCACCAAAACGAATTCCTAATTGTTTTTGCTCTTCCAGAATAACTTGAATCTGTTTTTCATTTAAAAGCGCGGCTGAGTGTAGATAATGCCCTAGAGGGTGAAGATAGGAGGAAACAAAAACAGTAGGCCAAATTTCAGCAAAAAAATCAGCCGTTTCTTGCTGAATCCAACCATGTAGAACCAGAATTTCTCCAAAAGGCAATTGATAATATTTTTGATCCTGTAAAGCAACTTCAATTTGAGCAGGAGTAATTAAGCCCGCTTCTCGCAAAATTAGTCCTAACGGTTTAGGAGAAAAAAGTTTAGTCATCGTGCAATCTATTATTTTGAAAAATTAAGTCGTGTCTTCAGGAGCGAAATATAAAGTCAAAAATATTTGTTATTTATTCATTAAATATTCCTAAAAATCATTTCATGAAATGAATAGAAAGATTTAAAAATCAAATTAACACCAGTGATTTACAAGGAGATATTTGCTGATAGCTTTATCTGGATAATATGATAACTTGATTTTGTTATAAAAATCTTTTTGAAAGAAATTTAATTCAAGATCGTGAATATTTTCAAGAATTTTTCTGGATTATTTCCTTCTTCCTCTGATAGAACAGTATTATAATGAGTTCTGATCAACCAAAATTTTTTAAAGTAGATTTACTGTTTACCTATGATTGAAACTATCCATCACGGTTCCCAATTACTTGCCCTCATTCTTTCCCATCGTTTTCAAGAAGATGGTATTCACTTCATCACCCCCGACGAACTCTCCCAACAACTGGCGTATATGAAATATCCAGTCGGAAAAGTTATTCTCGCCCATGTTCATAACCCTGTTCGTAGGGATGTTTTTTTACTAAAGAAGTTTTGTTAATCAAAAAAGGTAAACTGCGGTTCAATTTTTATACCAACGAACAAGAATATTTAGAAAGTCGTGTTCTCGAAACGGGAGATGTCATTCTTTTAGTAACAGGTGGTCATGGTTTTGAAGTTATTGAAGCGATTGAAATGATTGAAGTTAAACAAGGCCCTTATGTCGGTGAAGAAGACAAAACACGTTTTATTGGTGTCTCTTCTGAAAATATTAAAATTCTCTAGAATCATAATTAACTAATTATTTGTACAAAAACAAATAAGAAAAAATACTTAATCTAAAATAATTAGAGAAGAGTTGCCCTGAAAATAAGGCATGATCAAAAAGTGAATAAACTAAATTAAAATTATTTATAAATGTATTTTTGAGAGTAACTAAACTAGGAATTAAATTTGTGATTAAGAACGATATTTGGATTGCATCAATGGCAGAAAAAGGAATGATTGCCCCTTTTGAGTCTCAATTAATTCGTAAGTTTGAAGGTCTTCCCGTTATTTCTTATGGGTTAAGTAGTTTTGGCTATGATATTAGACTATCACCCCATGATTTTCGGATTTTTAAACACATTCCAGGAACTGTTGTTGATCCTAAAAATTTCAATCCTGACAATTTAGAATCGAGTAAACTTCACACAGATGAAAATGGAAAGTTCTTTATTTTACCTGCTCATTCCTATGGTCTGGGTGTGGCTTTAGAAAAATTACAAATACCCGAAAATATTAGCGTACTTTGTATTGGGAAAAGTTCTTATGCAAGAATTGGTTTAATTGCGAATTTAACACCTGCTGAAGCGGGATGGCGAGGACATTTAACGTTAGAGTTTTCTAATTCTTCTAGTGCTGATTGTCGAATTTATGCCAATGAAGGGGTTGTTCAATTGCTCTTTTTAGAAGGTGAACCTTGTTCTGTGAGTTATCATACTCGTCAAGGAAAATATCAAGATCAACCTGAAGAAGTTACGCTGGCAAGAGTTTAATAGAAAATATTATTCTTCAATTGATTTTGATTTAAGAATAGGTCTATCTTGTTCATAAATCCAATTAGATAGATCCATTAAAACAATTTCAGCTTTTTGTAGTTCAGTTCCTAAATACATGGCGTGTTCAATATCCAAACTGGGGCAAGCTGCCGCAATTTTTTGATAAAGTTTTCTGGCTGATTTACCTGAATAACAGTTAACAACTTCACCCGAACCTGGAGTTAAATGTTCAACTAAAATTGTATCATTTTTAATTGATATCAAAAAGCTTCCTGTTGGATCATAATAATCTTGTTGCTTGCAAAGTTTCGTATATTCTAATTGAATAACTCGTTCTGCGTGTTCCCAACAATCTGAGTAAATATGAGCCGATTGACTAAGCGTAATCAAGGGGCCTAACTCTAATTGATAATCAGTTTTTTGTAAAATTTCATCTAAAATATGTTGCTGTAAAGTTCTTAAACCCATTGCATTGGCAGGCCAAGCCGAAAACATATCATTACTCCGAAAAGTTGCAGTTAACGATAATTCATCATCAACAATTCGTAACCAAATATGATTTAAACAAGGAGGACTATCTGTATTTTCATAATCGTGGACATCCCATAAAGACATGACAACTCTAGAAGAATCTTTTTCTAAAATCAACTTATCAATAGCTTGCTGAATTTGATCTTTTCCAAACCAAGATCGTAGCCGTTGGCCATAAGTATATTTAACACCTTCTTGATTGGGAACATCATCTAAAATTTGGGCAATATAATCTTTAATAAATGCTGGTTGTATGGGTAAATAATTTGGCTCAGGAAAATAAAAATCAGGAGGTTCATCATTAACAATAGCCACTAAATCAATTAATTCTTGCCATTTTCCATATTGAGTTGGTCTAATTGTTCCTGTTGTTTTAATGCGATGCAGAATTTTAACCCAAGTTTCTGCAATCGTTTTTCCCTCAATTCGGTGTCCATAACGAGGGCCTGGTAACACTGTTGGTATTAATTCTAATTGGGGAAATAATAATGGTTTGCCCCAAGGTTTTAAGGGTTTATTTTCTCCCCAGTTTTTGACTAAACTAACAGCTTCACTAATATTATTAACAGTTTTATATTGAATTGATTTTCGTAAATTTTCTAAAACATCAGCAGGAATTTCAACATCAATATAACCAGTAACAGTCGAATTAATTAGCCAACAATCTCGACCTGTATCGCTTTTTCCTGATCTAAAACCCTGTTCAAAAAAATCAAAAAGACATTGACAACTGCCTGAATTGCTATCTTCTTTAGTGGCATTTAAAATCGCTAAATAGCGTACATGGGGATTAGCTAATAAATTACGAATTAAAGGACTAATTCCCCTAGTTGGACTATAAAGATTGCCGATAACAGCATAATCATTGATTGACAATTTCTTAGCTAAAGATTGCCGAACCGTCCAGCCCGTAATCAGAGCCGTTTGTCCTTGTCCGCAAATAAGTTGATTGGGTTTGTAGTGGGGTGTATAGGTAAACATTAGAGTCAACAATATTTTATTTAATACTTATTAAGTAACTGTACAAAATTAATTACATAAAATATTAACTTCAAAAGCTTGTGTAGCAACAAAGCTCTGTGTAAATAATTTAGTCTTACTACTTAAGTAACAGTTCTAATCTCTTGCCACAGGGTTGAAAATTGCTGCTGAACTTCTAGAGATAGGGGAAATAGAAATTCACATTGCTCTAATAATTGAGGAGGAATCATTAATAAAGGATTGTCTCTCACTGTTGAAAAAATATCATTGGCTGCCAAGGTTTCTAGTCGAGGAGATGCCCCGTCACTAAAGAGAGAAATTTGATTCACTGATTCTGGTTGCCAACAAAAATCGAGCCATTCTGTCAATAACGGGCTAATAGTAGCAGATTTTGGTTGAACCCAAAGATCGGCCCAGAGAGAAGTTCCCGATTCAGGAATAACGGCTGCTAGATTAGGATTTTTTTCTAGTAAGGGTAAAATTTCATTCGACCAACCCACCGCGCACCAAACATCACCGAGAATCAAAGGTTGTAAATAATAGTTGGAACTATAAAACTTGATTTGTTTTTGAAGATTAATTAACTCTTTTTTGAGTTGGGAAATATTATTAAGTTCCGTTGGATTATAAGAATAGCCTAATTTTTTTAAAGTTAAACCAATGACTTCTCGCGGTTGATCAACTATAGAAATTCGTTGTTCTAATTCTTCACGCCAAAGATCATCCCAATTTTTGGGTGTCCAACCTAATGTTTGAAATTTGTCTTTACGATAAACAATTAGGGTACTACCCCAGCGATAAGGAGCCGCCCAGGTTTTACCTTTGGGGTCAAGAAATCCTTGCTCATTGCGTTGAACTAATTGATGCCAACGGGGAGCGAGTTTTTTCCAATTAACAAGATTAGCTATATTTAAAGGTTCTACTAATTTTTTTTGAATTGCATCTGCTAACCAAATATCGCCTGTTGTGACTAAATTTGCGATCGCAGAAGGAGCAGGATTAATAATAGGAATTCGAGGTAAAAAAGTAGATTTTGCTAATTCGGGATTTTGCCAGTTTTTGAGTAATTCAAAGATTGTTTTTAACTGAGATTCTGCTTTAAAGTTAGCTAATTTTCCCGATAATATTTCTTGTTTAAAACGATTAATTAATTGGGTTGGGAGTGAGTTTTTTAAAAATAAAATTTGTAAATCAGACAAAGCACTGCCACAACCGAATAATCCTTGCCCTAATGCTGTCGCGCCCGCACTAAGCAAAAAAGAGCGACGATTAAATCTAGTTGAGGATGGGGAATCTGCCATGATTTAGACGAGTTTTAACTTATTTATTAAATTACCGTTGAGGAAGCTTGTCGGGGAGAGAATTGGGCATCGTTGGATTAGCGGGATTTGACGGAGAAGGCATATTGGGTAAACCAGGCGGATTATATGAGGGTGGATTAGCAGTATTGGGGATTCCTGGCATCGTCGAATTAGGAACAGTTGAAGAAAAAGGATTGGAAGGATTAGTTGGCAAGGTAGTTCCGTAATTTCCTGGCATTCCATTGGGAGTTCCGAAATTATTAGGATTACCCAAGTTAGGTATATTTAAGTTCGTTGGGTTTCCAGATTGGGCTTCTCCTGGTAATGTTGCTAAAGCCACGCGATCGCCGCCCACTTGACGTAATATGTCTAGAATTTGCACCACATCGTTATAACTCGCATTCCGAGAGGCATGGAGAACCATCAAACCATTGGGATTATAGCGATGATAATTTTTCAGAGAATCCAGTAATTGACTACGACTCGCGGGTTGTTTTTCCACATAAAGTTGTCCCAAATCATCCAGCGTCACCACCAACATTTCTCGCATTTGGGGCGCACCCGTACTCGCTTTTGGTAAATCTAAGCCGATCGCCTGCTGACGAGATAATCCCACTGCTCCCAAAATAAAAAAAGTAAGAATACAAAAAATTACATCAATCAACGGCACAAGGTCAATACGAACATCTTCCGATTGATGGGCTTGATCTTGCCACAATTTGAGAGGTCGAGTTGGATGATAGAGTTGGCTTTTACGATTTTTTCGGGTTGATTTTGGCGTTGGAGTCATGGCTTAAATTAGGAAAAAAGAAGAGAAAAAATGAATCTATATCAAAAATATTAAGGCTGATTAATGTTCCGAAGGCAGAGGATCATAGGCTTGAGACTGAATATCTTCTTCGTCTAACCAACGCTGACGATAAATCACTTCTAAATCACTTCCTGCTTTGCGAAAAACCCGCATTTGACTAAACCAAAGACCTTGAAAAATTCGATAAAAAGCAAGGCTAATAATCGCGACAATCATTCCTGCTGCGGTGGAAATTAAAGATTCCCCAATCCCCAACGTTACGCCCGCCGTTGAAGAAGTTCCCAAATCACTAATTTGAATCGAACTCAAGGAACGAATTAACCCTAAAACAGTTCCTAATAATCCTAATAATGGTGATAAAGCAACGATCGCTTCTAAAATTTTGTCTCCTCGGCGCATCAGAGCTAATTCATCATCAGCCGCAGATTCTAGGGCCAAATGGAATACTTCAGGATCGGGATTATTGAGTTTTAAGGGAGCTAGTAAAAATTTACCAATAGGATGATTTTGGTGATCTTTTGCAACTTTAACCGCTAAATCCCAATCTCTGTTCGCCATATCGAGAATGCGATTGAGAACTTGAGAACTCTTTAATAGGACTCTAGACCAAAACCAAATTCGTTCAATAATGGTACTGATCGATAAAATAGAAAGAAAAAGAAGCGGCCACATGGCAATGCCACCTTTTTCCATAAGTTCGACTGGATTCACTTTTTAAAATACCTCCGTTATTTTTCCCAAGTTAGTATATCGTTACGATTGTGGCATACGCACGTCATTAACATTAAAAAGATGGTCAAAAAACTCAAGTTGCAATCAAATCGACACTCTCATTGTTTGATTTTAATTCTTAACTTCAAGAAAATTACAAATATCGCGTTAGCTGTACCCGATACCGTTCTTTTTTTGTGACCATAATTTCGCCAACTTCTAATCTGCCTTTGCCCCGAAAGGTAATCAGATCGCCTGATTTAATGTTATAGCTTGTCTGGGTAATATCTTTCCAATTAACTCGCACATCTCCTCCCGTAATCGCATCACTCATTTTGCTACGAGATAATCCAAAGCCCGCTGACGCGATCGCATCCAAACGTAAAGAAGCTTCGACTGTATTCATCTCTTTTTTCTGAGGTGGACGGATTTTTAATTCATTGAGCGCGATCGCCTGAACTTTGACGGGAACAGAACGAACTTGTTGTAATGAAACTTGAAAAAACTCGACCATTTCAGGAACCACAATAATCTGCGCGCCCCGTTCTCCTAGCGTCAAAATATCCCCAACTTTTTCTCGCACAACGCCCGTATTTAAAATCGCGCCTAAAAAATCTCGATGATTAGCAGGATCAAACAAAAAATTTCCTTCAACCGCGATCGCAGACAGAGAAATTTGCTCAATATCAAGAGAAAGGTCAGAACGAGCAATTCCCACCCGTTGGCGTTCAGCTTGGGGATAACCGCCCCAGGGTAAAATGCTTAATTCGGTTAATCGGCTAAAATTGCGTTGAACTTCCACCAAAACGGGAGGCGACAAAAAATCCGTACAAACCACTTCCCAAGTTTTTAGTGCCTGTTCAGCCAAATCAATTACCCGAACCATTTCTTCTCGATTTTCGACACCTTTTAATAAATCTTCTCTAGGCAACATAAGTTTTTAAAATATGCACAAATAATATTGGTATAGTTCTGCATTTTTTAGAGCAAATTTTATTCGTAATAACTATCAGGTTCACTATAGGATTGTAAATTTTCTGGTTGCAATGGTTTCAGGATTTGGGTTGCTTGAGCCTTTAAATTTTCTGAGCCTTCAACAACAACTAAATATTTACCTTGATTTAGTAATTGTCGATAGGGAACATCATCTTTATTGCTAAAACTGAGTCCAACACCTCCACCCACAAAGAAACTACCCATAGCTCCGCCCATTGCACCCAAAAGACCACCCAAAATATGATTGCCTGGTTCTCCTGCCCAATCAAAAGTATGGAGCTTGGTAATCAGATCAAAGCTATAACCCGCAATAAAACCGAACGGAACTAGCCAATAGGCCATAAATTTGGCTCTTTGTATTCCTTGTAGTTTGGAATCCACTAAACCCAATTCATCGGCTGATTTATAACCCGTTCCCACAATCATGATTTGTTTGGGGGTAAAATTTGCTTTTTCAAGAACAGTATAGGCATTTTCTGCTTGAATTCGGTCTGAAACAACAGCAATGAGATAGGTCATGGGGGAATTAAATTATTAATAATAATTAATGCAAAAATTGATAAAAACAAATTAAAAGGCTAATGAAGCCTATTCTAATCCTACAGACTTTTTGGGCTGAACTGAGAAAACTCAAAAAAGAGGAGACAAACTGCCCCCCCTTCTTTTTTAGATAAATTGTATCTAATAGGATTTGGATGATAACGTTTTGTAATCCAAGGATTAGTAAGCTAGTCCCATACTGCGGGTTGTTTCCGCGCCGAGATAGACTCGAATACTTAAGAAATCCGTAGGACAAGCCGTTTCACAACGTTTGCAACCAACACAATCTTCGGTACGAGGAGAGGATGCAATCTGAGCGGCTCTGCAACCATCCCAGGGAACCATCTCTAGTACGTCTAGGGGACAAGCCCGAACGCATTGAGTACAACCGATGCAGGTATCGTAGATTTTTACGCTATGAGACATTGAGTATCGGCTCCTTAACCGTGAGTTCTCCGTACATTAAATATTTTTAAATACTAAAGTCGGGATTAAGGGTTAGTTTACCCCAGCCTAGAGTCATCTTTGTTAAAAATACTCATAACTTTAAATTCTGTAACATAATTTGTGTTGCTAACTTGTTTTTGCTCCAGCCCAGTGATCATAAATTAAGAACGAGCCGCGATCGCTAAATTTTTTTCTTGTTGCTCATAGATCTCTTAGCTTTCGATTTAGACCTTACACTAATGTCTAGTTTTTTGGGGCCACTTCACATAAGATAACAATACATACAATTAATAAAATAAACAGAAATTAGCCATAGATTTCAGATTGCATCAAACGTTGTTTTAAAATTTCAGGATTTCCCTTAGCAACAACCTGACCTGCTTCCAACAAAAAAGCTCCATCACAATAATCTAATTCTTCTAAACGGTGCGTTACCCAAAGAGCTGTCATTCCTCGATTTTTAACGAGTTTTTGGACTTGTATCACTAATTCCAATTGCGTCTCTGCATCTAATAAAGCCGTCGGTTCATCCAATAGCAACACTTCGCAATGACGAGCGATCGCACCTGCAATAGCAATGCGTTGTTTTTGTCCGCCACTGAGGGCATAAATCGGACGACGTTCCATTTCTAAAAGATTGACTGCGGCTAAAGCTTCTACGACTCTGGCACGAATTTCTGGAAGAGACAAATTTTCTTTGACTAAACCAAAAGCCACATCAGCCCCAACCGTTGGCATGACCAATTGATGATCAGGGTTTTGAAAGACAAAGCCGAAGGGATCACTGATGCTAACTTCTCCAGATTCTGGGGTTAATAAACCTGCGAGCAATCTTAATAAAGTCGATTTACCACTGCCATTATTGCCCAAAAGCATCCAAAATTCTCCTCTCGGCACTTTTAAGGAACAGGAAGAAAGAATCGGCGTTTCTGGGTTCCAGTTAAAACACAAATCTTTAATCGTGATGGCGTAACTAACTTGATTCATCCTGAAATTATGCCAAGGGAATGCTTTCAATCATAGGGCGATCAGGTATGATTAGCTATGAGAAAGCCAAATTTGTCAGATCAGGAGAATTCACTTTGCTAGACGAACAAGCGAAAAAAACCTTACTTCGTAAAATCCCTCACGGACTCTATATCTGTGGTGTAAAAGATGGGGAAGAAGTCAATGGATTTACGGCCAGTTGGGTGATGCAAGGATCATTCCAGCCGCCTTTGGTGATTAATTGTGTGCGCGCAGATTCGGGTTCCCACGCCATGATTAAAAATAGTGGTTTGTTTGCCTTAAGTTTTTTAGACGAAAACCAAAAAGATTTAGCTGCCCAGTTTTTTAAACCTAAGCGAAGAGTGGGAAATAAATTTGAAGAAATCGAGTTTTATGAAGGACCAGAAACGGGTTGTCCAATTATTCAAGACTCTCTTGGCTATGTGGAATGTCGGGTTGTCGGTCAGGTAGAACACGGCGATCATACGGTCTATGTTGGTGAAGTGATTGGCGCTGGCATTCATCGAGACGGTAATCCTTTATTGCTAGAAAGTACGGGTTGGCAATATGGTGGATAATTGATTACAAATTAGCAATTATTCTTATTGAGAACTTAGAAATCGCTTGCAAGTTTAGTTAACAACTTCACCATGAAATATTAGCTAACGTGATCGCCCGATCTCTAGAGAAATAGCAAGCATTTCGTTTTCACCCCGACCCAAAATAACTTTTCGGCCAAGCAGTAAAATTAGTGATATTAGTAGTTATGGCAGACAATTAATCGTTTAAGATGACTGAATCTTCCTCTTTTCCCATCCCCAACCCCGACACAGCGATCAATATTCAACAATTAGCAAATCAATTTTTCGGTGAATCGGAAAAAAATCAACTACCGCTCATTTCCAAACTAGAAACACTGGGAGAGCCTGGTTGGGAAGTTTTAAAAGAATTTTTGCAATCTCGTTCAATTACCAGCCCGAATTTGGTCACAGGAAAAGCTTATCAAGCTCTTTCTGCGGTTGATGACAGTAATATCCGAGCTTTTTTGGCAACTTATTTTTCCCAAGGTATTGTTCCCCTAAATTCAGCCCGCAATATTAATTACCTCTCTTTACAACAAGCATTAGTCCAACAGCAATTTGAGTTAGCCGATAATTTAACTCGCGAAAAACTCTGTGAATTGGCAGGCGAAGGAGCTATTCAACGTAAATGGCTTTATTTTACGGAAGTTGAACAATTTCCTGCTGAAGATTTACATACAGTCAATGCGCTTTGGTGGGTTCATTCCCAAGGAAGATTTGGTTTTTCGGTACAGCGTAAACTTTGGTTAGGAACTGGTAAAGATTTTGTCAAACTCTGGCCCAAGATTGGTTGGAAAAATGGCAATAGTTGGACTCAATATCCCAAAGGTTTTATCTGGAATATCAACGCGCCGATTGGTCATTTGCCTTTATTAAATCAGTTAAGAGGTGTGAGAGTTGCTTCTTCTATTTTTTCCCATTCTGTTTGGGCACAAAGAAATTGGTAATTTATACATAGAGTTTATTCCAAATGTTACATTCTTATTCTGTAGGGAATTTAACTAGAAACTGCTGTATTTTTCTAAAAAATAGGTGATTATAACTTTGGGAAAAAGAAATGTCTAATTAATATAAAAATTCAAAATTAAAGCAAAAAGTAAAGTTAATTGAATTGCTAAAATAGTCAAATAAAACACTGGTCTAAAGCGAAAAACTGCCAACAAAAGTGTAAGACTTTTTAAGTTAATTACCGAATCTATTAATAAAAAAGCCAAGGATGAACCAAGCCACAAATCACTCATTAACGGTATTAAAAATGAAGTGCTGGCGATCGCTCCCAAAGCTAAAATAACGCCCAATAAAATCATCAGTAAAATTTGATTCAAAGGATCAGCCGCACCATTTAAAAGCTCGGCTAGGGGCAAATAGACTTGAATTCCTGCCGCGATCGCCGACCCCAAAAGCAGAAAAGGGACTAATTCTAGACTTTCTTGCAACCAATTTATAAAAAATAAACTTAACTTTTCTTGCCAAGAGCTTTGATGAACTTCAGAAGTAGAATATTCATAGATCAAATTGCCACTCCGATGCAGAGGATCATTTTTTTCTTGATCTACTAAAAAAGTCCCTGATCTCAAAAAAGGAACTCGATTTACGGGATTTAAAATAACTTCAGAAGCTGGTTTTTCTCGGTAAGAACTAAATACCAACGCGATTGCAATACCCATAAACCAAGTCAAAATAATTCGCAAAAAGATTAAACGGGGTTGAATTGCCAAAGTGGATAAACTAAACCAGATTACCAACGGATTAACAGTCGGGCCAGCCACCAGAAAACTAATTGCTAAAGGCAGAGGCGCGCCCTGTAACAATAAACGACGAACTACTGGGATCGTGCCATACTGACCCACAGGCAAAATGAGTCCTAAACTACTGCCGACAATACTGCCAAGAATACGATTCTGGGGAAATCGAGCGATCAACTTGTGGTCATCCACAAAAACCAAGAGCGCACTGGAAACAAAAATGCCCAAGAGCAAAAGCGGTAAAGATATTAATAATTGACTAAAAAAGAGCGTTAAAGCAGTTTTAAATAGGGGAAATTGGAGCATCTGGTCTATCTGGATTCGTCTCAATGATAAGCATTCTCAACAACTTATCCTATCCTTAGTCTGACCAAAATATTGAGATTGAAGAAATTACCCCTAAAATCAGAAAGAGAACCGACGACTTTCCGTGTTTCGTCTCGGCTCTCTTGTTCTGGTTCGCTCCTCACACTTAAACTTAATATACAGTATCTTTACTCATTTGTGAGTTTTTTCTTAAAATTTTTTTTACAATTCATCGGGTGCAGAAATTTTGAGTTTAGTTAGTAGAATTATTTGCAAAAGAAAGCGAGTATTGATTAATAAAAGCCATCTAAATTGTTTTTTTGGACAATTTTTATTACTAAAAAGCCGAGAATGCCGTTCAAAGCCTAAAAAAGATTCGCTTAAGTTTCTAGCAATTTTCAGCCAGTTTTCTTTTTTCGTTTCTTCTAGTTGATCGCTGACTTTGAGAATTTGTTCTAATAGCGATCGTTCGGGAGGAGATAAATTTAATTGGGTCGATGGTTCTGTTAACGCTAAAATCGGTAACGAAAAGACTTTTTCCTGTTCGGCTAATCGCAATAACGCAGAAGCGCGAGCATGGGCATATTGACAATAACCAGCGATCAAAGGTTCGGTAATGCCGATAGTTAGCGATCGCGGCGGTAAGTAATCAACTTGTTTGGATAAAACATTTAACCAATGTTGAATACTATAAAAATCTAGATAAAAAACCAACCAAACCTGATCTATGAGTTGAATTTGAACGGTTAAGTTAATGGTGTTTTCGGATTTACAACAGGTATTAATTAGCGTGTTAAATAATTTATCAGCCAAGATTTCAGGGTTCAAAAACGATTTTTGAGCAAGTTTTAAGGCGATCGCCGAACGATAAATTAAATGGGTGTCGGTAATTGTTGAAACTAAGGGAATATCGGTTAAAAATAAAGATTCAGTAAATATATCAGAGATTTGAGCTAAAAATGTTAATATTTGGGATTGAATAAACTTTTTTAATGACAAAATAGAAGACGAATTTTCTATTGTTGCTAAATTTAGTTTTAAATAGCTATTTATTGTCATTTTTTACATTTTAGATCAAAAAACTACGCCTATGTCCGAATCTCCATCTCCATCAACTTTGGCAGAATTAGTACAGTGGGGTCAAAATCATTACCGCGATCGCCGCTTTAATAAAGAGGAGCCTATTCCCACACGACCAGGATTATTATATTTTGCGCATGAAGGCGTTGTGCGTTTGACCAGTCGCCGCGCTAATCCGAGTGAGTCTGAAGTCAATTCCCAAACTTCAACTTTATTAGGATTGATTGGAGTAGAACGACCTTTTGAAATTTTATCTCAACAGCTTTTTGTGATGGAAACCCATGCCCATGTGGATCAAACTGCGGTTGTTTGGTTTTATTGGAATGAAATAACTCAATGGCCCACATTGCATTTAATGATCATAGAAATTTTTCGTCGTCAGCATCAATTTCAGTTGAGTTGGTTGAGTCTTTTGGGGCAAAAAAACACCATTGAACGTCTTTTAAGTTTTTTAGCTCTATTGATGACTGAATATGGAGAACCCATCGAAAAGGGTTATTGCTTGCCTTATGCTCTTACCCATGCCCAAATCGGTCAGGCGATCAGTTCGACTAGAGTTACCATCACCCGTCTCATGGTTAAACTAAGACAAAAAGAGATAGTTTGGCTAAAAGACGATTTACTTTGTCTAGATCGGCGCAGTTTTCAGCAATTCAGACCTTTTAAGCCTCTTTAGCAAAATAAGCAATTAATGCTTCATTAATAATCTGATTCATAGGACGCTTTTCGGTAACAGACAGTTCTTTCAATTGGATGAATAATTCATCGGCAACACTAACTCGATTTTGATTTTTTCGATCGCGTAGTGCTGGTGTGCGATCGCCCGTAGAGGCAAGATTTTTAACCTGATAACTCGCTGAAAATTGGCGTAAAGCTTCAAAACCCAAACGATGACAAAATTCCCCAAAACTTTCATTTTCTTGGCGTTCTTGTTTGAAATAAACAAAAAGAGGTTCTAGAAAACTTTCTAAATCAGCAATGGGCAATTTTTCTAAATAAGTCTGAGCTAAACGCGTTTGATTAGGAGTGCCACCCAGCCAAATTTGATAGGTTTCAGGCGCAATACCAACAAAACCCAACTCTGCCATATAGGGACGAGCGCAACCATTCGGACAACCAGTCATGCGAACAACCAAGGATTGTTTGGGCAAACCCACTTTTTTCAAAATGGCTCGAATCCGTTGATTAATGCTGGGCAAAACTCGCTCTGATTCGGTGACAGCTAAACCACAAGTCGGCAAAGCAGGACAAGCCATAGAATAACGCACCAAATCGTCAATTTTGTCGGGATTGGTAATAACGTTATGTTCTTTGAAAATTGCTTCGATTTTAGCTTTTTGAGCCGTTTCGATTTCGTAGATCAGGATATTATGATTGGCAGTTAAACGAATGGGCAATTGAAATTGTTCAATGATTTTGCGTAAAGCCGTTTTTAGTTGAAAATCACCATCATCTTTAACGCGACCATTTTCGACCGATAATCCAAAGAAAAGTTTGCCGTCTCCTTGGTCATGCCAACCCAAATAATCTTCATATTTCCAGTCAGGCAAGGGTTTAAACGGTTGCAGAGCTTTTCCTAAATATTCCTCAACTTTCGCCCGAAATTTTGGCACGCCCCAATCTTCTACTAGATATTTCATTCGTGCATGACGACGGTTAGCGCGATCTCCGTAATCTCGTTGAGTGGCCACAATGGCTTTCACTAAATCATAAACATCGGCTTTATCAACATAACCAATCGGATCTGCCGCACGGGGAAAAGTTTCTTCTTTATTATGAGTCCGACCTAAACCGCCGCCTGCTAAGATGTTAAATCCTTCTAATTCGCCTTGGGTATTGGTAATTACGACTAAACTAATGTCGTGGGTATAAATATCAATCGAATTATCGCCTGGAACAGTGACGCTAATTTTAAATTTACGGGGCATATACTGTTCCCCATAAATCGGCTCTATCGCATCGGACAGATTACTACCGTTTAAATTGCGTTGTCTGGCGGCTTTTACCTCTGGGGCTTCTTCTGCGCTCAGAGCTTTTTCTCCGTCTAACCAAATTTCGTAATAGGCTCCTGTTTGTGGGGTTAATAAATCCGCTACTCGATGGGCATAATCCCAGGCGTAAATATATTCAGGGCGATCGCGAAAAGGGGCGGGAGGAGCCATCACATTACGGTTAATATCTCCACAAGCTCCCAAGGTTGACCCCATATTGCTAACAATGCTTGCGATCGCGGTTTTCAGATTTGTCTTAAGAATGCCATGCAATTGAAAACCTTGACGAGTTGTAGCGCGTAGGGTCTGATTGCCGTATTCATTGGCTAAATCATCTAAAGCAAGATAAAGCTGAGGCGGAATAAAACCACCTGGATTGCGAGTCCGTAGCATGAATTGATAATCTTTTTCTTGCCCTTTGACACGGTTGTCGCGATTATCTTGTTGATAGGAACCATGAAATTTGAGAATTTGCACCGCATCGTCTGTGAAGTGAGTGGTCTCTTCCAATAGTTCTGTGGCGACGGGTTCTCGGAGATAGTTACTCCGTTCTTTGATGTTTTCTACCTTGGAAACTTTATCAGGAGTTGTCGTGGGCGTTGTTACCATTGGAGTTGCAGATCGAACGTTATGAATACGCAATGACGGCTAAGTTTAAGTCGCACCACTTATTGTAACCCTATTCTCTCCAGCAATTCTTGAAAGATTGTGAACTTTTCGCGATCACGCAGTGCCGCTTCGCGATCGCCTAGTATCCTGTTACTGATTTCCAAATCTAGATCTGTGCAAACTTCGAGTTAGGATCTAAACTGATTCCCAAATCTAGATCTGTGTAAACTTCGAGTTAGGAGCTAATAAGTTATTTGTAAGGTCACAGAAGCTCTAACAGATTGTTCTCCGCCAATTACGGGTGTAGAAGGTGCAGCAGAAGCTCTCATGGCAAAATCAGCTTGCATTTTAGGCATAATGGGAGGATTCGCTCCATTGATCTGAATACTCACAATGTCCTTGGAAGTTAAATTCAAAGATTGTAAGACTGATTCTGCTTGAACTTGCGCTTCAATAGTGGCTTTTTTTAAGGCTTGTTTTTGTGCTTCGGCGATCGCTTGATCACTTGCCAAAAAACTTACGCCATTAATACGAGTTATTCCTATTTTAACTGCCTCATCTATTAATTCGCCTACTTTTTCTGTACTGAATCGAAAACTGACGGTATTAGAAGCAATATAACCTGTTAAGCGTCGTTGATTGTTGGTGTAGTCATAGTTGGGTTGGAGTTGAACACCAGTTGTTTGTAATTTTTGGACTTGGCGCGATCGCAGTAAATTAACAACAGCAGCAGTCTGGTTTGCAACTTCTTTTTGAACTTCATTGGCTGAGCGTCCATTAACCTCAACGCCCAAACTTACCTCAGCGAGACTGGTAGCAATATTTTCTACACCCTCTCCCGTCACAGTTAGCGTGCGTAATAATTTTTCTTGGGCTTGGACAGGAGAAATCGTGCTACACATAAAAATACTGATAAGAATAGAAATTGAGCGTACAGAGATTAATGATAAATTCATGATTCAATTAATATTAGATGCTATGTTAGATTTATTTTAGATTAACAATTATTTAAGCCAAAAGTTACAGATTCATGACTCTTTTTCAACTGTGCATATCTATTCTATTTTGAACATATTTCATGTTACCAGCATGGTCAGTAATTTTATTTTTTAATTTTGGAAAAATTTTTCTATGGTTGTCAAAGCCTTTGATTTTAGTCATTATTATATTTATTCAGAAATTTTTGATTTTCTCCACGAAATGGCGATCGCGTATCCAAGTTTAATACAACTAAAAGTAATTGGCCAAAGTTATGCAAAAAAAGATATTTGGATTGCCATTTTAACTCAGCAAGAAACGGGAAATTATCTGGAAAAACCTGCTTATTGGGTAGATGCTAACACTCATGCGGGAGAAGTGACGGGTTCGGCGGTTGCTTTATATCTTCTTTATAAACTTTTAACTCAGTATGGACAAGACAGCCAAATTACTCGTTTACTGAACCAACACACCGTTTATATTCTGCCTCGTTTAGCGATCGATGGTGCTGAAAAATATTTAACGACTCCCTATCGTTTGCGTTCTAGCATTCGTCCCTATCCTTATCCTGAAGAACGAGACGGGCTACATCGAGAAGATATTAATCATGATGGTCTGATTTTACAAATGCGGATTCAAGATCATTGTGGCGCGTGGAAAATTTCGGATCAGGATGATCGTTTGATGATTCGCCGTGAATTGGATGAATTTGACGGAATTTATTACACACTTTTACCCGAAGGCCAGATTGTTAATTACGACGGCTACGAATTTAAGATTGCTCCATCGTTGGAAGGAATGGATTTTAATCGCAACTATCCCCATCTCTGGACTCCTGAAGGACAACAAACTGGAGCGGGAGATTTTCCTTTTTCTGAGCCTGAAACCCGTGCTGAAGCAGAATTTTGGCAACAAAACCGCAATATCAATGGTTTTATTAGTTATCATACTTATTCGGCAGTTATTCTTCGTCCCTATAGCACCCACGCCGATGAACATTTTCCTGTCGAAGATCTGGAAATTTACAAACTTTTGGGCGACAAAGGCGAAGCAATCACAGGTTATAAATGTATTTCGCCTTACCATGATTTTCGCTATCATCCCAAAGAAATTACAACGGGCGTGATGGATGATTTTGGTTATGATCATTATGGCTGGTTTGGTTTTACCATTGAACTTTGGGACGCACCGACGCAAGCAGGAATCAAAAAAGAAGATTATATTCGTTGGTTTAGCTGGCATCCACCCGCCGATGATTTGCTTTTGATGAAGTGGAATGATGAGGAATTAGGCGGAACAGGTTTTATTCGTTGGCAGCCTTTTGAGCATCCCCAATTGGGAAAGGTAGAAATTGGCGGCTGGGATGAAAAAGCAATGTGGCAAAATGCTCCTGCTCAATATTTACCTGAAATCTGTGAAAAACAAGCAAATTTTGCGATCGCCCATGCCCTGATGTCTCCTCGACTTGCGATCGCCCAAACCAAGATTACTTATCAAGGCGCGGATATTTATCATCTGGTTGTTCAAATAGAGAATCAAGGATTTTTACCGACTTACACTAGCCAAAAAAGTTTGGAACGCAAGGCAGTTCGTCCGATTGAAGTAATATTATCTTTGCCAAAAGAAGTGACTTTAATTAGTGGTCAACGGGAACAAGAAATCGATCATTTAGAAGGACGAGCAAATAAAGCTTTTTCTTCTTTTATCTCAAATTCAGGCGGTCTAGATTACCGTTGTCATTTGGAATGGGTAATTAAAGGGTTAGAAAAAAGTGAAATTGAGGTAATCATTTTTTCGGAACGTGCAGGCACAATAAAAACTCAAATTTGTTTACAACGCTCAGAATAAAACTGAAAAAAAGAGCCAACAAAAAAATCTAATTAGCTCCTTTTTTAAAACATTTATTTATTGGTTGATTGGTTAAAACATACCCAGAAAAACCAAAGTGATAAACACCATCACAAACAAGGTTATTACACCCAAAAATGGTATCCAGGGTTCGTGATTAAAGGTTTCAAGATATTTATTTACTTGCTTGTCTTTTGCTTCGGGCCGCCAAATCATGGGTTTCATCGCGTAGTACCTCTCTCGAAATGAATTTGTAATCACTTCTACTAAAATTTTATCTTTTAGATTAGCAAACCGTCTTGACTCAAAAGGAAGAGTTTATATAAATATCGTTTTTTGTCGCATAAATGTATCAGTTCATATTAATAATAATAATTCGTCAATTGATCAGTTTTAACCATGTATTATTGTCAAAGGCATGATTTTGATTTTTCCAAACTAACTTTCAAAATTTTCTTTAAACCATTGACGAGTAATTGGTTGCTCAATAATTAAACCTTCACCGCCCAATGTTTCTAAAGGTTGACCTTCCACACTAATCCAAATAGGCGTATTAGGATTAAGACTAGATGCTGTGTATATTATTTGCCCCAGTCGTCCAGCCATACTATCACTGCCACCGCCTTCAGTAAAATTAGCTGATAAATTTAGATAAACTCCTTGAGAATTGACTTTTAAACTTAATAATTGAGTGCCAGTTGGAATCAAACTCATTGCGGGTTGTGTCGGAGTTTGGCTTAAAAGTTGTTCTAGAGCAGTTTGTAAAACTTGATTTTTATTGGTAGATTTTTGAACAGAAACAGTATTACTTAAAAACTCTAATTTTTCCTTATTTGCTGTTACCCAATAAATATTTGCTTGAGATTGTACGATATTATTTTCTGGCTTCTGAATTAGTGGTTTTTGAACAACATTTGGTTTTTCAGGAATAGGTGAAGGAATAACAGTTTCAAAGTTCGGCGATCGCGTTGGAGAAGAGGAAGGAGATGAATTTAAACTATGGAATGCCCACCAAGCTGCACCTGTTCCTGCGGTGAGAATGGCTGCAATGATTGCTAATATGAAACCAAATGATCTATTCTGATTTTGTTTTGCCATAACCCCTCTTTTTTAAATGAAGATTAACTTTAGTTTAACGCTTTTCTTCTTTACCAATTACAAAGTTTTATTTAACTTAAATTTTCATATCTCAATCGTAAAACTTAGTTTTAATTTACAATAATAATAGTCACGTGATCGCCTTAAAAGAACTCAGAAAAACATTAATTTTTAAACTTCAAATAACATTTATTATCAATATTTAAAAAATTCTATTCTTCGTACAAAAAAGACCAGATTAATTCCAAGTTTGTATCGAAATATATTGAAAAAAACTATAATTTTGGAGTAAGAATAATAGCAGGATTTGTACCACTACTTTCTTTATTAATCGTTTGAATTTGATTTAAAAAATAATCTTCTCCATCTTGATACCTTAAAGATCTCGCTAGGGTTAAAGCTTGTTGATAAGCTGTTAAAGCAGGTTGATATTGTTTTGCTTCTTGATAAATTTGACCAATGGCTTCATAGGTTTTCATTAAACCATAATAATTATAAGATTGCTGCTCAACTTTTAAAAGTTTTTGATAAATTTGTAGGGAATAACTCGGCTGATTATTTATTTTATAAAGATTAGCTAACTTTTTAAGAGCTAAACTTGAGGCTCCATATTGTTGCAATGACCAACTTAAAGAAAAGGCTTCTTGATAATTTTGACTAGCTTTTTCAGGTTGTTTCAGCGTGTCATAATCATCTCCAATAGCAATTTTAAGATCAGAAACTAATTCAATTTTTTTATCTTGAAAATAACGATTAACTAACTTTTCTTTAATTTTAACTGCATTTTCAGGAAGCAAAGATTTACTATAAATTTCAGCTAATTTTTGCAAATAAATTCCTTCATCATAGGCATTTTGTTCGCCTTGAGCTTGAGTTAATAAAATTTCGTAAACTTCGGCTCCATTAGAATAATCAAATTTAGCGAGATAAAGTTCTCCCAAAATTCTTAATGCTTGTTTTTCTGCTTTTAGATTGTTTTGTTGACGGGCTGTATTGCGAATTTGTTGATAAATTTTAATAGAATCATCCAAGCTTCTAGTCTGTTGATAAGCTCGCGCAAAAGCAGTTAAAATCTCTGAAGTTAACGGGCCATTTTTTTCTTGTTCTTGCTTAATTAATGCCAATCGTCGATGAATAACCGCAAGATCTTCTTTACGATTTTTTTCCCAAGCAAGTTTTCCAACTCTTCCCAGTGCATCAATTTCGCCCAATGTTCCCAAACTTCTTCTACCCCGTAATTCCCGATACCAAATTTCAAAAGCGGCTTCATAATTCCCTGCCTCGGCTTGAACTTGGGCTTCTAAATTGAGTTTATCCAAGGATTCTGTCAATTTTCTTCGCTGTAAAGGTGTAAAAGGAATCTGAAACGGAATCAAGGGATCTGGAGGATATTGCATTAAATCTAGAGGATCAGGTTTGGTAAGTTCGGGATTTTTTGCAGGGGGTAAAATCGGCATAGCGGCAATAAGTTCAGAAAAATTCATCCCAGATTGCCAACTATTTTCCTGCGCGATCGCCCGTTTATCATCACTTATCTGCAACTCAAACATTGCACACAATAAAAAGAGAAAAACTTTAGAAAAACTTTTAGAAAAAGAATAAATCATAAAATTAAAAAGTGCTTGATTGTGAACTAATTTTTTCGACAAATTAATGGCACAATAGATAAAAAGTTACTCTAAATTAATTTAGCTGTATCAAATCCTAACATAACTTGACTTCTATTCATAAAAAACCAGCAATGAAAAGATTAATTTACAGACTTTTGAGTTTATTTTTTATCATTACTCTCACAGCTTGCGGAAGTTTACCTCAAGTAAGTGCAGAAGAGCGTTTATTTTTAAATATATCCTTAGAATATTTAGGAGAATATGAATTACCTAAACAAACTTTTCAAGAAACTAAAGTTGGAGGATTATCTGGATTAACTTATGATCGACAAAATGATCGATTTTATGTTATTTCTGATGATCGTAATAAGCCTCATTTTTATACTTTAAAAGTTGATTTAAAACCTAGTGCAAATAATTTAACTAAAATTGATCAGATTAAGATTGAAAAAGTAACTTTTCTCAGAAATGAAACAGGTGAAATTTATCCACCGATGACGACTGATCCTGAAGGAATTGCTTTAACTCCTAGAGGTACTGTTTTTATTGCTAGTGAGAGTGATAACCGCATTAATGCTCTTCCTTTTATTGGTGAATTTGACTTACAAACAGGAAAAATTAAAAGCTATTTAAGACTACCAGAAAAGTATTTACCATCGATTAAAGATAAAACTAATATTGAGCCTCGTGGGATACAAAATAACATGGGTTTTGAAAGTTTAGCTGTGGGTTATACTAGCACTTTAAAAGATGATCCGTTTCGTCTTTTTACGGCTATTGAAAACCCTTTATCTCAAGATATTTCTGAGGATAAAACTCTTAAAGAATTACCTTTACGTTTTTTACATTATGTAATTAATTCGATTGGTGATCCTGTTATTATTAGTGAGAATTTATATCTAATTAATCCACCTCCTAGTGGAACTGTTAGTAATGGATTAAATGATATTATAACTTTAGAAAAAGAAGGTTATTTTATTAGTTTAGAACGTAATTTTGGACTGGCAGGATTTGGGGCCAAACTCTTTCAAGTAGTTAATGCAAATGCCACTGATACGTCTCTTATTTCTAGCTTTAAAAATAGTTCAGAAAGTGTCGAATCTCTACGGAAACAATTGTTACTCAACTTAGATGATTTAGGCATTGATTTAGATAATTTGGAAGGGCTAGCTTTTGGACCAAAATTACCTGATGGCAGTCAAACTTTGCTATTAGTTAGTGATGATAATTTTAGCGATCGCCAGATTAATCAATTCTTACTTTTTCGCGTAAAAATTAATTGAAATTAAATATTTTTAACCAATAGGAAAAAACTGATCAATCACTGGATCATTCCCCTGAATTGCCCAAGTAGCAAAATGTCGAGCGAGGGGCGGTGCGTAGGCTAGAGGACTGGTAAACCCTGAAAAAATATGTATTCCGCCCATATGCTTGATTTTCCCGATTAAAGGTCGGTTGGGATCACTAAAAGCGACTAAACAATGATGACAAGTTCCAGGAACATTAGCTAATTTAGGTAAAATTTTGGCGATCTGGGAACGAATTTCGGCTTCACTTCTAACTAAGTCGGGAATACTCAGAGGATCGGTAATAATCTGGCTAATTTGTCCGATATAAAAACTACCGTCTAAAAATTGAATCGCGCCTGCTTCGGTAATTTCTGCTATCAATTTAGGTTTTGGGGGATTCCAGTCAGATTCGTTTTCAGGTTGTCGGGAAGCAAGTTCAATTTGTAATCTTTGCAAAGTAGCGGGCATCACTAGCGATCGCAGACGAATATTTAAGGGCGGCGTTTTAATAACTTGAGTATGACTAAAATAAACAGGAATCTGAATATTATTGACTTCTAGGAAAGAACGGCTAAAGGCTCCTGCACAAATTACCGTATTAGCGGCTTTGTAGGTATTGTTTGGCGTGATAATCCCGAAAACTTGCCCATTTTCTTTCAATAAACTAATAACAGGTTCAATTTTTATGGTTCCACCTAATCTCAGAAATGCCCGTAAATAAGCCAAAGTAGTCTTCTGTGCATGAATATGACCATGAGCAACCATCAAGACTCCCGCGATCGCATCAGGATTGAGCAGAGGTTCTAGTTCAATAGCTTCTGCAACAGTTAAATAATCGGGCGGATTTAGACAATTTGCATAATTTTTGCGGACAGTTTCGGGATCATGATCACGAGGAATCGTTAAGACTAAATTCAGTTCTCGATATTCCGTTTCACCTTCTAATTCTTGAGCAAGATTACCTAAAATTTGTTTAGATTCCTGACAGAGTTGCCGAGTTAAACTTGTACTTCCCGACCAATAGGCAACACCGCCATAACTGTAATAAGTGGCACTTTGGGGATTTTTCTCTTTTTCTAATAAGAGAACTTGTAAGCCTTTTTTATCCAACTCATAAGCTAATGCTGCTCCCGTAATCCCTCCTCCAATGACAATCCAATCATAGTTTTTCATTGTGATCAATAATTGTTTTTAAAACAACACCTTACCTATAAAGTGATAACTTGTCATCAACTTTCAGGCGTTTTTGTTGATGCCTTTCGAGTTGTTGTTGTCTTTTTAACCGTTGTTGATTTTGTCGCTGTTTTTTTAGCAGTAGTAGTTTTCGTTGCCGTTGTTTTCTTCGCTGCCGTTTTGGTTCCCGTTGAGGTTCTTTTACGAGTCGTTTTCTGAGTTCCCTCTTTATCTGCTAACAATGCGATCGCCTTTTCTAAGGTTAAACTTTCGGCTGTTTCCCCTTCAGGAAGACTCGCATTAACCTTACCGTGCTTGACATAGGGGCCATAGGGGCCATCAAAAATATTGACAGGTTCTTGATCCGTTGGATGCGCGCCCAATTCTTTTAATGGAGCTTTTGTTCCCCTGCCTGCGCCTCTTCCCCGTTTTGGTTCTGCCAAAAGTGCTAAGGCTCGATCAAGCTCAATTGTTAACACATTATCCTCAGCTTTAAGAGAACGATAATCTTTTCCTTCTTTACCCTGGTCATGCACTACATAAGGGCCAAAACGTCCCAGATTGGTTTGAATTTTTGCACCTGTTTCTGGATGAACTCCTAAGTTTCGCGGCAAAGATAACAAACCTACCGCAATGTCTAAAGTTAAATCTTCTGGTTTCATTCCCTTGGGTAAGGAAGAACGTTTAGGCTTTTTGTTTTCATCACTGACTTCTCCTAGTTGAACATAGGGGCCATAGGTTCCAATCAGAACATAAATCGGTTCTCCTGCTGTGGGATGAATTCCTACTTTTTCTGGGCCTTCTATTTTCTGTTTTAACAGCATTAAAACTTGTTCAGGACTGAGGTCGGACGGCGTAAGATCGGCAGGAATGGAAGCGGTAATGACTTCTTCACCCTGGGGAATTTCAATATAGGGGCCGAATTTACCGATTTTCACCTTAGCGGCTAAATTTTCGAGAATAATTGCCTTGGCTGAACTGGGATCAATTTGGCTTTCTCGAACTTTGACTTGATTTTCTAAGCCCGCTTCTCCTAAGAAAAAACCTTGTAAATAGGGCAACCATTGGGTTTCACCTGTAGCAATTTCATCTAAAGTTTGTTCCATCCGCGAGGTAAAGCCTGTGTCAACTAAATCGGGGAAATGTTCTTCCAAAAGACTGACAACTGCAAACGCCGTAAAAGTGGGAACTAAGGCCTTGGCTCGCATTTGAGCATAACCCCGATCCATAATCGTGCCGATAATGCTGGCGTAGGTACTGGGACGGCCAACTCCTTCACTTTCTAGGGTTTTAACCAGAGAAGCTTCGGTATAACGGGCGGGCGGTTGGGTTTCGTGGCCTAGCACATCCAGTTGTTTACAAGTCGGTTTGTCGCCAATTTTCAGGGGAGGGAGAATAATTTCCTGGTTGTCGATCGCCGCTTCAGGATCATCGGAACCTTCCACATAGGCGCGAAAAAAACCTGCAAAATCGATGCGTTTACCCGAAGCTCGAAATTCTGCATCTTCAACTTTGACAATCACCGCCAGTTGAGTCACCCTAGCATCGGCCATCTGACAAGCAACCGTGCGCTTCCAAATGAGGTCATAAAGGGCTAATTCTTGACCCGACAAACCTGTTTGATTGGGAATCCGAAATTCACTTCCCGCAGGGCGAATTGCTTCGTGGGCTTCCTGGGCTCCTTTACTTTTGGTGGTAAATTGTCGTTCCTTGGGACTCAGATATTCTTTGCCGTACATTTGCTCAACAC
>JANNLO010000003.1:0-3689 GCA_031396835.1 Snowella sp. SOY_38_metabat_116
CTCTTGTTCTGGGGTTGGGTAAAATCGGTAACGAAAAGCTTTTTCCATGCCTCACATCCTAGCACATACTTAGTGAATGCGCTACAATCTACTTGTAAAGCCGTCCTAAAGGACGGGGTTTCTACCCAGTTTTTCGATGAACCTTGAGTCGCTGGTTAAAAACCCGCTTGACTGGCCCCGCAATTTCTGTCCAAATTGGGCGATCTAAGATAGCTCGCTCTAAAAGTTCCCCTTCCTGGGCTTCTGAGTGCATCCCCAGGTCTTCAATGATTTGTACAGGTTGATGATTACTACGGGGAATTTTTACCACAAAATGATGGGGCGCAAGGGTAGTCGGTACCCCAAAACCAATAGTGGGATGGATGGGGTTATTTACCGAGGAAGAAGACTGGCTTTGTCTAGGCATAGAATTTTGTGAATGGGCAGTTACCGTTCGGTTGTTATTGCTCCACTTTATCGGGGGTGAGGTCAATCCCTGCTAATTCGGCAAATCGTTTTAAGTCAAAGCCGTTGTCAAAATCTGCTCCATCTCGGATGGTCACTTGCACTAGGGCATCGGGTTCCCCTAAATTTTCCCGTAAGGCGGTAATGACTTTTTCCAAAATGCCTGGGGTAACTGGACGGTCATTAAATCTAACTTGAACTGCCTGTTCGCCTGTTCCGACATTTAAGGTTACACCATGAAAAATAATGCCTTGTCGTTCCTTAAAATCCTTGATCAGGTCAAAGACTTTATGGGTAGAGTCTAATCGGGCTTTTTCTCGTACTAATTTTGCTGGTCGCGTTTCATCAATGTCAGCCCGCTTATTACCCTTTTCGGCGATCGTAAAAGCTTCTTTTTTAGTTGCTTCTCCTGCTTGGGCGTAAATTTGCACAATTACTTTGTCATCGGTAATGGCAAACGGTTCTGTATAAACTCGCCCTTCATGGGGATTAGTTCCATCCACGACATAGCGCATTTCCGCTAGGGGAAAAACCTCTAATTCCACTAGACGACCATCGGGACGATCCGTAACTTTATGGCGAATCTTAAGTTTTGCAACCCATCGCGTCGGTTCTCCCTTGGCGTGTTCTCCCGTGTTGTCTATGGCTAAAAAGTAAAGGGTAGGTGCATTGGTACGAAACCCATCTAAATCTGTTACTAGGGGGTCACTTTCAGACACCGCAGCAGTAGGAGCATAATGTACCCTGGGATTTTGTCCTGCATTCTGGGGAGTGAGGGACAGAATAATGTCACCTGTTTGGGAGTCGCGCCCTTGATCTACCACATTAACCGAGGTTTTTTCCTTGGGAAACGGGCCTTTTTCCAGATAACCATCGGCTCCTTCTCGCCAACGACCTTGGTTGAGAGCTTTAATTTTCAGGTTCTCCAACCCTTTGAGTCCTGGCAACCAGGGCCAAGCAGGATTACTTTTTGCCCGCATTAACACATCTCGCCAAGGGGTTCGGCGGGTTCCCTGGGGCCAGAGGTCTTCCTCCGCCATTGCAAAATAGGGAGTGGGGTCAGTCTCGACATCTAATGCCAGTTTATTGTCACAGTTCATATCTGCTAACAACTTCTCGATTTGAGCTTCTACGCTGTTTTCTGAACGATCACTAAATTTCAGCCCGTTGGCGATCGTCACTGCCCGCAATCCCTCTTCACTGGGGTAAAATAAACGGTTGTAGGTTCCTTGTAAAGATTGTAGAAAGGCTCGTTCTGCTTCTTCTTCCGCGTCTTTAGCTTGGCTATGTAGATTATCCCCTGGAGTCAGGCTTTTTAGGATATGAGTGATGGCATACAATTCCCGTAGAGATTCTTCTACACGACTAGCCATGTGGGTGTCATTGCCTGATAGCACCAAGAGGTGATTTTTTTCTGTAACTGACCGATAGAAGCGTTGAATATCCTCTGGCGGAACACTGTTATCGGGTGGGACGACGACTAATACTCGTTGACTATTTAGATTGATGTCACTAATTTCTGGCATCACCAAAATGGATTGATAGGCCCGACGAGATTGAGCCGTTAACATCCCTGTCAGACGATTACGCAGGGCATTGTCAATTTTACCTTTGGGAATTCCTTCAGCTTCTCGTTGAATGCGTTTGGTCAGGTTTTCAATGTCTGAGAAGTAGAAGAGTTCGCCGTTGGCGTGGAGATACCATGCTCGTTTTCGCAGCAGATCAAAGGCTTGGGAAAATTCATCGGCTTTACGGTTGGGAGCTACCAAATATTCAATGACTTCTTCACGCCGTAATCCCATGTGTCCTTTTACAGCAAGAGATAGAGACGCGGAGAGAATCATGGCGGCTACCTGACTACCCGCATCACTGTTCGTATTAGCATCTACCTCTTCAGCATGGGAATTACCTGTATCGGCAACATCTTTGGTAATGGCAGGACGGAGAGAGCGATTAATATCGGATACTTCCTCCATTACTTGATTGTCATTGAGATTGAGGTGTTGTGTCCCAATTAAATACACGTCATTGTGGCTACGCTGCCAAACGGAACGAACAACACGGGCGGCAAATTGTAGTAAGCCTCTGGTTTCTCGAAAATTAGGATTGTCTTTAAACAGGGCTACCAAGTGCTTAAAGGAGGGATGAAAGGGGTAGGTTTCCCGTATTTCGTCCGCGACCTGCTCCAAACTCCGTGCCGTTAGATAACCGCTATCTTCCGCTAATTTAATTTGTTCGGCATAGGCGATCGCCACCTCATCAATTTCTTCTTCTGACGGTAATTCTGCAAATAGTCTTTTTCGCAAGATCGCATAGATTTCACTACCTTCTAGAGAAACAGGGGTGATGACCCTTGCTTGTCGAGAGGCTTCCCGTTGCACATCTGCAACAATTTTACGGACTTCCTTAACCTGATCCTGGTAACTGTCAGCCAGATTAGCCAGAACCACACAACAACGAGGTAATTCCAACGCTGCTGCAAATAAGTTTCCCAAAGCCCGTGTCAGCACATCTACCAGGGAACCTTGCCCCAGGGTAATCGTTTTAGCTTCTAGAAAATAGGGCGGTAATTCGTCAAACAGAATTAGGGTCGGTTCATCGCCAATAATCATCTTCCAATGTTCCTTGCCTGGAGCTTTGGGGCCATTTTGCCAAAAGGGTTTCGCTAACTCTCCTGCTCCTAGTTGCTCGGCGATCGCTCCCCAGAGATATTGATCAGGACTCTCTCGCCCATCAAAGATGGCCACTCGCGCCGTACTGCCATCCAAACGATTAAAGACATCTTGAGGTAGTAGGGAAGCCCGTAAAAGGGGATTTTTAGCTAAAAATCCGAGAGCCGTCATTAAGTGGGTTTTACCACCCCCCATCGCCTGGGCTAATTCAAATACAGCCTGATCTGTCCGTCCTGATAGCCTTAATAAACCCTCGCACAACAAATCTTCCATCCCGCAAGTAAGATAGCTTTTCTCAAAAAAAGCTTTTCCCCCATCCTCACTTTCAAGGACTTGGGCAAGACTCTCGACACCACCCGCAACTTGATAATCCAACGTGGTGGGAAAAACTTCACAAGCATCTTTAACAGTTTTGAGCATTTGTTAAACTCGAGGCTCAATAGGTGTTTCGGGGAGTTAAGCAAGTAGATTTTGTAACAAAGAACTCAACAAGGCTTTGCCACGCTTTTTTGAATTATGGACAAACTCAAAGAAACCCAGATATAAAGGCAGTTTTTCCTGAGAAATTCCCCG
>JANNLO010000046.1:0-19097 GCA_031396835.1 Snowella sp. SOY_38_metabat_116
TGGAGTACCAATTGTAGGGGCTACACCCGTTGAGAATACTCCTGGATTTGCGAAGTTGACAAAGTTAAGTTTAGAAGAATTGTAATGCAGTTTAAACCCGAAGGATGACGCTAGGGCAATATTATTGTCTGATGTTGAGTAGTTAGCCTTAATTGAAACGGCTCCTCCTGGTATAACCGTTGAACTGCTTGGTGTTGCAGTGATATTTTGGGTCGGCCCAGCAGCAGTATCATCATTTTGGATAGTTCCTAATGCTGTAGCAGTGGTAATTGTCGCTCCATTAGTGGGACTAGATAATGTAACGGTGAAGTTCTCTGTAGATTCGACAGTGGTATCACCCTGAACATTAACCGTAATCACTTTTGATGTTTCGCCGGCTGCAAAACTTACTGTTCCTGTTGGTAATACGCCACCAGCAAAGTCAGTCGCACTGGCGAGACTAGCACCAGACCCTGTTACTGCCCAGTTGACAGCATTTGCTCCAGTGGTATTAACCGCACGAGTTACGGTAAAGGTAAAGGCTTTACTGCCACTATTCCCTTCTGTTTGGTTAGCATTAGTTGCCGCAATCGCCAAGGTAGAAACCGTTGTTGTACCTGCTGTAATTACTGCTCCTGTGCTTAGGAATGTGTATCCAGGAGAGGTATTTGTGCTACTAAACTTAACGCTCGTAGTACCCGTTGTGAAAGTTGATGCCGCAGTAAAGTTTGCATTGTAGAGAGTCACAGGGAAAGCCACATTTGGCCATGACACTCCACCAAAATTCAACCAAGCCACGTTAATCACCTTATCCGTAGAGGCATCATTATCTTCATTTAGAGTATCTGCACCTGGAGTACCAATTGTAGGGGCTACACCCGTTGAGAATACTCCTGGATTTGCGAAGTTGACAAAGTTAAGTTTAGAAGAATTGTAATGCAGTTTAAACCCAAACGAGGACTGTAGCGTCGTGTTACTGTCTGACGTGGAGTAGTTAGCCTTAATTGACACTGCTCCTCCTAGTATAACCGTTGAACTGCTTGGTGTTGCCGTGATATTTTGAGTCGAACCAGTGGCGGCAACCTTACTGCTACCAGAGACTGGCCGATAAGGGGCTAAAAATGCTTCAATTTGAGCCGCAGTAGTACGAGTTGCCCCAGTTCCAATTGCTCCATTAGTTAGGGTTATGCCTGTAAAACCAAATAGATAGCGAGCAATTAAAGTGCCATCGGTTGAACCCTGTGCTACTCCATTACCATCTGCATCTAGCATTGTCGTGCGGCTATTTTGCAGATAGTTTTGAATTTGAGCCGCCGTGGTACGAGTTGCCCCAGTCCCAATTGCTCCATTGGTTAGGGTTGTATCTGTAAAATCAAACAGATAGCGAGCAACTAAAATCCCGTCCGTTGGTCCCTGTGCAGTTCCATTGCCATCTGCATCTAAAGTGATAGTTGGGGCTACATCATTACTAGTAATATTGACAGTTGCGCTAGGAGTTGTTCCGACTGTATAACCCGTTCCTGTTCCAACTGTAAGAATCGCTGTTTCAGTTCCTTCCACTAAGATGTCATCAATCACATTGAGATTAACAACTGCTGTAAGAGAACCGATCGCAAAAGTTGCAGTAGTTAGAATACTTGTGTAATCTGTTCCGTTAGTTGCTGTTCCACTTTTTAATATGTTTACAGTTAACGCGCTTGTGGTAGCACCTGTTCGGGTCAGAGTATAACTTCCTGGATTGGGCGTTATTCCTGTTGCTGTTTCTGCTGCACTTGCATCTGTTGCTACTACTGTAATTACTGGTAAGGCTACATCATTACTAGTAATACTAACTGTTGCACTAGGAGCAGTTCCAACTGTATAACCAGTTCCAGTTCCCACTGTAAGAATCGCTGTTTCAGGTACTTCTACTAAGATGTCATCAATCACATTAAGATTAACAACTGCTGTGGCAGAACCGATGGCAAAAGTTGCAGTAGTTGGAATACTTGTGTAATCTGTTCCGTTAGTTGCTGTTCCACTTTTTAATATGTTTACAGTTAATGCGCTTGTGGTAGCTCCTGTTCGGGTTAGAGTATAACTTCCTGGATTGGGGGTTATTCCTATTGCTGTTTCTGCTGCACTTGCATCTGTCGCTACTACCGTAATTACGGGTAAAACTGGGGCTGTAGTTCCAATATCCAGTGACCAACCGCCTGCAATAGATCCAGAATCGAGAATAACATCGTCCATGACGTAGAGACTCCAAACACCATTGGGATTGGTATTGTTAAAGACAGAGAAACTTGTACCGTAAGGGCCGCCTGGAGCAGGAGAGTCAAAGAGGTCACCAATTTCAAAATCTCTCGGTAGATAAGTCCCACTTGTAATGATTCCGATATCAGGAAGCGTATCAGTTGCTAGAGCATCAAATGTTAAGGTTATATTGCTTAAAGCAAAAGCTCCACCCACATCAGACATGAGGATAGCTTTGGCTCCATTAGGCCCAACTAAGAGTACGTCTATGTCATCAGGCCAAATATGACTCAGATTGGTAAGAGTCACTTTGAGGGTAGTAAGATTGCCACTTAATCCTGAAACATTGATTGTCGAGGGATAGGGATTACTTGCTCCACCATCTGGAATTGTAATAGGGTTAGTGTTACTGAAAGTGTTACCAGTGTTGCCGTCATCATTTTGGATAGTTCCTAATGCTGTAGCCGTGCTAATTATTGCTCCATTAGTTGGGCTGGAAAGTGTCACTGCAAAGTTTTCATTCAGTTCTACGGTGGCATCTCCCTGAACACTGACGTTAATCACTTTGGAGGTTTCACCTGCTGCAAAACTTACTGTTCCCGTGGGCAATACGCCACCAACAAAATCTGTAGCATTAACGGGATTAGTTGCCGAACCTGTTACTGCCCAGTTAACGGAATTGGTACCAGTCGTAACAACACTACGGGTGACAGTAAAGGTAAAAGCTTTTGTTCCACTATCCCCTTCCGTTTGGTTAGCATTAGTCGCCGCGATCGCCAACGTTGGAGCAGATGGGTCAGTGTCAATTCGTAGGGCGTAAGATCCCAAACTTCCCCAAGTTGTTTCACCAAAAGACTGATCAGGGAGGGTTGAATTAGGGCCGACTTTGACAAAGTAATTTTGCCCAGATATTAAGCCTGAATAGGTCAAGCCTGTGACATCAATGGATGCGTTATTATTCCAATCCGCGAGAATACTTCCACTTGCATTAAATATTTGGGCATCAAGATGCAGGTTTCCATAGCCAGCTGGCAGGTCTTCGCCTACAAAGTTGCTCCCATCCTTGCTGAAAATTTGAGCATTATTGACTGAAATATTTACGCTTCCAGAAGCGGGGGCAGTAAATTTGAAAAAGTCATAGTCTATTCCCGTGTTTCCGTCTTCTGACACTAATTCGACACCACGGTAGATTCCTCCGTAACCAGTCGAATCCAGATTAATCGTCTCGGCACTAGCTAGATCTGCGTTTAGAGTTCCTTCAATATAGCGGCCGATACCCTCCCCCCCTATCTGTAAAAAATCATTTTCAGTATTTGTCGCACTTGAGTATTGGCCGCGCGAGAATTGCGTTAATTGCTCGTAATAGCCAACACCCATGATTGGTGCCCAGCCTGGACTTGAACCTCCTCCTGTATAGTATGCGGCAGAACCCTGACCGTCATGGCTAAGATTGAGATTGTGTCCAGCTTCATGGGAAGCAGCCTCTGCGATATTCTTTGCATTTCCTCCTAGGCGACTTGAGAATACAAGCGCAGGTTTGTAATAATTGGTCGTATCAACAAGGTCGTAAATGCCAACATAGGCAATGCCTCCAGCCCCTGAAAATTGGCTACCGACGTTTCCAATTGAAACAACCGTGCCATAGTTACTATCGCTTGAATCTGACCTCGTAATCTTATCTGTGGATGGTGCTGCTGTTGTGACATTGACGTAAAAAGGGGCATAATCAGCTGCTATCCTTAAGAAAATTTCCTTGATGGCATCGAGTTCTGCCTGTGAGTAGGACGTACTGACAGTTGAGTCTAGGGAAAAAATAGACATTGACGAAATACGATCAGCTGAAGCAGTAGTGGGATCATTCCATGCGGTGGCTGATGTGTCGTAGCCATCAAAATCTAGATAGATAGTTTTGGGAGCGAATGGATTGGAACTGAGAGTGAAGACTTCTGCATTTGAGATGCTCGCAATGCTAAGACTCTTTTGAGTTCCTATTCCTGCCAGCTTGAAGGTTGGTGCATTTTGTGGCTTAATAAATGTTGCATTGACCTTCGCGGAGGCAACACTGGGCTTTAGTCCTTCGGGTGGGAGTAAATAGTCCCGCAGCCCTTGAGGATTGCCGAGAGACGCAGAGCTTAAATATCCCAGTCCCGATAGTTTAGGAACGGAGGCTTCTGGAGCATCACCATCTGTAGCTCCCACAGAATTAATCACATTCTGAACCTGTCCAGTTATAGCCGAAGTGAAAGATTTATCGGTTGAGGCAGTCGCTTTGATAGCTAGAGGAGATTGAATACCAGACAAAGAAAGGTTTTGATTTGAGTTGTCTAGCGGTTTTTCGCTCTTAGAAATAACTTGTGTTATCTTGGTGAGAAGAGGAGAATAAGTTTCAACAATTCTAGTGCTGGTTTGATTATTGCCTGTGGAAAAGGAGAACGTATTAAAAGAATTAGAATTTAAGGAATCTTGCGCTGGCAACAATGAGCCGTCATTACTCGAAATTTTATAGACTCGTTCAGTCAAATCTTCCAAGGTTGGAACCAGAGAAGTATTTTTAGTCACAGAAAATTGATTAGTAGCCATAGAAGTTAACTATTAATTAGAAGGTAAATATTGGTTAAAGTTAAATTTTTGTTGCGTAGAAACTTTAGATCGCTTTGCAACGTATTAAGTTGACCTAAAGATGAGTTCTTAATGTGATATACAATTAAAATAGTATCATGATTTTCTTTGTGTTAGCCAAATCTTACACAAAATTACACATATTCATAAAAAATTGTAAAGGGAAAAATTTATTTTTATGATTGAATACAATAGACTCCTTTCGCAATTCAGGATTTCTGGTTAAGAACACAGATAGAATTGACGAATTAGTGGGTAGAATTGAAAACAGTTTTAATTGTGCAAGAGGTCTAAGTAAGAGCCACGCTGAAACCATACTTTATTAACTTCGCGGCAAGCATTAGCAAAAATAACAAGATTAAGGTAACTCAACTGAAGTAGGTTTTGCGATATGAGGAAGTCCCCAACCCAATTTTTCCCGTAAAATCCTAAAAAATTCTGGGGATTGAAGACGAATAAATTTGGCTGAGTAGGGAGATTTTTCTAAATATACTCGGTCTTCTGGCAACACATAACAGCCACCATTACCATCTACCACCATGATCATGCGATTGGGAGTCGCTGGAAAAACGTTCACGGGTTCTGCATCAGAAAAAACTAGACCGCGAGAGGCGAGAGAATGGGGACAAATAGGCGCGAGTTGTAAAACGGGAACATCAGGAGTAACAACGGGGCCGCCTGCACTCAGAGAATAAGCTGTGGAACCAGTGGGAGTGGAAACAATAATGCCATCCGCCGCAATATCAACCGAAGCATGGTTGCCAATTTTAATTTCAAAATGACACATACTGGTCAACGGTTCTCGGTGTAATACCATTTCATTTAGAGAAAGTGCTTCCCAGAGAATCATTTCTTCCCGAAATAATCGCACCGTTAACATGGAACGGCTTTCTACACGATAATCTCCCGCAATGATCTGCTCGATCGCTCTCGGTAATTGATTGAGATAAATTTCAGTCAGAAAACCCATATGACCCGTATTCACCGTCAATAAAGGAATGCCAACGGGAGCTAACTGCCGAAAAGCAGATAAAACTGTACCATCTCCCCCCAGGGCGATCGCAAACATCATATCTGAGTCAAAATGGGGCGGTGTCAAATGTTCGATGCGAGTATGACAAATGGGGCGATCGGGTTGAGAATAGCCTAAAAGTCCTCCACATCCCGTTTCTAGTAAAACTTCCCAGCCCGACGCGACGAATTGTTCCTGTAGGTCTAGAGCGACTTTACAAGCGATCGGTTTAACATCGTTGTAAATAATGCCGACTTTGGGCATCGATGGCTGATCCTCGGTTGGTTTGAATGAAAAAGAGGGAGATTAAAAGAAAAAATCTTTCTTTTGCTTGGACTTTTTGGCTTTATTTTGCTCGTAATCTAGTTCTTTGAGTTTTTTCTGAATTCGTCCAAAATACTCCTGTAAATAGGATTGTAAAGTGGTGTTTTCCTTGGGATCAAGTGCAAATATTTCATACACTTTATCCATCGGTGCATCTAATGCTTTTCCACTAGCGAGAACTTCAGCAAAAGCAAGGCGGTCTGAAATATTATAAGTCCATTGGAAAACACGAGTAAGTCCGCGCATAAATCGCAACAATCCCAAGGGAACTCTGGATATCTTGGTTTCTCGGTCGGATAACTGTTCACAAAGCTTAATAATTTCTTCGGCTGTCCAAGCACGAGTTCCGACGACTGGTAAAGTTTGTTTTTCAGTAGCAGGAACTTCTAAAGCCCGAACGGCAAATTTGGCCACATCTTGAGTGTCGATATAAGCAATAGGAGTACTTTCTCCTGTAATCCAAACGGGCTGATTATCCAGAATAGGAATGGCGTATTGTCCAATAAGACCCTGCATAAAGCCGCAAAGTTGCAGGATTGTGTAATTAAGTCCTGATTCTGCTAAATAAAGTTCTGTATAGTGTTTTATTTGCATCAAAGGCACATTGGGATATTCCTTGGCCCGTAAAATAGAGAAGAAAATATAGCGTTCAATTCCCGCCGCTTTAACCGCTTGAATGAGATTAACTTTGCCTGTCCAATCAACTTTTGCGATCGATAAAGAATCTGTTGCACGCGCTGTAGATGCATCAATCACCGCATCAATTTCTATCAAAGCAGGTGGAAGGGTTTCGGGTTTACAGATATTTCCGTAAATCAGTTCTGCTCCCCATTCTTTAAGAAATGTTGCTTTTCTCAGATTTCTTACTAAACAACGCACCGAATGACCTTGATCTAGGGCGCGACGAACAATTTGCCGTCCCAGAGTCCCTGTCCCACCAACTACCAGTACTCGCATTTAAATGATTTCGTAAAGTTTTTTTAAGTTTCTCTAAGATATTATCAGAAACAGTTCGTCAAGGCGATCATTTTTGAGTATTTGGGTTTGATTGAAAATCCAAGTCATTACCCAACAAGTGTTCTAGGCAATTTTCTAGCTTTATAGAAAAATTTAGTATTAAGAAAAAAGTCCGCTTGGCCCCATTTTTTGACAGTAGGACAGAAACGCTTGAAAATCCACTTCAGATTCTATTGCGATAATTTGGCCGCCAATTTCGTCATATAGTTCGTTGCGAGGCCTACGCCAGAGAGGATTAACCGTAATTTGTATTTCAGGAAGCGAATCTAAATCACCCCGTTTAAGAATGATTGAAAAGGATTCTTGTTTTGACCAGGTGTTGGGTAAGCTCATACAAATGCCTGTTGTTGTTAAATCAAAGGTTACGCCGACAAAATCCCCGAACAAGTCTAGAACGTGACAAAAGGCCAAAACTCTTTTTTCACTTCGCCTTTCTTGCATTTTATTTTCAAATTCAGATTCGGAATACAAATTTTCTGCTGACTGGACTAGCTTGTCGCTCATGGGTAATTGCACCTCAATGGAGTCAATGATGTTAAGAATTAAGCTTGTGCTGATAGATCTAATTATGAAATAAAATCTGTTGACATTCTGTGACGTAGATCGTCATTTGATTGCTAATTAAGCCAATTTTCGCTGATTTGTGACGGCTTTCTCTGTTCTACATAAAGATAATTTCATTGTTTTTGATGGAACTTTTGGGGTATTTTTAACTCAAGTTTTGACTGGGTAAAGTGAGAGAAAATCGGCGATCGCAAATTTTCTTTAGGTCGTATATTCAGCATTAATACGGACATAATCGTAGCTGAGATCACATCCCCAAGCCAATCCCGCTCCAGAACCGTTACCCACACAAACAGAAATTAACACCGTATCATCCTGTAAATAAGCACCTTTGGCAGCTTGATGAAGATAATTACTCGCGGCTTGGCGGTCAAATTCAAGGGGTTGCCCATTTTCCATCATCAGAAAATCACCCAGTTTAATCTGTAAATCTTCTTGGTTAAAAGTTATTCCCGCCCGTCCTGCGGCTCCTGCAATTCTTCCCCAATTAGGATCCCGCCCAAAAATAGCTGATTTTACCAAAGACGATCCCGCAATTGTTCGAGCAATTTTCCGTGCTGATTCGTCATCGACTGCGCCAGTAACTTGAACTTCTATGAGACAAGTTGCTCCTTCTCCATCACGGGCGATCGCCTTGGCTAAATGTTCACAAACGGCTGTTAACATCGCTTCTAGTTTTTGAGCATTCGGGCCCATTTCAGTGATTGCAGGTGTGCGAGATTGACCATTAGCCAAAGCAATTAAACTATCATTCGTGCTGGTATCGCCATCAACAGTAATTTGATTAAAAGTTTTATCGGCCGCTCTGGTCAGCATTTGTTGCCAAAGAGACGTAGAAACTGCCGCATCACAGGTCACAAAAGCCAACATTGTCGCCATATTAGGATGAATCATGCCCGATCCTTTAGAAATTCCTCCAATTCTGACGGGACGACCTTCAATCATGGTTTCTAAGGCAATAGATTTTGTGACTAAATCCGTAGTAATAATAGATTTTGCCGCCGCATCGCCTCCTATTTCTGATAATGCCGCAACTAAAGACGGAATACCTGCTTTTAAAATATCCATCTTGATCCGTTGACCAATCACACCCGTTGAAGCCAATAACACAGAATCTGCTGATAAATTAAGGGCTTGAGCGACCGATTTAGCACAATCTAGAGCATCTTGTAAACCTTGTTTTCCTGTTCCTGCATTAGCCTGTCCTGCATTGACTAAAATTGCTCTGGCGTTACCTTTTGCTTGCAATTTCTGCCGACAATAATCCACACAAGCCGCTCGCACTTGACTGGTCGTAAAAACTCCTGCTGCGATCGCTTCTGTTTCAGAATAAATCAGAGCCAAATCGGGTGAACCAGAGGGTTTTAAGCCAGCAGTAATTCCAGATGCGTTAAAACCTTTCGGAGCGGTAATGTTGCCACTAATAACTTGCCAGTCTGTCATAAAAAGATAGATCCTGTCGTAGATTTAAACGGTTAATTATAACCCCAAATGATGATGATCCATGTTGTTTAGATTACTCATTGCTAATCTAAAATAATACTCAAACTAGCCAAGATGACGATGATAAAAACAAATTTACAAGTTTTTGTTTACGGAACCCTCAAACCAGGAGAATGCAATTATTTTGTCTATTGCCAGGGAAAAACAAGCTTGATGCAACGGGTTTATACCTACGGCAAACTCTATCATTTATGTCTGGGTTATCCTGCAATGGCGATCGGGCAAGAAAAAATTAAAGGTTATTTATTAACTTTTCCCGACGAATCTTACTTAATTGATCTAGATAAATTAGAATCCTTTGATTCTGAGACTGCAAAGGAAAATAATGAATATCAACGTCAACTTATTCCTATTCATAATATCGAAGATCAATACTTAGGAAAAGCTTGGGGTTATCTGATGGATTTAGAGAAAATCATAACCCTTCAAGGAATTTCTATTCCTTCTGGATGGTGGACAGAATTTAGAGATTAGTGTTGCCAGAGATTAATCACAATTACAAACAACACTCAACCCCCCAAAAACGAAATTATTGATCAACAGGCATATCAAAAATGGGTTGATTAAGAGCAATCATTAAAGGCTCAGATTCAACTTCAAGGGCGGCAGTCTGAATCCTAGGCTGGAAGAGATCGACATTTCCCATAAACACACTAGAAATGGCCGCAATCCCAATCGCTGCTACTGTCATTCCGCCTAAAAATAAAAATCTTAATCTGCGTTTTTCTTGATTAATTTGTTGAAAAACTCGCTGAGAAATTTTATCCGCCGAAATAGATGGAATTGGTATGGGAATTTGAGGAATTTCTTGCTGTAATCGCAAAAGTTTCAGATAGGTTTGTTTGAATTCGTAATCATTATCAAGCCATTCTTGAATTTGATAACGTTCTTCTGTCGTGGCTTCCCCATCTAGGTAGGCACTCAACAACTCGAACCGTTCAAATTGTTCCTTCATAAACTCGGAATCAAACTGAGGCTGCCAATAATCATTTTGGTAATCGGATTTCATAATCACCTCTCGGTAGAGCGAGCTGAAGACAATTGACTGAGACAATCACGCCTCAACCTTGAGAATGCAACAATACTCCTCACCTGCAAATCAACACCCCCATTTGTCCATATTAGCTTAAATTTAGTTTTTTAAGTCCGTTTAGTCTAGATATTGCTGTAAAACAGATTGTAATTTAGCTCTGGCTCTGGCAATACGTGATTTCACAGTTCCGAGAGAAACACCCGTCATTTCAGCAATTTCTTCGTAAGCCATTCCCTCAATTTCTCGAAGAATAATAGTTGTACGAAATGCTTCTGGTAAATCTGCGATCGCCGTTCTTAAGCGTTCATAGAATTCTGTTGTTGCGAGGGTATCATCAGGACTGGGATAATCAGAAACAATATCCCAATCAATTTCTCCATCTTCAACACGACGGGGTGCATCAAGAGAAATGGGATGTTTGATTCGCTTTCTTTTACGCAATTCGTCATAAAAAAGATTCGTTGCAATTCGACTCAACCAACCTCGAAATTTTACAGGTTCATTCAGACGACTAATATTGCGATAAACTCTAATCCAGACTTCTTGCGCCAAATCAGCCCTGTCTTGCCAATCTGGAGCAAGATGATAGAGAATCTTATCAACATGGGACTGATAACGACGGAGCAATTCATCAAAAGCTGCACCATCAGGATATAAACCTTCTTGACAACGCAAAATCAGATCAAAGCTCGGAAGTTTATCGGGAGATAGGGAAACTGGAGGCTGAACGCCCTCGATACTTAACCACGATGCTGGAATCGCTTGACTCATGAGCTTAACCAACGAAAATTACTCCTCACACTAAGGCTAGATAGACGCTACTATAGTTCAAAAAGTTTCTATTGCACATTACAAAGTTTTGAATTCTGAACTTTTCAGGTTTTATCAAAGTAAAGTTTCTGTAGCTCAAGATAAAATAAGGCGATCGCTATAAAGAACACCAAAAATCGTAAATTTGACTCAAGCTCTTAATATTCATGGCTTTCCCCTAACACTGATAGAACAGAATTATAATTGACAGTATAAATAGTACTGTTTTTGTAGGATTGATGATATGATGAAGGATTTGCAAAATTTTTATCAAGAGGTGAGCAATGATTCTGTGCTTACCCATCGACTTGAATCTATTACCGACAAAAAAAACTTTACGAAATTGGTCACTCAACTAGGCGCGAAAAAGGGTTACGATTTTACCTCTGCGGATGTAGAGGATTCTATCAAAGACCATACTGCATCAGGACAAGGGGATTATTTTTGTGTACCTGTCGGCTGTTGGAGAAACCCTAAAGTATCAAGCTAAAAAAGATTATAGCCCTTGCTTTGAAATTAAAAAGTTAAAGCCAGATCATGAACATCACCTTGAGTTAAATTTTTACTAAACAAACGTGGGTTCAAGATTGGCTAAAGTGCTGAGTTTGTTTGGCAAGGACTTAATCTCAAATTAGCAAAATAAAATTCAATCATAAGGTAAAACAATATGAAAATTCTATGAAGATTTGTTTTTTGTAAGCTGTTCAACTCTCTTTCCTAATAAAGTCATTCTGAGTTAGGATAGGAGCAGATTTTGGTTGACCATATTTGACAACGACCTTAGTCAAAATAAAAGATTCACCATGAACATGGAAACCTTAGAATTTATTATTTACCCTGATGGCCGCGTTAAAGAAATGGTAACGGGCATTGTCGGAGTTTCTTGTCAGGAAATCACAGCGGCGATCGAGGCTCAACTAGGTCAGGTTCTCTCCCAAGAGAATACTTCTGAATATTATGCGCAATCGGTTACTGAGTCTCTTCTTGCGACAAATTTCACTGCCTTGAATAACTAATAGATTTCTAAACAGTTTTTAATTTTTAAATTTTGTTTAATCTCGTTGAAATTTACCTAAAAAGCTTATGTCACACTTTAGCAATATCAAGACCAAAATTCGCAATTTGACAGCCCTCAAAACATCTCTCACTAATCTAGGAATGAATTGGAAGGAAGGCCCGCGTGAGATCAGAGGCTACCAAGGTCAAACTCTGACAGCAGAAATTGTGCTTGAACAAGCGAACAACTATGACATTGGTTTTAGCTGGAATGGTCAAGAATATGAATTAGTTGCTGATTTACAATATTGGCAACAACCGTTGTCTGTAGAGGGTTTTCTCAAGCAGGTGACCCAGGGTTATGCTTTAGAAACAATTTTGCAAGAATCGGTAAAACAAGGCTTTCAGGTGACTGAACAAGCAAAGAATCAAGATGGTTCTATTCGTCTCGTGGTTCAACGTTGGAGTGCTTGATGGTTAATGATTTTTCTTCTCCCCCTGCTCGGTCTGGTTTAGAGCCAGAATTGGGGGGATTGTTGTGCGATTTGTCGGACAGGTCAGGATTTGAGCCAGAATTAGGAGACTTATTTCGGGAAAAAGGTGTTTATGTGGACGAGATGACCTGTATTGGTTGTAAGCACTGCTCTCATGTTGCTCCAAATGCCTTTTATATCGAGGATGACTACGGGCGATCGCGTGTTTATAGCCAGGATGGGCATCCCGAAGAAATTTTGCAAGAGGCGATCGATACTTGCCCAGTGGATTGCATTCATTGGGTCGATTACACAGAATTAAAAGCATTAGAAACTATTAGAAAAGAACAAGAAATTATTCCTTTAGGTTTTCCTCAAGTTCATCGCCATAACAAAATACGGAAGCACCGTCAAGCTCCTTGAATTGCCTCTAAGACGACCTTGTATTTTTTCTTGTTACTTACAAATCTCCTAAATTCCGATTTAGAGATATTTCAATGTCAAATTTATATTTTGCTTACAATGCTATTAATTAATATCTCTTCCTATTTTTTGTTTTTTTGGTAAACTCTATTTATAGATTGTAGAAAACAAAACTTTCTTGCTAGAGTTTAATTAGACTTAAAAATCTATAAACAATAGCAGAAGAGGAACAGAGAAAATGCTAGGATTACTAAAAAAATTGGTGATGATCGGCATTGTTGGAGGAATTATTTTTGTGGGAGTGGGAGATAGCTTTTTACCTAAACCTTTAAGCACCTACAGCCGTAATACACGCGAGATTATTAATGAAAAAATGATCGGATTAGTGCATAATCCAAAATTAAAAAGTCCTAGCGCAGAGCGAGAAAAACAAATTGAAAACTTTAAGTAAAAAGTCAAAAGAGTAGTAACTATATCTTTACTTTTATTCCAAATAATAGTACTAGGTAATTGCGCTTTAGATAAGGTAAAAAAAGGGAAATAGTAATTTTAGATTTCCCTTAATTGATCGTATTTATTTATCCTTGAGCCAACTAAACATTGCTCGTAAATCCTTACCGACTTCTTCAATCAACTCTTCAGATTCCCGACGACGCATCGCGATAAAACCAGGTTTACCCGCTTGGTTTTCGAGAACAAATTCTCTGGCAAATTGACCAGTTTGAATTTCCTTAAGAATTTGACGCATTTCAGCACGAGTTTCATCAGTAACAATCCGAGGGCCACGGGTCAGATCACCATATTCAGCCGTATTCGAGATACTGTCCCGCATTTTGGCAAGTCCTCCTTCTACAATCAAGTCAACAATTAATTTGACTTCATGTAAACACTCAAAATAGGCCAATTCGGGTTGATAGCCTGCTTCTACTAAGGTGTCGAATCCAGCTTTGATTAAAGCTGTTAATCCACCACATAGCACCACTTGTTCCCCAAAAAGGTCAGTTTCGGTTTCTTCGCGAAAAGTCGTTTCCAAAATTCCAGCACGGGTTCCCCCAATACCTTTAGCGTAGGCCATGGCGCGATCGCGGGCTTGACCACTAGCATCTTGATAAATAGCAAATAAAGCAGGAACTCCTTCGCCTTGTTCGTAGGTACGTCTAACCAAATGACCAGGCCCTTTAGGAGCAACCATCGCCACATCCACAAAAGCGGGAGGAACAATTTGACCGAAATTAATGTTAAAACCATGAGCAAAGAGTAGTACATTGCCTTCGCTTAAATTAGGCTCAATTTCTTCTTTATAGATGGTTTTCTGCACCTCATCAGGTAACAAAATCATGATCCAATCAGCTACCTTAGAAGCTTCAACTACTGAAAGTACTTTTAAGCCAGATTCTTCTGCTTTTTTCGTTGATTTACTGCCAGTATAAAGTCCGACAACAACATTAATGCCACTATCTTTAAGATTAAGAGCATGGGCATGACCCTGGGAACCGTAGCCAATAATTGCAACTGTCTTACCCGCCAATAGATCTAAATTGGCATCTTGATCGTAATACATCCGAGCCATGAGGCTGTCTCCTTCGGTGCAAATGTGTGATTCTGCAAACTTTTAATCTTATCAGAGTTGAAGTAAGAAATTGATCAAGATTCTTGTCGCTGATTTTTCCTAAAATAAAGATTGCATTCACAAAATTTCTATGCTACATTAATAAGCTGTATGGCAAACAAATACACAACGGGTCGCTAGCTCAGCGGTAGAGCACTCGGCTTTTAACCGAATGGTCTTGGGTTCGAATCCCAGGCGACCCATAAAAATTTTATAGTTAATCCCATTTTTTGCAAAATGAGTTTCTCCTGTTTGGTCATTGGGGGCGGCATTGCTGGTTTGATGGCGGCAACTTTTTTGAAGCGTTATGGCGTTGATGTTGCTGTCTTGGATAAAGGGCGAGGAATTGGCGGACGTTTGGCGACTCGTCGATTAACTTATTCCAAGGAAATTGAAGGCGTTTTTGACTATGGAGCGCAATATTTTACGGCGAGTGATCCCCAGTTTCAAATTTGGATAGATGAATGGTTAGCTGAGGGAGTTATTGTGGAATGGAGTCGCGGCTTTTTTCAAGAGTCAGGGACTTTAAAAGTTAGCAACAAGCCTTGTTATCGTGGAACCAAAAGTAATCGCAGTCTAGCTCAATATTTAGCCCAATCTTTAACTGTTTACACCAATACTCAAGTCACCCAATTCTGTTGGCAAAATTCTTGTTGGCAAATTCAAACCCAATCAGGAGAAATTTTCCAGGCTGATCGCTTGATTTTGACGGCTCCTGTTCCCCAATCCCTAGCTTTATTGGATAATTCTGGAATTGTTTTAACGCCAGAAATTAGAGATAAATTAGAGCAAGTGACTTACCATCCCTGCATTACCTTATTAGCTCTTTTCGATAAAGCTAATCAAATTCCTTTCCCAGGCGCAATCTGGGGATCGGGTAATCCTTGGGGATGGATGGCTTGCAATTATCAAAAAGGCATTTCTGCTCGTGGTTATGCTGTGACGATTCAGGCTAGTCCAGATTTTAGTCGCACTTATTGGGATGAAGAAGATGCAAAAATTACTCAAAAACTACTAAAAGCGGCCGATTCTTGGCTTGGGTCAGGGTTGCTAGATTCTCAACTTCATCGTTGGCGATATAGTCAAGTTTCTGTCAGTTATGGGGAACCTTACTTGTCTTTAAATATGCCTGCTCCGTTGATTTTAGCGGGTGATGGTTTTGTTGCGCCAAAAATAGAAGGGGCTGTTTTGTCGGGATTAGCTGCCGCGCGATCGCTGATTTAAAAGGGACTTGGGGAATATGCTCAGATTTGCAGATAGTCGCTAGGATTTAGAAATAATTACTGACTTATTGAACTTTTGAAATAATTAAACCAACAAGTGTCAAAAAACCTAATGTTCGACGAAAGTAATTGACACCTTCAAATAATTCTTGCCAAGCCCAGGTAAATAAACAACCAAAAGCGACAAAGTTGAGTCCGATATTAAGGCTACCCTCTGTAAAAATTATTTGTAATAAACTGGCAACAATTCCTCCAATAAGTGGTGGATTTGGGGTTTGGGCAAGCACAATCTTACCTTCATTGTCCCGAAATATTTGATTGAAAAATGTGTTTTCCATAAGTTTATAAAAAGTTTATAAGAATTATTTTCGAGTAGCGATCGCGTTCCAATTTTTAGGGTATGCCAATTTGATATACTGAGAACTAACCAGTTTTTTATGCCTGTTTAATTAGGATTTTAGGAGTCAATCAATGTTTGGATTGGGGTGGCCAGAGATTGCCATTATTTTTGTTTCTATTATATTAATTTTTGGGCCGAAGAAACTGCCTGAAATTGGTGCGGCTTTAGGTAAAAGTTTAAGAGGTTTTAAGGAAGAAGTGATTCCTGACAGCGATAGATTGCCGAAAGATGAAGATTAAGGATATTTTTAAATAATGCGAATTTACGGAAATCGGGAATTAAAAACTTTAGCTGGCGAATTGGCCCGTCCAACGTCGAGCAAGGTGCGGGAAGCTTTATTTAATATTTGGCAGGGAACCATTCAAGATTGTCGATTCTTGGATTTGTGTGCGGGCAATGGTTCAATCGGGGCTGAGGCATTGTGTCGGGGAGCAAAAGACGTTGTGGGGATTGAAAAAATGGGAGAAGCTTGCGATGTTATTCGGGAAAATTGGCAAAAAGTCGTTCAGGCGAGTCAAAGTCTTCAGGTTCTGCGGGGTGATGTTCTTTATCAATTACCTTATTTAAAAGGTCAAGTTTTTGATCGTATTTATTTTGATCCTCCCTATGTTAGTTCACTTTATCATCCCGTTTTAAGCGAGATCGCGGCATTAAATTTGATGGCAAATTCAGGAGAAATAGCTGTTGAATATAATCGGAAAAGGTGGAAGCCCGAAATTATTCCAGGTTTAACGCTTTATCGAGAAAAACATTATGGACATAGTTCTTTGGCTTTTTATCGGAATTTTATCTCTGATGAAAATTAGATATTTTTGTGCGTAAATTGTTGTTAAGCTGTCATGAATTTAGGTTGCATAATGATTTTTCTAAAAGTCTCGTAACAAAGGGCTTAAGCCCCTTGCCTTTATACGTTTTAAATAATTAACAGCTTATGTTAAAAAAATCCTCACAACCCTTGACTTTACCTGTTTTTAAGAACCAAAATCTCTGGTTACAAGCCTTAACCCATCGTTCTTATGCAAATGAAAATCTGGGAAATGAACATAATGAACGTTTAGAATTTTTGGGGGATGCCATCCTTCAATTTGTTGTGGGAGATTTTCTCTATCAACGTTATCCCAACTTTGCAGAAGCAGAATTAACTCGATTGCGTTCTCAATTGGTCGATGAAGTTCAATTAGCTAAATTTGCCCAAGTTTTGAAAATAGGGGATTTTATTCGTTTAGGTAGAGGAGCCAAAAAAAGTGGGGAGCAAAATAATCCAGCTTTACTCAGCGATACCCTAGAAGCCATTATTGGAGCCTATTTCTTGGATGCGGGTCTGGAGCCTGCGCGTCAATTTATTCATGATCTAATGTTATCGGTCGTGGAAGATTTTCAAACAACGGCAACTCCCGCTTTTAAAAATAATTTAGTTGATGTTAAAAATCAATTACAGCAGTGGGCTTTGGCTGAATTTGGTATACTTCCTGATTATTTTTTGATTGAAGAGACGGGGCTGGATCATGCGCGCGAATTTACTTTTGGTGTCCGCATTCAAGGTCAAATTTATGGACAAGGTAAGGGAGCTAGAAAACAAGAAGCCACTAAAGCCGCCGCGATCGCAGCCCTAGCCAAAATTTACGGATAATTTGTGCAATTTTCTAGGGAATTATTAAAGAATTTCCCGAACGATCCACCACCATAATGTCCCATTGACCATTATTTGCGACCTCAAAAACAATGCGATCGCCATCAGCATTAATCGTCGGATTACGGATTTCGGCTTTAAGATTGGGTGTTAACTCACGTTTTTGTTGAGTTTCGCGGTCATAAAGATAAATATTAGAATTTCCCTGCCGACTAGCCATAAAAACAAGATAACGGCCATCTTCAGAAATAGACGGATGAGAAGCAATTTCATCTAAAGAATTTAGACCAGGTAAATCGATTAAACGCCTAGTCTGGGCATTAAATAGATAAATACTTTGGGAACTATTTCGATCTGAGGAAAAAACCAAATAAGGCGAAGAAATTTGTGGATTTAACTCTTCAGAAGGACTATTTAAACTACGCCCAGCATTGTCAAAAGGAAAATTTAAGTAGCGGGGATAGCCACCACAACTGCTTAAAATAGTGGTCAATAAAATGACGGCAATTAAACTAAAATTTTTCCAGATCAAGCAATACATTAAATCTTTATAATTAAGATTTCAAACACGATTCGTTATTTAAACAGTTTAAAGTATTTTCTACATCACACTTCGTAATGCGATCGCCAATTTTTGCCCTGATTAAGTAATGCTAAACAGAACGGCCATCTCATTCAAAAATCTTGAGTTAAAAACTTTTAAAGCCAATGATACTTGACCCGACTTTGCCTTTCTTGATGCAGCCTTTATACTTAAGAAAAGCAGCATTCATAATCTCTGGGGCTAAACCCAATGAACTTTTCCGTCAAACATTTCGGTACTGCCACCATTTTATTGCTTCTCGGAGGCGGTCTAGGTGTTTTTGGTAGTCGTTATCTTCTCACTTCAATTGATACTCAAGAATCAATCCCTCCCCACGCAATTTCAACAAGCTTAAAATCTTTGCCCTTTGTTGCCCCAGAAAATAATCCCAACGACTTAAATTTTATTGCTAAAGCAGCCCAAAAAGTAGGGCCAGCAGTGGTTCGTATTGATGCAGCTCGTCAAGTTGCGGATGAAAAAAATATTCCGTTTGAACAACCTTTTTTTCGGCGATTTTTTGGTCAAGAACAACCTATTCCCAAGCAACATTTAGAACGAGGAACGGGATCGGGTTTTATTCTCTCGGCGGATGGTCGGGTTTTGACAAATGCTCATGTGGTGGAAGGCACGAAACAAGTAAAAGTTACTTTGAAAGATGGAAAAA
>JANNLO010000132.1:0-1872 GCA_031396835.1 Snowella sp. SOY_38_metabat_116
TTCTACAAAGCCATTTTTTTTCTGTTGAAGGGATTGTAACTCATCCTGATGTTCGTCAATTTGGCGAATAATTTCTTGCTGTTGCTCAATTTCAGCACGATGCTCCTTGACCTTATCCAATAAAGTGATTGGATCTCCTTCAATATTTTTGTTTCTTAATTCTTCTTGAATACATATATTTTCAGCTTTTAACTGATTTATCGCTGAATCAAAAAAAAGTTTTACTTGGTTAATCGAAGCTATTTGAGGATTAAAATCTAGAGATGGTATAGAATGCTCCGATAATTCATTGTTAATCTCTCGAATTTCTTTATTAATGTCCTCGAAAATTCGATTTAAATTGTCTGAAAGTGATATTAATTTTGAAATATGCTTTTCGTGCTTCTTTACTAGAGAAATATTATTGGAGTACTGCTCCAATATAGTTTTATTTTTTTGTGTTGTAATTGTTTCAATTAATTGAGTTCGTTGGTCAATAATTAAATTACTTTGAGCTTGATCATGTTGATCTAACCAATTTCGACAAGTTTTTATCTGAAATAAAATATCATTAATATCATTTAAAGATAAGCTTTTTAATTCAGAAATTCCAAGCATACCAAGTATTGCATTACTTAATGATTCAGGATCTTTGACAATAGAATTAACCTCTCTTTGATGAATATGTAAATATATGACTTCAGCGTTCTCTCCAATTTTATATAATTCTGTTTCTCCTGTATTTTTAGCATATAAAACTGAAAAGCCATCTTGAAGTGAAATCTCGTCTTTTCTTTCTTCACTTTTGGGTTTATTAAAAGTCTTAGCAATGGCATCCAAAAGTATACTTTTACCCGTCCCTCTACCTCCAACAATAGCAATTAAACCACTATTTAATTCAAAATTTTTAGAAGTAAATTTAATTTTTTTATCAGGCTTATCTGGAAAAATCAAAGCTTCTTGTATTTCAATTTTTTTGAAATATGGTTTAAGAAATTCTAAGTTAGGATGATTCGGAGTAATACAAACTCTCTCTGATGGATCATAAATCGTATATTTTAGTCCATCAAAGGTTGGATCACTTTTAATCCATGTAATTTTATCACTAGGATATATACCATAATCAGAAAATGTATGAGCATCACTTCCAGAAATAACAGGTTTAGGTTTACCACCTAGTGCATGTATAAAATGATGAATAAATGATTGATTGTTATTGGTTTTTATATTTAAAAAAAGATTTATGTTTTCATCTCCTCTAACTTCAAATGCGTCAGAAGACTGCATGAAAAAATGAGCATCACTTGGATGCTTTTTCCAATCTAGTTTTGCAAAACCATCTGATGTATCCCAAGGAAGAATAATAAGACATAATTCTTCTGAAAAATTTACTTTTGCATCTTTTAGACAACTTTGAGTAATTTTTGCTGTCATGCTTCCCAATTGAAGAAGCTTGCTATTATCTAGAAGATCAGACTCATTAAAGCCATGAACTTGTGCCTTGCTTGGATCTAGACTTTTGGCAAATTCAATAAGAGCTTCATCTGACAAGGATCGCTCTTTTCCACCTATACGTAATTTAAGACTAGACTGAAAATCTTTTAATTGCTGAACCGATAAAACATTAGATAGTAGAGCGTGTATGTTCATCCTGAATGGAACTGGAGCTTCAATTCTTAATTCCATTCCAGGCAATATAGTTTTATTACATTGTATTTGTGGATTTTCTTTAAGAAATTTGGTCAACTCAATATAACCGTCAAAAGTCCAATAATCCATAATACCGAAAACTTCGATATCAGATTCATTGATTGTCTTTATAAGCTTGATCAATTCATTCCTCTTTTCTTGAGGGGTCATATTATAAAAACATTTTCCTCCATTCCAATGAAT
>JANNLO010000172.1:0-8859 GCA_031396835.1 Snowella sp. SOY_38_metabat_116
AAAAGCGTGGCAAAGCCTTGTTGAGTTCTTTGTTACAAAATCTACTTGCTTAACTCCCCGAAACACCTATTGAGCCAAAATTTAAAATCTCTCAACTGCGATCGCGTCTTATTCTCAAAAATTAGCTACTAGAAAAAATACCTCATAAATTCTGATCTCCACATTAAATTTGTAATAAAAATTTGTAATAAGTTGTTAACTTTGGCAGACAACATTAGAAGTATTGTTGTTAAATAGCTGATTAGGCTTTGGGGTGGAGAATCTTCGCAAGCCCTCAAGAAATAATATCATTTCCAATTGCTGAGGAACTTAATGTCAATGCTCAATAAAATTTTATATGCTGATGCGGGAACATCCCCCACTCAAGAAATGTTAAAAGCCTTGATGGATCTACCTGTCTTCAAAAAAGCGGAAATCACGGTTCTGCACGTTGTTCCTCCCCAAATCACGGCGGATGCTTTGTCCAACAAGTGGAATGAAGGCGGAAAAATTATCTCCGATTTGCTCAAAAATGTTGAAATTGATCCCAGTAAAGTTTCCACCGTTTTACGTCAGGGTGAACCCAAAAATATCGTTTGCGAAGTGGCAGATGAAATTAATGCAGACTTGATTTTAATGGGATCGCGGGGTCTAAAACGTTTAGAAGCGATTCTAGAAAATTCGGTCAGTCAATACGTTTTCCAACTAACAAACCATGCCATGTTGTTGGTCAGAGATGATATTTATGTCAAAAAGATTAAACGGATTATGGTGGCTTTAGATAAGTCGGCTGCCGCTGAATATACCCTAGATCTGGCTCTCTATTTGTTGAAAGATTATCCCAATGCAGAATTGATTTTGGTACGCGTTAATCCAGATTTAAAATCTGATCTACTTCCCCTTTCTCGGCAGGAAATGGAAAATAATCCAGTCTTAGCTCCCGCGATCGCCAAAGCAAAACGATATGGCATTAATTATCGTGGTGTTGTGACAGGTGGAAGACCAGGCGAACAAATTTGTGCCTTAGCCGATGAATACAGCGTTGATTTATTGATGTTGGGATCTCCCGATCGCCGTCCTTCCGTTGCCAAAAGTTTACCTGACCTAGATCGTCTTTTAGGAACTTCTTTATCAGACTATATCCGCGTAAATGCCAATTGTCCCGTTCTTTTAGCTCGTAAAGAAGGCAAATAAAAATCCAGTTAATAGCTAAATTCGCAAAAAAGATGGGGTGACAGAATTTAACTGCTTACCCCATTTTTATTAAAATAGTTGTCTCAAAAAATGGCTTAACTTTGGCCTTGCTTGCCTGTTTGAATATACAGAATTAGCAAAAACACAGTCGGAACCAACACAAATAGAATACTAGCGATAAAGCCTAAATTATTAACCTGCATGGCTTTGCTGCCTCTCTGTCATCATAAGTCAACACTTTTCAGAATAGCATTAGTCGGTAGTCTCTAACATGAAGAGAATCTAGAGGATTTTTACAAAAATATAAATTTCTTTAAGCTTTACATTGCTTAATATATTCAATTAAAACAGAAGACCCGGAGATCACGCCTACCGTAAGCATCCCGTATTGCTGCTACCTTCCGGTTCTGACAAGATTTGGGCGTTGCGATCGCATGAGTCCGAGTCAATAATCATTATATCACAGGATTTCCGAGAATGATAACTTAATAAATTATCAGAAATTTTTAGAATCAAATTTTTAAAATAACGTAAATAAGTTAATTTCAGCTAAAAACTTCCTAAAATCAAAATAAACGGATTAGTGATAACGTGGATGAAAACTCATTTTAATTATCAAGCTGAATTTATGATTACTGAAAATCCGATGACGAAGGATCAAGCACTCAAAATTTTAAAAAGTTATAGTTGTTTAGAAGTTAAATTACCCCAATCTGACGCAGAGAAAAGCGAATTACAAACAGCAATTAAACAAATTTTGGCTTTGTCAGAGTCTGAAAATTTGGGAATTTGTGCTGATTCTCTAGAGATTGCAATTCAAGCTTTAGCTAATTATCTTAAATTTTTAGATTATGATTTTAATTTAGAAATTAATCCAGTTCCTGCTCAAGACAAAGCTGTTTATCTTAAATTTAATACCCAAAAAATGAGTCATTATTTAGATAGTTATGAGGGTGATTATCGCGGTGTATTAATTGCCTGCCAGAGTGAAGATGATACCATTGCAGGAACCTATGGTTATTTTCCCTTAGATTTATTTGATTAAATATTAACTCTAAAAAAAGGTGGATTTAACTCCACCCAATTCTACTAAATTACGTTACCGAAATTTTAATCTTATTCCCATTCAATGGTTCCAGGCGGCTTAGAAGTAATATCATAAACCACTCGATTAACGCCTTTTACTTCATTAACAATACGATTAGAAATAATTTCTAAAATTTCATAGGGAACTCTTGCCCAATCTGCGGTCATTCCGTCTTCACTGGTGATAAAACGCAAGACAATCGGATGAGCGTAAGTCCGTTTATCGCCCATAACTCCCACACTACGAACAGGTAACAATACCGCAAAAGCTTGCCAAAAATCGTGATAAATTCCTTGTTTAGAAATTTCATCGCGCACAATAAAGTCTGCATCTCGCAAAATATTTAACCGTTCCGCCGTGACTTCTCCAATAATCCGAATCGCTAAACCAGGCCCAGGAAAAGGATGACGACGAACAATTTCTTCGGGTAGCCCAATAGAACGCCCTAATTTACGAACTTCGTCCTTAAAGAGTTTGCGCAGGGGTTCGACTAATTTGAAACGTAAATTTTTTGGCAGTCCACCCACATTATGATGACTTTTGATTTTGACGGCGACTCGTTCCCCCAACTTGGGATCAACGTTGGTATCAGCAGACTCAATAACATCGGGATAAAGAGTTCCCTGAGCCAAATAATCAAAAGGGCCAAGGCGACTCGATTCTTCTTCAAAAACTTGAATAAATTCGTGGCCAATGCGACGGCGTTTTTCTTCGGGATCAGTTATACCTTTTATTTGGGCTAAAAAGCGATCGCGAGCTTCAACGTATTGAACAGGAATATGAAACTTCTTATCAAAAAGTTCGACTAATCTTTCAGGTTCTCCTTTTCGCATAAAACCTTGATCGATGAACATACAAGTCAATTGATCGCCGATCGCACGATGCAACAGAAAAGCGAGAGTAGAAGAATCCACACCACCAGAAAGAGCTAATAAAACCCGTCTATCCCCAATTTTGGCGCGAATGTCTCGAATAGATTCATCCACAAAAGCTTCTGTCGTCCAAGTTGGTTCGCATTTGCAAATATGATAAACAAAGTTACGAATTAGGGCAATACCGCCAATAGAATGCACGACTTCGGGATGGAACTGGACTCCAAATAATTGTCGCTGATGATTTGCGATCGCAGCACAACTCGTATTATCTGTATGAGCAAGAGTCGAAAAGCCTTCTGGTAAATGAGTGCAAGAATCTCCATGACTCATCCACATAGTCGAACCTTCTTCCACATTGGTAAGCAAATCCGTCGGGTCATCAATAAAAAGAGACGCTTTACCGTATTCTGCTCGTTTTGACCGTTCTACTTTTCCACCCAACTGCTTAACCATGAGTTGCATCCCATAGCAAACTCCCAACACAGGCACACCCAACTGCCAAATATCGGGATCACATTGGGGCGCACCATCGTCATAAACAGAACTAGGCCCACCCGACAAAATAATGCCCTTGGGGTCAATTTGACGCAATTCTTCGGCAGTAGTGCGATAAGAAAGAACTTCAGAATAAACTTGAGTTTCCCGAATACGACGCGCAATCAATTCAGAGTATTGAGAACCAAAATCCAAAATAACGATAATTTGGCGATTTAATTTATCCTTGAAAGATTCTGCAAGAGCAGTACCGTCGTGTTGCGAGAGAGGAGGGGATTGAGTAGTCACTTAAGATAGAAAAAAGGATGAGAAGAACAGAATCTAGAGATATTTTTAAGGAACTTTAATTAACTTTCAAAAATAAAAATTAGTATTGGTTAACCAGTATAACCAGTATTGCCACTTGTCAAACATTCCACTTCTGTCTAATTTTTTTCAAACCTACTAATACTTTTGTATTTGTTTTAAGTCACCAATCTCGGTAGCTTCTGAGTAGTTTGAGTTTTCTCAAATGACAAATTTAACAGCATTATTCTTATCTTTTGCTCGCGATCGCCCTAATCTTAGTTCGCTGTAGCATTGAATATATTCCAGATAGTTTGCGGGGAAATCTGCGGAATGAACGTCAAAAGTGTTACGATTGCCAGATGAAGAAGAAACGTGATAATAAGGAAGAAACGCTAAATGCAAGAATTTGAAAAGTCAATATCCTTTGACGGAAGAGATATTCGGCTAAAAATCGGGATGCTCGCGCCCCAAGCTGGGGGAGCCGTTTTGATTCAGTCTGGAGATACGGTAGTCTTAGTGACCGCAACCAGAGCAGCCGGGCGAGAAGGTATCGATTTTCTGCCCCTGACCGTTGATTATGAAGAGCGTCTTTATGCCGCAGGTCGTATTCCAGGAGGGTTTCTGCGCCGAGAAGGTCGTCCTCCCGAAAAAGCGATTTTAACAGGTCGTTTAATTGATCGTCCTTTACGTCCTCTATTCCCCAATTGGCTACGGGATGATATTCAGGTCGTGGCAGCAACTTTATCAATGGATGAAGAAGTGCCTCCTGATGTTTTAGCAGTAACGGGAGCATCGGTCGCTGTTATTTTAGCTAAAATTCCCTTTTTTGGGCCAATGGCGGCTGTCCGCGTTGGTTTGGTCGGAGATGATTTTATTATTAATCCCACCTATCGAGAGATTAATAACGGAGATTTAGATCTAGTTGTAGCAGGTACACCCGATGGGGTCGTAATGGTCGAAGCAGGCGCAAATCAGTTGCCAGAGCAGGACATTATCGAAGCCATTGATTTTGGCTATGAAGCGGTGCGAGATTTGATTGCGGCTCAGCGTGAGTTGATGTCTCAATTGGGCATTGAGTTTGCAGTTGCAGAACCTCCTTTGGTGAATGAAGCCGTTATTCGCTTTCTTCAAGAGCGTGCAGCAGACCCAATCACGAAAATCCTCGCTCAGTTTGATTTAGGTAAAGATTTACGAGATAAAGCTTTAGATGAAATTAAAGCAACGGCTATTGTGGCTGCGATCGCCGAATTACCTGAAGAAGATCCTGTTAAGGTTTCGGCAAAAGAGACCCCTAAACTGATCTCTAATCTTTATAAAGATTTAACCAAAAAACTGATGCGCCGTCAGATTGTGGAAGACGGAGTGCGAGTTGATGGTCGAAAATTAGATGAAGTGCGCCCTATTAGTTGTAAAGTTGGCGTTTTACCTCCGCGTGTGCATGGTAGCGGTCTCTTTAATCGAGGATTAACTCAAGTTCTTTCCCTGGCAACTTTAGGTTCTCCTGGAGATGCCCAAGATCTGGGTGATGACTTGCATCCCGAAGACGAAAAACGCTACCTTCATCACTATAATTTTCCGCCTTATTCTGTTGGCGAAACTCGTCCCATGCGACCTCCAGGACGACGAGAAATTGGTCATGGAGCTTTAGCCGAACGCGCGCTTTTGCCTGTTTTACCGCCTCAACATCAGTTTCCCTACGTCATTCGAGTTGTTTCTGAAGTTTTATCTTCTAATGGTTCGACTTCTATGGGTTCGGTGTGTGGTTCTACCTTGTCTCTTATGGATGCGGGAGTTCCCATTACCAAACCCGTTAGTGGTGCAGCGATGGGTCTGATTAAAGAAGGGGATGAAGTCAGAATTCTCACTGATATTCAAGGAATTGAAGACTTTTTGGGCGATATGGATTTCAAAGTCGCTGGAACTGATAAGGGTATTACTGCTCTCCAGATGGACATGAAGATCACGGGTTTACCGATGGATGTGATTGCGAAAGCGATCCAACAGGCACGACCTGCTCGACTCCATATTTTAGAAAAAATGTTGGGTGCGATCGCCAAACCCCGTCCTGAACTATCGCCATTTGCCCCCCGCTTATTGACGATTAAGATTGATCCCGAAATGATCGGTCTCGTTATTGGGCCTGGCGGAAAAACGATTAAGGGCATTACCGAACAAACTGGTTGTAAGATCGACATTGCCGATGACGGAACCGTAACCATCGCTTCTAATGAAGGTGAAAAGGCCGAAAGAGCCAAACAGATGATCTACAACATGACTCGTAAACTTAATGAAGGGGAAGTTTATGCTGGTCGGGTAACGCGAATTATTCAAATCGGAGCTTTTGTCGAAGTCTTGCCTGGAAAAGAAGGTATGATCCATATTTCTCAACTGGCTGAAGGTCGCGTTGGGCGGGTGGAAGATGAAGTTGCGGTTGGCGATGAAGTCGTTGTTAAAGTTCGAGAAATTGATGGCAAAGGTCGTCTGAATTTAACTCGTTTAGGTATTCATCCCGATGAAGCTGCTGCGGCTCGTCGGTCTGCTCCAACCTAGACAAACTCGGTTAATATACACATACATAAAAGCTTCACAGTTCAGAATTTAGAGCGGTCTTCCCGATGAGGAATAAACTTTAGATTTTGGGCTTTTTTATTGTCTAAAATATTAATAATTCGAGTTTCATCGTCGGTTTATTCTAATCAAAATAATTATAAATTTAAATAACTCTTGATTGGCGATCGCGTTAAAAATACTTTTCCGTTTAAAGAGATTCTAATTTTTGTCGCAACTTACTACTAATGGCATCAATAATTGTTACCACAACCAGTAAAACAATCATCAAAGTAGCAGCTTTTTGACGTTCAAAACCATTGATATAAGTAACTAATTCAAACCCAATTCCGCCCGCACCAACTACACCAAAAATTGAAGAAATACGAATATTATACTCAAACATATAAAGCGTATAACCCAGACAGAGGAAGGAAATTTGAGGAAAAATCCCATATTGAGCTACTTGAAACCAGGATGCTCCTGTTACTTTTAAGGCATCTAAAGAACTTGTTTCTACAGATTCAATTGCTTCTTGATAAAACTTTGCAAGATAACCAATTGTATAGACACCAACGGCTAGGGTTCCAGCAATTTCTCCTAAACCAACTGCCGCTACAAAAATCAATGCCAAAACAATAGAAGGAATAGAGCGTAGGGCATTTTGTAAGAGGTTAGCGAGCCAACGTAACCACAGTGGGGAAAGATTCTGAGTGCTGGCGATCGCGATCGGCAAAGAAATAATTGCACCCAGAGTTGTTCCGATAATTGACATTTGAATCGTTTCAATTAAGACTTCAATCGCAATATCTAAAACTGACCAATTGGGGGGATAAAAATCTGTTAAAAAAACTTGAAGATAATGAATAGAATTATCTAAAATAGCGTTATCTATTTTTAATCCTTTCCATGCCCAAATATAAACTAATAAGATAATTAGAAAAAAAACGAAGTTTCGTAATAAATTCCACCGTGATTGATTCATAGAATAATTTTTTAAATAAGTTTACGTATAGTTGGTTTTAAACCATTTGATTGATTAAAAGCAGGTAATATTTCTGGTAAAGATTGATTAAATTGGGTTGATAAGTTTTGACAAGAACCATCATAAATAATTTGTCCCGACTCCAAAATAAGAGCGCGATTTGCATAGGTTGCAGCCAGTGTTAAGTCATGTAAAACAACAACAACAGTTAAATTTTGTTCTCTATTTAAGCGAGCTAAACTTTCCATTACATAATGAGAAGCAATTATATCTAATCCAGCAATAGGTTCATCAGCCAAGAGGATTTTAGGTGATTGAATTAAGGCTCGGGCGATCGCTACCCGTTGTTGTTGACCACCACTGAGTTTACTAACTTTTTGATGAGCATACTTTTCTAGGCCAAGATCGGTTAATAACTCCAAAGCTAAGCGGCGATCGCTATTATTAAATCCCCAAAGAGTTTGCCAAGCAGATCGAAAACCAAAAGTTCCACACAAAACATTTTCTAATGCTGATAATTGTTTAATTAAACCTCCACCTTGAAAAATCATGGCAGTTTGACGACGGATTTTATTAATATTATGAGGCGTTAGCAAAATATCATTAACTCGAATTTCTCCCTTTTGGAGCGGCATTAATCCGATCAAAGCTTTTAATAAACTAGATTTTCCTGCTCCATTTAAACCTAAAAGTGCAACAAATTCACCGTCTTTAATCTGTCCAGAAATACCGTTTAAAATAGGAGAACCTAGGGCAGATTTTTGGGAACTGTAAATGTCATCATATTCAATAGCCATAGTATTTTTAGATAAGAAATTAGCAATTCAATTTAATTGAGTTTTCACAAAAATAATTAAACTTTACAAAGAGTTTAGAGAGATCAAACTTCAAAACAAAAAAGTCTAATCTCTGACTCTAAATTTATAGTTTAAATCAATACAAAACTAAGGATCTAATTTTGCTCGTTTTAAGGCATTTTGCATAGATGCGAGATGACGATTATGATCAACTTTTACAAGCTTGGTAGAATTATATAAAGATTGAAATAATTTATTATTACTGGGTTCATTCAGTTTCAAAAATGCCGTAATAATTTTTTCTCGTAATGGCGCGGGAACATCATCATCAATCACAATTCCATGAGCAGGAACACCAGGTATTGCCCAAAGAACTCTCAATTTTTTCACTTCTTCTGGAGTAATCCAAGGAGAATTTAACGCATATTCAGAAACGGCCGCTACATCCGCTTGTCCTTTGAGAACTGCTTGCAAAGCACTGGGATAACCATCACCATAAATGACTTGACCAAAAAATTGATTATAGCGATCGGGATCAGAAACCAAGCCTTCTCCCACAAATTCGCTAGTCGGAATAATGAACCCAGAACCAGAAGTTCGAGAAGCAAAAGC
>JANNLO010000144.1:0-2183 GCA_031396835.1 Snowella sp. SOY_38_metabat_116
TTCTTCCTTCTTTACCAACTTCTTCCATTTTTCCCAAACATTTTTTCTGAAAACGAATATCGCCAACGGCCAATACTTCATCAACTATTAAAATCTCAGGTTCTAAATGAGCAGCTACTGCAAAAGCAAGACGTACATACATTCCCGAAGAATAAAATTTAACAGGAGTATCTAAAAATTTTTCGACCTCAGCAAAAGCAACAATTTCATCAAACTTTCGTTTAATATCTGTTTTGCTCATTCCTAAAATTGCTCCATTAAGAGATATATTTTCTCGTCCCGTTAATTCAGGATGAAATCCCGTCCCCACTTCTAATAAGCTGGCAACTCGTCCTTTGATACTGATTCTTCCGTTTGTCGGATCGGTGATGCGACTAAGAATTTTGAGCAAGGTAGATTTTCCCGCTCCATTCCGTCCAACAATCCCCACGCGATCGCCTTGTTTAACTTCAAAGGAAACATCTTTTAACGCCCAAAACTCTTCTCTTTTAGGATTGAAGTTTTGTTTATGGGATGGTCTCGCTAATCTTTGACTAATCGAGTTAACTCCCTCCACAAGCGTATCTCGTATAGTCTTATATTTCTGTTTATTAGGACTATCTTTTTTATGGCTAAGAATGTAATGTTTGCTTAAATTTTCGACTGTGATTATAGAGTTAGGCATAATATTATAGTTATTTGAAATAAAAATTGATTCAGATAAAAAGTAAGGTGAAAAAATTAGCCAAGATATTATGGATGATTTTAAAAACCTTGACTAATCTTTTTACTTTAATGTGTGATCGATGGATTGTAACGGTATTCGCATAAGTAAGGTGTGGACAAAATTTTTGTAATAGTAAGGCTTTTAGAGATTCCATTGGATCTCATACAATTGAATACCGTTATAATCTTTTTATAACTGGTTATACCTTAGCGATAATAGGAACAATCGTTGGTTCACCTAGAGCTAAAATTCCCGATGTGGTAGGTAAATCTGAAATCTTGAGCAATTCAAGAGAAGTAATTTCTCCGTTATCCACACTGGCAGTAAAGTCAATATTTAATAAGCCGTCCGTTACAGTTACTTGAACCGAACGAGTTAAAGCCTTATTTTGACCTCCCGCTTGAGACCAGATATCAAAATTTTGCAAGATAGATTGCCCTTCTAAATTGACATTAAAGATTCGTTTACCTGCTGCATTATAGTAAAGTTCTGCAAAATTTAGGTTTACCAAATATGTGCCATTGGTAACCGGTATCTGATAGGAAAAAGGACTCTTGTTGACACCTGACCGTTCGTTTTGGTACAAAGCTGGATCATTCGTTCCGACGATCGCTTTGGTGACGGCATAAATAGAAGTTGTCCCCACAAAATATTGATCGGCTGACCAAATTTGACCTGCAATATCCGTGTATTGACCTCCTCCTGCATTAATCAGAACTTTTGCCAAACTATCATTGTCTAAAATAGAGAGAATTGCTTTATTTTGGCTGCCAATAGTCGCTCCTCCTGTGACATTACTCAAGGCAAGATTGAGCATTTCTGCACTTTCTACTACAGTGTCATCGACAATCCCAATAGTAACTGTTTTACTGGTTTCACCATCGGCAAAAGTAATGATTTGAGATGCGCTGTTGTAATCCGATGAACTAGCGGTTCCATTGGTAGGCGTAACAGTCACACTAACCGTTCCACTACTTCCCCCTAAACGATTAATGGTTACCACAGAAACAGGTGCGCCATTTTCATTTACCGTATAAGTGGGGGAACTAAATGCTAAGGTTCCTTGGAGTGAGGCAAGGGAGAGTCCAGACCAAGTAAAATAACCCTGGTTATAGCGGCGATAATCATATCCAGTCGTGTAGATAAATTCACTACCGATGACACCTGCAACTCCTGAGTTAGTTTTATAGGGCAATGGAGTTAGTTCAGTCCATGTATTACTTGAAGGATTGTAAGCGGTGACATCAGCAAGACCATCATGTTGAACTTCTTTGCCGCCAGCAACTATAATACGACCTCCCATAACAAAGGTTGCTGATCCTATTTGCGCACGGGGCTTCGGTAAAGGAGCAACACTTGTCCATTTATCTGTTACTGGGTCATAGACATCAACAAAGGTCTGAAAAATTGAATACTCCTCTTCCTTAAACTGACCACCGACCGCATACACTTTGTTATTGATCGCCACGCCACCTAA
>JANNLO010000162.1:0-4193 GCA_031396835.1 Snowella sp. SOY_38_metabat_116
TTTCTTCTACTTTTGGTAATATTTCTTCTTCTGCTTCTTTCACCATTTTTTTATTTATTTGATTCACCAAGTCCATTCCTATTCTTTGACGGAAATGCACTAACATTGACGCATCAAATGCCTCTTCATTTTCATATACTCCTAGTCCTATAAAGTATTGTAAGTAAGGATTTTCTTTTATTTGTTCTACTGTTTCTCTGTCGCTTATTCCTAATATTTCTTTTATGATTAATGACCCTAATGCCATCCTAAATGGTTTGGCTGGAGCTCCTTTATTTTCTGAAAATTGTTTTGCATATTCTTCTTCAAATTCCTCCCACGGAATTATTTCTGACATGATTACCCAGCGATTTTCTTCTTTTGGCTTCCACTCATTTGGTATTTTGAAGTTTTCAACAGTGGATTTTTTGGACTCTTTTTTGGGGTACATCGTTCAAGGTTCTGGAAGTAGGGGGTGCAAGCCTTTTTCCCCATTCTAGACCTTTTTCTCGCACTTTTTTTCTCGCTAAATCTCCCCAGCCCTTTTTCAATAACGCTTTCAGCTTTATTCAGCAAGCCCTAGGTAAAAAATGCGGATGGCGAGACTCGAACTCGCAAGGCAAAGCCACACGCCCCTCAAGCGTGCGCGTATACCATTCCGCCACATCCGCGTTAAAGCAATGTCTAGCTTAACATAGCCCGAAGTTAAAATACAAATTATTTTTGGTGTTAGTTTACTCAGATCTTTTCAAGGCACGATGTCCAATATCTCGTCGGTAATATTTCCCTTCAAAGTCGATTTTTTCAATGGCTTGATAAACTTGGGAGATCGCCTCAGCAAAGGTTTCTCCCGTCGCTGTGACCCCTAAAACTCGTCCTCCATCGGTAACTAATTGCCCTAATTGCATCTTGGTTCCTGCATGGAAAACAACGGCGGGTTGCTGTTCTGCTTTATCTATTCCTGCGATCGCTTTGCCTTTTTCGTAAACTCCTGGATAGCCTTGGGACGCGAGGACAACACAGACTGAACTTGCTGATTTCCATTTGAAGATCGGAAATTCACTCAAACGTTGTTCCGTACAGGCGAGTAAAATGTCTTCTAATGGGGTTTCCAAAAGGGGCAAAATCGCCTGGGTTTCAGGATCACCAAAACGGCAGTTATATTCCAAAAGTTTGATTTTTCCTTCATGAACCATCAAACCTGCATAAAGTACACCCCGATAATCAATACCGCGTTTGCGTAAGGTTTCAACGGTTGGTTGCAAAACGTCTTGAGTAATCTTTTCCATTAATTCAGGGGGCGCGATCGGTGCGGGGGCATAAACTCCCATGCCGCCTGTATTATTGCCCGTATCTCCTTCGCCAATGCGTTTGTGGTCTTGGGCGGGTAACAAGGGACGCACGGTAATGCCATCGGTTAAAGCCAACACAGACACTTCTTCCCCGATCAAAAATTCTTCTACGACTAATTTTTCAAAACCTAATTCAAACAATTCGGCGATCGCATTTTGAGCTTCTTCAACAGTATTGGCTACAATTACGCCTTTTCCTGCCGCTAATCCATCGGCTTTAACCACAATCGGCGCACCCTGATTCTCAACATATTTCTGGGCAAGAACGCGATCGGTGAAAGTTTCTCCAATTGCTGTGGGAACACCTGCTTCTTCCATCAATGCCTTTGCCCAGGATTTGCTCGCTTCAATCTGTGCGCCAACTTGATTCGGGCCAAAAACTTTAATATTTTGTGCTTGTAAATAATCGGTAATGCCTAAAGATAAAGGTAATTCTGGCCCAACTATCACTAGATCAATCTGGTTATCTTTGCATAATTGACTAATTCCCGCAAAATCTTCGGTAGGAAGAGGAATATTTTCGCATTTTCTTAAATTAGCGGTTCCTCCATTCCCAGGCACACAAATACACTCACTGACTTGCGAAGATTGCACCAGTTTCCAGGCGATCGCGTGTTCTCTTCCCCCATTCCCAACTATCAAAACTTTCACGATTGCACCTTCTTTTTTAAACTATGATTTTTCTCAGATTATCAGGATTGTTTCCCAAATTAGTGATGCCTTAAAAGTTTGTATTACACATCTTGAATAACTAAATTATCTCGATGGATTACGGTTTCTGCATCAATGTAACCTAAAATTGTTACAATTTCATCGGAATGATGACCTTTGATTTGAGCAATTTCCCCGCTATTGTAATTCACTAAACCTCGTCCGATTTCCTTACCCTGGCGATCGCAAATTCGCACCGCATCGGATGCCAAAAACTCACCTTCTACTTGGGTAATTCCTGCGGGCAAAAGAGATTTTCTACCTTTGCAAAGGGCGTTAATTGCACCATCATCTAGATAAAGCGTTCCTAATGGTAATAATCCATAAGCAATCCAGCGTTTACGCGCATTTTCAGTCCTTAATTGCGGTTCAAACTGAGTTCCTAGACTTTCTCCTGCGAGAATTTTAATTATATTTTGGGGATTTTTACCGTGAGTAATAACCGTTCTGACTCCCGACCCCATTGCAATCCGAGCCGCCGTTAATTTGGTCATCATGCCGCCTGTTCCCCATTGAGAGCCGCTACTACCCGCATCGACTTGTAATTGATTCAATTCCGTTGCTGTAACGAGAGAAATTGGAAAAGCATCGGGATTAGAGCGGGGATCGGCAGAATAAAGTTTATCCACATCAGTCAAAATAAAAAGCCAGTCAGCTTCGATTAAACTGGCAACTAATGCCGAAAGAGTATCATTATCGCCAAATTTTAATTCTTCGATCGCGACTGTATCATTTTCATTGACGATCGCAATTACGCCCAATTCAAATAAAGCCTGAAAAGTATTATTAATATTCACATAACAACTGCGTTCAATTAATTCCCTGCGTGTCAGCAAAATTTGGGCAATCGGTTGTTCCAAACTACTAAATAAATCATCATAAATTCGCATTAATCTGCCCTGTCCCACCGCCGCGATCGCCTGTTTGGTGGCAATTTTTTTGGGACGTTCCTGAATGCCTAAACGAGCGCATCCGACTCCCACTGCCCCTGAAGAAACTAATACCACCCGATGCCCTAGCTGTTTCAGTTGAGATAAAGTTTCTACCAAAGACGCGATCGTGGAAAGAGCTAATTGGCCCGTTTGTCCTTGGGTTAGGCTAGAAGTCCCAATTTTAATAACAATAGTTTGTGGGGTTGTCATAAGAATTTACATTAAAATTTGAGTTTTGCACAACCCATTTGATGAAATTTATAGAAGCTTTTTAAACTCCCCGATAGTCAACCCCGAACCTCTGATAATCGTTGCCATTGTATGAGCATTAATCGGATTAGCCCTCGGAATTGTGAGAATATACTCTCCATCAGTCATTGTGATATGCTTTCCCTGTCTTAGAATCCTAAAACCAACTTTTTCAAAAGCCTTAATTGCTCTTTGATGATTAATTCCTGAGAGACTAGGCATGGCTTAAATTGACTTCCACATAACAAGATTCTATGCCCTGACTAAGTTCCTGAGCAACTTCTAAATAAGACTGAATAGCATCTTGAATATTCTCAAGAGCCTCTTCTTTGGTTGTTCCTTGGGAAGCACAACCAGGTAAACTAGGACACCAAATGGTGTAGCCTTCCTCTGTTTGCTTGAGATTAACTGGATATTGCATATATTTAAGGAGTTTTGTCGTTTAATAAAGATTAAAAAACTAAGGTTATTCTAACATTTCTGTCGTTTTCGTATTTAGATGTGAGTTCATAAAAGAGTGCGCTAATCGGTATAACACGCTTTTTCTGGTGAATATACGGAAGCTCTCTTTCGATCATCCCATTTTGCGGTAATATGGTAATATATGGCAAGTTTTTATACGATTTATGGTTAGGTTGTATATTTTGTCTCTGGGGCATCATCGCAAGTTTATTGATGGGAATAATAAGTTTGAAATGGTTAATGAATATGGATTCCACAGGTCTAAGTTTAGAAGCTCAACTTCATGAGGAAAAATCGGTTCTCAAAATGATAGAGGAGATTTCACTTACTCCTTTCCCACTCAAGAAATATACATTTAGACTAAGGCAAAAATGTGTTCTAAAGTTCTAGATATTTGTTCTGAACTCATCAAGATTTTAACATCTTTAAGCTTTTGTTCAATTTCGGCAATGGTTACATTTGAAGGCAAATGATGTAATTCCTGTAACCTCAAGAGATGAATTTCATA
>JANNLO010000164.1:0-5696 GCA_031396835.1 Snowella sp. SOY_38_metabat_116
CCGTACATTTGCTCAACACAACTCCGAGAAGCGGTGATCGCCTGTTCAGAAAGATGGACTGAATCCGTCCGCATATAGGTGATATAGCCTTCTTCATAGAGCTTTTGGGCAATTCGCATTGTATCCCGCGCCGAAGTCCCTAATTTACGGTTAGATTCCTGTTGTAAAGTTGAAGTAGTGAAAGGCGGAGAAGGTTTACGGGTGGTGGGTTTTTCTTCTGTGTTGGTGACTTGCCAGATTTTTCCAGATAAACGGGCTTTTAAGGCGATCGCGTCAGCTTCATTCAAAAGAACAACATTTTTTCCCTGAATAATTTTTCCTGTATTGGGGTCAAAATCACTCCCATTGGCAATTTTTTTGCCCGCAAGCGTCATTAATTTTACTTCAAAGGGACTTTTCTCTTGTTCCAACAAAGCTTTCAGATCCCAATAACCCGCTTCTTTAAAAGCACGCCGTTCCCGTTCCCGTCTCACCAACAGACGCACAGCCACCGATTGCACCCGTCCCGCAGAAAGCCCGAAAGCAATCTTTTTCCAGAGCAAGGGAGACAGAGTATAACCCACTAAACGGTCTAAAATCCGCCGAGTTTCCTGGGCGTGGACTAAATTTTCATCAATACTACGACAATTTTTTAAGGCTTTTTGAATTGCTTCTTGGGTGATTTCATGGAAAACCATCCGTTTAATCGGCACTTTCGGCTTCAATAATTGGGACAAATGCCAACTAATACTTTCTCCTTCTCGATCTTCGTCCGTTGCCAAAATAACTTCATCGGCATCCTTGAGAGCGGCTTGTAATTCCTTCACAATTTTCTTTTTACTTTTGGGAACAACATAAAGAGGGTCAAAATCATTTTCCACATCGACTCCCAAATTCGCCCATTTTTTGTCTTTATAACTGGCGGGAACTTCCTCTGCGGTGGCGGGCAAATCTCTTACATGGCCCATAGAAGCTTCTACCCGATAACTGCTGGGGAGGTAATTGCGAATGGTGCGAGCTTTAGTGGGAGATTCGACAATGACAAGAATGGACATAGGAATTAAACGATGAGCAATGCTGTGAGTCTAGGACAGAATCGACTTAGGTTGCAAGTTTTGCGATTAAGTCTGTTTTATTAAGAAGGGCGTTAGGGATGGCGCAACCTACTACTTACGATAATAAAGATATAAGTTATGTTTTTGACAAGTTTTCTGAGCGTTATCAAGTCATTTTTTTCTATTTGTTATAGTTTTGTTGGTCAAAAAGCTATAAATAACAGTCATTGTAGATAAAATTAAGGTTAAATTTGAAGGACAATTGTTTCTTTACAGTCCTTAATAATCTATGGGTGGTTATTGTTTTTATTTCAGTAGCAAGTTTTTTAAAAGAGTCATTTTCAGTTGCGCGCGTTGGTATGGACAAAGAAATTACGAACGATGGGGATTATTTCGGGCAAAGCTTAATCAATCTGGATTTGCCATTACAGCTGGATTTTACTCTTTTTAGTAACTAACTAAAAATTATTGCCCTATATTAAAATTTAAGGTCAACTAAAGCTTTGCTAAAAAGTAAAGTTTCTACCTATTTTTGGGGTTAGTCAATTGCGATTGTTCGACGAAATACGGAAAACCGTATTGTGTGGCAAGTTCGCCTATTTTAAAATACAAATAATGAATAAGCACTAAATTCAACTAAATTAAAATTTTAGTAATAAGTTTCTTAATAAAAGAGTGAATTAATTATGAGTTTTTTCGATTCAGAAGTCGTCCAACAAGAAGCCAAACAACTTTTTGAAGATTATCAATCCCTAACTCAGTTGGGAAGCGGCTATGGCAAATTTGACCGCGAAGGAAAAGTCATGTTCATTGAAAAAATGGAAGAATTAATGGAACGCTATAAAATTTTCATGAAGCGTTTTGAGTTATCTGAAGACTTTATGGCAAAAATGACTGTTGAACAATTGAAAACCCAACTGGGACAATTTGGAACAACTCCTCAACAAATGTTTGACCAAATGCACACCACGTTAGAAAGAATGAAGTCAGAAATTAATTACTAAATTCAAGTTAAAATAGACCAACAATCATCAACTTAAAAATTAGAAAATGATATATGATTTTGCCATTATTGGTGGGGGAATTGTTGGTCTTGCCACAGGATTATTTATTAATAAACGGTTTCCATCAGCCAAGATTATTATTCTCGAAAAAGAAGGTCAATTAGCCTTTCATCAAACAGGCCATAATAGTGGCGTTATTCACTCTGGTATTTATTATAAGCCTAATAGTTTTAAAGCTAAATTTACCAAAGCTGGTAATCGATCAATGGTTGAATTTTGCCAGGTTCATAATATTCCCTATGATGTTTGTGGCAAAGTTATTGTTGCAACTCAAGAAAAAGAATTAGCAGCTCTAGAAAATCTCTTTAAAAGAGGTCTGGAAAATAATTTATCTGTTACACAACTTAGCTCAGCAGAAGTTAAAGAAATTGAACCTCATGTTGATTGTTTAGGGGGAATTCAAGTCCCAACAGCAGGAATTGTTGACTATAAAAAAGTTTGTCAAAAGTATGGAGAATTAATCCAGTTACAAGGAGGAAAAATTCATTTTAATACTCAAGTTAAAAATATTATTAAAACAACTCAAGGCTATACTTTAGAAACTAATCAAGACTCAGTTAATGCCAAATTTATCATCAATTGTGCGGGCTTACAAAGCGATCGCCTTGCCAAATTAGGTGGAGTGAATCCTGAAGCAAAAATTGTGCCTTTTCGGGGTGAATATTATGAACTAAAACCAGAAAAACGTTACTTGGTTAAAAATCTGATTTATCCTGTTCCCAACCCAGATTTTCCCTTTTTAGGTGTTCATTTTACTCGCATGATCGATGGCAGTATTCACGCTGGCCCTAATGCTGTTTTGAGTCTCAAACGAGAAGGCTACAAAAAAACGGATTTTGACTGGCAGGATTTTACAGATGTCATCACTTATCCAGGTTTTTGGAAGTTAGCAATCAAGCATTCTCATGAAGGGATTCAAGAAATTTTTCGCTCTTTTAGTAAAGCCGCTTTTGTTCGTAGTTTGCAACAATTAATTCCCGAAATAACTGCTGATGATATTGTTCCTAATCCCGCAGGAATTCGCGCCCAAGCTTTAAAAAATAACGGTCAATTAGTGGAAGATTTTTTGATTATTGAAGCTGAAAATGCTCTCCATGTTTGTAATGCTCCTTCTCCCGCCGCGACTGCTTCTTTGGAAATTGGTCGGGCGATCGCCTCAAAAGTTCCTGATTTTATCATTTAATTAATAGTAATTAATGGCTGTACCTAAAAAATAGCGTGATTTAAATAGTTTTACTTTACTAAATCTCTGGAAAGGCAGTTTTTCAACTGTAGAGAGATGATTACTTATTCTCATTTTTAAAATGTTTTAAAATATGCTTAAATGTGGCAATTGTTAACTACTATAAACCCTATATAAGCATACAAAAAAGGTAAAATGATTAAAAATTTTATTAAAGAGCCTTTATTTCTATTGATGAAAATGTATAAAAAAGAGGAACATGAACTCAGAAAACAAAAATTAAATGTTTTAATTTTATCTCAGGGAATCAAAGCGAAAACCTATCGAGACTTATCTCTACAGTTAGCTTTGCAAACAGAATATAGTCAACGCAGAATATCCTATTTATTAACAACTTATCGAAAATACGGTTTAGAGGTTTTTCTCTGTTTACAAAAACGCCCTAAAAATAGTGATCTAAAAGTTATAAAACAAGTAAAAAATAAAAATATATTACCTATTAATGGTCAAGTTTTTCTCTATAAAAATTTTTTTGATGCTAAAGAAAGCAATCTATTTTTTAATACTTTGCTCCAAAATACACAATGGCGACATGATACAATTAAACATTTTGGAAAAGAGATACCTTTACCTCGATTAACAGCCTGGTATGCTGATGCGGGTAAGGTTTACACTTATTCAAAAATTAAAATGGAGCTTTTAGAATGGACTCCCCAACTATTAGAAATAAAAAATCGAGTTGAAAGGTTTAGTAACTGTACTTTTAATAGTGTTTTAATTAATCAATATCGAGATGGGCGTGACAGTGTGGCTTGGCATAGTGACGATGAAAAAGAATTAGGAGAAAACCCTGTTATTGCCTCTGTTAGTTTTGGCGCGACTCGTCAATTTATGTTAAAACATAAAACCCAAAAAGAGCTAGAAACAATTACGATTGATTTAACTTCTGGGAGTGTATTATTAATGAAAGATAAAAGTCAGGAGTGTTGGTTACATCAAATTCCGAAGACAATAAAACCTGTTTCCACACGAATTAATTTAACCTTTAGAACAATTATTGATTAACGTGATGAAAGATTTATATCAGTTTATTTTGAATGGTTTACGAGTCTTAAGTAAAACTCAAAATAACGAGAGAGACTTTATTCAATATCTGCAATCTTTGCAAAATGAAGTCAAGAATTTACGTCAATCTTATCGTACTAATTCGGTTTCTGTTGATTATTCTCGTTCTGAAGTTCAAGCTGCTTATTTAATTACTTATTATCCCCAGTATGCGGAAATGACTCGGCATATTTTAGAGAAAGTCAACGTATCCCATCCTAATTTATTTTTATTTGAACAAAAGCATCTTAAAGTTTGTTTATTTGGTGCAGGAGCAGCCCCAGAAGCGATCGGTTTAGTTAGTTTTTTAGCTGAATATTATCCAAAAGTTCAATCTTTAGAAATTACGGTTTATGATATTTTTGCTGATGCCTGGAAAATTGGACAAAATATCACCCAAGATATTATCCCTAAACTTTGGTCTGGTCAATTTAGTTTCTCAACAAAGCAGATTGACTTTTGCCAAGCAAGGAGTTTTTTTTTGTTAGAAAAAGCACTAATTAGCAGCCAGATTTTTATTTTTCAGAATTGTCTTAATGAATTAAAAGATTTTGATAACTTTAATCTTAATATTCGTTATCTGTTATCAAAGATGCCGAATAACTCTCTTTTAGTGATGGCTGATCTACGCATCTACTCAAAAATTGGACAGTTCCAATCTCAAGTTAAGCGATTGATTCAAGAATTAGATTTTGATTCTCAAATTTTATGCCTACGTCATTCAGAAATATTGGATTTTATAACAGCAATAACTTTACCATCGCTGATTACTCAAAATTTGTTACGCGGAATTCCTCGTGATATTGAACAGCAAACTGACAATCATTTTTTGATTCCTAGAAAACATATAAAATGTAATTTTTTAAGTATTTATAAAACCTATAAATATGAAGCATTACATAAGCAATTAGAGCAATTATCTTGCAGTCTGAAAACATTAGACATAAATCGAAATTTGCAAGAACAAGACCGATATAATCTTACTCAACAAATTAAAATTCTAAGAATTGCTCTGATTATTGTGTCCGCGATCGCCATTATGTCTCTAATAATTAGCCTTATAAAAGTTTTTTAGACCACCATTCCTATCAAACATTACTCACTAGCTAAAATCTGTATTTCCTCGTATTACTCCTTTCCCACTTAAGAAACACACACTTAGACTAAGGCAAAAATGTGTTCTAAAGTTCTAGATATTTGTTCTGAACTCATCAAGATTTTAACATCTTTAAGCTTTTGTTCAATTTCGGCAATGGTTACATTTGAAGGCAAATGATGTAATTTCTGTAACCTCAAGAGATGAATTTCATA
>JANNLO010000174.1:0-11601 GCA_031396835.1 Snowella sp. SOY_38_metabat_116
GAAGCTAATAATATTCAAGAAACGAATAATACTCAAGCAAAGGCTACAGACTTGAATACTAAGTTCAGTCAACAGCTACAGGCAGGACAACAGTTTATTCATTTGGGAACCCGTCCCTTTAAGTTGACACCAATGCCTGCGGCTAACCCTTTTAAGTCAACGGTGTGGCTGTTTGCAATTCCCGTAGAGGATTTCAGTAATTGTCCCGCACTATTACGGAGTTCCAAGTCTAAATCTCCCGCCGTATGATTAAAGGCAATAGACGCATAATCACCCAATTGTCCCGCCGTTGCGAGAGTGAATTTAAACCAGTCCACATCAGCCGCAGTGTGAATCGAGAGGGGTTTTTCTGCATCTATTCCCAATTGAATAAACTGTTGTCCTGCCTGTAGCTGTTGACTGAACTTAGTATTCAAGTCTGTAGCCTTTGCTTGAGTATTATTCGTTTCTTGAATATTATTAGCTTCTAACCAATCTCCCGTATTAGAAATAGGCGCATTGACCGTCAAGCTGTAGTTAGGATTAGTAGCATTGTTATAGCCAAAAACCTTGACATAATAATCTCCCGATAAACCTGCTAAAGAGATTTCTTCAGTATTGCCTACTCCCTTAGATTCCTGAAGTTTAGTCGTGCCAGTGCTGTTATAAAGTTCTAAGTCAATATCTCCCTGGGAATGATCAAAACTAATGCTAACAAAATCATTGTTAGTTACTCCACTAGGTAAAGTGATTTTAAACCAATCTTGATCATCAATAGATAAACTATCCCAACTTTGCAGATTAGTATTACGTTTTAAAATTGTCGCCTTCTCTTTGCTATCATTGTCCTCAAAGCGATCGCTGCCTGGTGTATTAATTAATAAGGAATAATTCGGATTAGTCTTACCCGAAAAACCAACAACGTTTGCGTAATAAATGCCAGCAGTCAGATCGTCTAAACTAATGGACTCAATATCCCGAAAACCTTTAGCAGATTCAATGAGCGTACCAGAAGCATTATAAAGCTCTAAATCTAAATCCCCTTGATAGGTATCAAAGGCAATAGCAACATAATCTCCTGATGTACCGTCTGCCTTTAGGTCAAACTTAAACCAGTCTTTATCATTTGCGCCGATCGAGAGATTCTCCCAAGAGTTAAACCCAACTCCTTGTATCCAATCAAGACCGTTAAGATTCGTAGCTGTTAGTTGAGTATTGTTAGCTTCAAACCGATCAGCAACGATACTAGAAGCTGTGCCAGGAGCATTAATCGTCAAATTATAATCATTAACACTGCCACTATAGCCATAGACTTGTAGATAATAAGTCCCTGCGGTAAGACTTGCTAAAGAAATAGTTTCACTGTTACTAATTCCACTAGAAAAGTCAATCAGTTGATTACTCGCGTTGTAAAGAGAAATATCTAAATCACCCGAATCATCAAAATCAATCCCAATATAGTTCTGATCGGTTGTTGTCCCTGTGATCGTGAACCTGAACCAATCCTCGTCTGTACCCGTATGGATAGATAAATTTTCCCAGGATTTAAAGCCTCCTGTAAAAGATTCGTTAGCGATTGTTCCTAAGTCTTTTGCAAGCCCAAAAGTGTTATTCGATTCAAGGCGATCGCCAGTTGGCGCAGTCGGTAAAATAAAAAATAAAGAATAATTAGGATTCGTACTTTGGTTAACACTGCCCGTCACAAGATTATAGTTTCCTGCACTAAAACCTTCGAGAGGAATCAAAGCATAGTCAACACTAGAGGTTCCGTAAGCAGAATATAAAAGGCTTGTACCTGTGGCATCCCACAACTCCAGATCAACAAGGCCTTGAGTCGAATCAAATGTCACGAAAACGAAGCTGTCACTAGCTCCTAGGACAGAGAGATTAAATTTAAAAATATCTACATCAGAAGCATTGTGAAGCGATAAATTGGTTAAGTATTGAATGTCGTACCCATTGCTACTAATTGTTTGTACAATTCCTGGGGTGGTTAAATTAGTGGCGGTGGAGAAACTATTATTAACTTCGTAGGCATCTTGGGAAATACTGGGCGCAGTAACTGTAAAAGTTTTGGTATAACTATTATTCGTTTCGATACTTTCCGTAACTTGATTGAGATAATCAATTTCTAGTTCTAAGGTGTGAGTACCCGCCGTTTGAGGATTAATTAGAACATCTTGAACGACCCTGTAAGCACTAGGGTTTACTGGCACACTACTTGTCCAATTATCATTCCAAGTTTGGATAACCGTACCATCTAGTAAGAGGCGAATTGCGACGGTACTCGTTAAGGAAGCACTTCCCTGATTCAGATAACTCCAATCGATATAAAGTTGATCGGCGGTAGTAATTTGACTAGCATTAGTTGTTGTTCCCGTAATCGTAGAAATTACGAGCTTATCACTCCAACCAGTAGGCTGATAGGGAGTTAAATCAGGCTGAAGATTTGGTGGAGTATCAGGAGCAGCGATCGTTAAACTATAAGGTGTACCGCCGACAAGTGGTAAGTCATTCGCTCCAAACGAAAAATCGTACACTTGAATGGTATAAATCCCTGCTGTTAGTCCACTGAGAGATAAAGACTCATAATTGTAACTGGAGCTATAGTCATCTGAACTTCCAAGAGAGTTTCCATATTGGTCATACAATTTCAAAACCAAATCTATGCTAGTCGAGTCAGACGAAACACTGACATAATTAGTAGATCCACCTGTTGCTGAAATTTGAAACGTCCAGTTGTCGTAATAACCTTCTGCATCGGATAAAGAATCGTTCCAAGAGAGACTGCCCTCAACTACCCCAAGATTGTAATTAGACTCTTCAACTTGAAGTGTCTGTCCATCAATTGTAATTAAAGCAGTATCATTTTCCGCCCTCAGCCTTTGCAATTTTCCACTGCTAATCTCAACACCCCGCACCAAATCCGAAAATAATTCCCCCTCATCCCCAGCCGTATCCGTATTATTCACCTTCGCATCCACAAAATGCCCAAACTCTTCTAAAATCAAAGCTTCCAAAGATTGCTGATTCGCTGACACTAAAAACTGCTCTGATAAATAAATTTTATTCGTGCTGATAGCATAAGCACCATTCGCCCTACCTAAAACATCACTACCGACTACCTCAATAATAGGAAACAGACTAAAATTTCCACTTTGCCATTGAGAACGAAGCGTTGCCGCCGTCGCAAAATCATAACTTGACCCAAAAGCCGTATCAAACAAACTCCAGAAATTGCTCAAATTAGCAAAACTTGTGAGTTGGGCATAAACAGACGCGAGACTCGAAACAGAAAAAATAGACATGAAAGTATCCGAAAAACAATATTTCATAATGCTATCACACTAATATTTTTTTATAAACGTAAAAATACCGAGAAAAAAGTAAAGATTTGCGATCGCCTAAGAAAAAACAAAAATAAAAACGCGATCACTGGTGAATAGTTATCGAAATTTCTAATTATTCTGATTAGTCACAAACAGATTCACTAATGCAAAACGCCCAAACCATAAAATAGACATTGGCACATCAAAAACTTGTACCAGAGTGAGCCTGGTGTAAATATTCCCTGACTCTATTCCCAAGACACTTATAATAAGAATTGGGACATAAATTTGATAATAATTGTTAATAAATTTGTAATTGACATTAAGCACCTATCTTTGACTTTCTAAAAACTTTATTATTTATTAAAGTAAACTAATTTACAAGTTAGTAATATCTATGATAAAAAATATTTTTATTTTATTAATCTTGTGAGTTAAAGTGATATAATTGATATTTAATCTCCCATAATTTGCATTCTTTATAAACTAGAAAAAGGAAAAAATAATGAAATCAAACTCATTGGAAAATTGGCAACCCATTATCGGCGGCATTTTAGCTGCGTTGTTAGTATTAATTAGTTTTAATGCGTTTATTATTATTAATCCAGGTCAAGCTGGAGTTTTAAGTGTATTAGGAAAAGCACAAGACGGAACTTTGTTGGAAGGATTGCATTATAAACCGCCCTTTGTTTCTAATGTTGATATGTATGACTTGACGGTGCAAAAATTTGAAGTTCCTGCCCAAAGTTCAACTAAAGATTTACAAAATTTAAGTGCAAGTTTTGCGATTAATTTTCGTTTAGATCCGATGCAAGTTGTAGAAATCAGAAGAAAGCAAGGATCATTGCAAAATATTGTTTCCAAAATTATTGCGCCCCAAACCCAAGAATCCTTTAAAATTGCAGCGGCCAGACGCACGGTAGAAGAAGCGATTACTCGACGCAGTGAACTAAAAGAAGATTTTGATAATGCTCTAAGTTCTCGTTTGGCTAAATATGGCATTATTATTTTGGATACCAGTGTGGTTGATTTGGCTTTTTCGCCTGAATTTGCCCGCGCGGTTGAAGAAAAACAAATTGCTGAACAACGTGCCCAACGCGGAGTTTATATTGCCCAAGAAGCAGAACAACAAGCTCAAGCAGATATTAACCGAGCCAAAGGAAGAGCCGAAGCCCAACGTTTATTGGCAGAAACACTCAAAGCCCAAGGAGGAGAATTAGTTTTACAAAAAGAAGCGATCGAAGCTTGGCGGGAAGGAGGTGCTCAAATGCCGAAAGTTTTGGTGATGGGCGATGCTAAAAAAGGGGCTGTACCTTTTATGTTTAATTTGGGAGAATTTGCGAGTCAGTAATTTTTCAGAAATTAAGCTCTTTGAATTTCGTTAATAAAAATTTTAAAATCATTTCTAGGTTGAAGGATTTTCATGGACATTTATTTTATTCGTCATGGCATTGCGGTTGATAAAACTGAAGATGACGATGATAGCGATCGCCCGTTGACGGCTAAAGGTCGAGAAAAGACCATTCGAGTGGCCCAAAAACTCAGAGCGATCGGCGTAAAATTTGATCTGATTCTCACCAGTCCTTTAGTACGCGCCAAACAAACGGCTCAAATTTTGTTGGAAGTGGGTTTGAGTCCTCTGGTTGAAGAATTAATTTCCTTGTCTCCAGGCGGAGATCTTCAAGAATTTGTTCAGGAATGGGAACTTTCTCGTTATAGCCAAATGGGTACTGCGATCGCGTTAGTCGGTCATGAACCTGATTTAACAGCTTGGGCAGAACAATTCCTTTGGGGAAATAATCAAGAAAAATTTATCCTAAAAAAAGCAGGGATTATTGGCTTATCAGTTCCTATTTTTGGTTCTCCATTGGGACAAAGCCAATTATTTCTCTTGACATCTCCTAAATATTTCGATTAGATTAATCAGCATTTCTTAACACATTACTCCAATCTCATGATTTCTGCAGACTAATTTTAAGATAAAGTAACGAGAGCTTCTGTGCGATCGCGCCCCACAAAGATAGTTTCTATGGTGACAAAAATGGATGACTTTAAAGATGGTTTGGCTGGTGTTCCGGCTGCAAAATCTCGTGTAAGTTATGTTGATGGAGAAAAAGGAATTTTAGAATATCGTGGCATTTCTATTGAAGAATTAGCCCAAAAAAGTAGCTTTATCGAAACAGCTTATTTATTGATCTGGGGAAAACTGCCGACCAGCGAAGAACTTGATGAATTTGAAGAAGAAATTCGCTACCATCGCCGCATCAAATATCACATTAGGGACATGATGAAATGTTTTCCTGGATCTGGCCATCCCATGGATGCGTTGCAAACTTCGGCCGCTGCTTTGGGGCTATTTTATGCGCGTCGTGCTTTAGATGATCCTTTTTATATTCGAGCAGCAGTGGTGCGTCTATTAGCAAAAATTCCCACAATGGTAGCCGCTTTTCACCTCATTCGTAAAGGAAATGATCCGATCCAACCGAATGATGATTTGGATTACGCGACTAATTTTCTTTATATGCTGACCGAACGCAAGCCCGATCCCCTCGCCGCTCAAATTTTAGATATTTGTTATACTCTCCACGCCGAACACACGATGAATGCCTCGACTTTTTCAGCTAGAGTTACAGCTTCAACTTTGACTGATCCCTATGCCGTTGTTGCTTCGGCCGTTGGCACCCTGGCTGGCCCTTTGCATGGAGGCGCGAATGAAGAAGTGCTGATTATGTTAGAAGAAATTGGCTCGGTAGAAAACGTCCGTCCTTATGTGGAAAAAAGCTTAGCAAATAAACAAAAAATTATGGGTTTTGGGCATCGCGTTTATAAAGTTAAAGATCCCCGTGCCACCATTTTGCAAAGTTTGGCTGAACAATTATTTGAAAAAATGGGTCATGACGAATACTACGAAATTGCGGTCGAATTAGAAAAAGTCGTAGAAGAATATGTGGGTAAAGAAAAAGGAATTTATGCAAATGTAGATTTCTATTCTGGTTTGCTTTACCGTAAATTAGGCATTCCCACAGACCTTTTTACTCCCATTTTTGCGATCGCCCGTGTTGCAGGTTGGTTAGCCCATTGGAAAGAGCAATTAGCCGTTAATAAAATCTATCGTCCAACGCAAATTTATATTGGAGAACATGACTTGGCTTATACTCCGATTGAGGAAAGAGTCGTGAAAATCAATTCTCAAGAAATGGGTATTCTTTGAGTATTTAAAAGTTAAGTTAAGATCTGAAAATTTCGCTTTGGCTCATCGTGAACAATTCGTGGGCAACTTTTAATTAAAACTACAAAACAGACTTTAGGATAGTTACGATGAAACTGACCCAGCGCGTAAGCCACGTTCCGCCTTCTATTACCTTAGAAATCACTGCTAAAGCGAAAAAAATGCGGGAAGAAGGGATTGATATCTGTAGTTTTACGGCGGGAGAACCAGATTTTGATACACCAGACCATATTAAGGCAGCAGCAAAATTAGCTTTAGATCAAGGTAAAACTCGTTACGGCCCAGCAGCAGGAGAACAAGCACTCCGAGAGGCGATCGCGCACAAGCTCCAGAAATATAATCAATTAGATTATGGTGCCAAAAATATCATCGTCACCAATGGAGGCAAACATTCTTTGTTCAACCTGATGTTGGCTTTGATTGAAACTGGAGATGAGGTCATTATTCCCGCGCCTTACTGGTTGAGCTATCCTGAAATGGTCAAACTTGCCGAAGGTACGCCCGTTATTGTCCACACTACCGAAGCCAGTGATTATAAAATTACACCCGATCAACTGCGTCAAGCCATAACCCCGCGTACCAAACTCTTTGTTCTCAATTCTCCTTCTAATCCTACGGGCAGCGTTTATACACCAGATGAAATTCGTGCGTTGGCCGAAGTTGTTGTTGAGCAAGATATTTTAGTCGTTTCTGATGAAATTTATGAAAGACTCCGCTACGATGGCACTGAACAGTTGAGTATTGGGGCAGTGAATGAAGAAACCTTTAAACGCACGATTGTCAGCAATGGCTTTGCCAAAAGTTATTCCATGACAGGTTGGCGCGTTGGTTATTTAGCTGGGCCAGAAGAATTGATTAAAGCCACGATTACCATTCAGGGTCACAGTACTTCTAATGTTTGTACGTTTGCTCAATACGGTGCGATCGCGGCTTTGGAATCTTCCCAGGAATGTGTTGAAACTATGTTAAAAGCTTTCACCGAACGCAGAAAAGTTATCGTAGAAGGCATTCGCGCCATCCCCAAACTGAGTTGCCCGAATCCGATGGGTGCGTTTTATGTATTTGTTGATATCAGCCAAACGGGTCTAACTTCCTTGCAATTTTCCGATGCCATTTTAGAACAACAAGAAGTTGCCGTAATTCCAGGCATCGCCTTTGGGGCAGATCAGTGCATTCGACTTTCCTATGCCACAAATATGGAAACTATCAAAAAAGGATTAGACCGACTCGAAAAATTTGTTAATAATCTTTAAAATCTTGGTATAAAAGATCTCAAGACTTTCTTAATCTATCTGGACTGAAAAGAAAATCAAAAAGAAGTTTAGCGTCTTACGTTTTATTCAGAGAACATTTTTTTACTGATCTACAATTGCCGTAAACACAATAATCTTTTGCTATTAGCAAGAATCACCGTAATATAAAATCTATATCTAACTTAAGAATAATCTCCCCTTGAATTATCTGAGGAATCTAAATTATTATTTAGTTCGTCAGTTGTTCCATGTTTTCCCACTCTGTCTCCTAATTTTTTGCCCTATGCTGCTTAGTATTGCGGATGTTTTTATCAAAAAGCCTGTTCTCACAACAGTCTGTACCATTGTTATTGTTCTGTTAGGCGCGATCGCAATTCCCCTGCTTCCTTTGGCAAAATTACCTGACATGGCTCCAAAACAGGTAACTGTCGCAGCGACCTATGTGGGGGCAGATGCAAAGACGACCGAAGATAACGTTACAACCGTTTTAGAGAGACAAATCAACGGGACGGAACAAGTCGTTTATATGAGTTCCAGCACCGACAATACGGGAATTAGTAGCACGAGTGTTTATTTTCCTGTCGAAATGGATCGCAATATTGCCCAGGTTTTGGTACAAAATAATGTGGCGATCGCCCAATCGAGTTTACCCGAATCCGTTGCTCGCCAAGGAATTGTTACCCAAATACAATCGCCTTCCGTGACCATTGCCTACGGGATTCATTCGGAAAAAGATGCTAACGGGAAGTTTATTTACGATGATATTTTTCTGAGTAATTTCGTCGATCGCGTTATCAATAATGAAATCAAACGCTTAGATGGAGTCGGAAGTACGGCCATTATTGGGGTTGGGCAATATGCGATGCGTTTTTGGCTCGATCCCGATAAAATCGCCGCCAGACAATTGACCTCTCAAGATGTAGTCCAGGCAATCCAGACCCAAAATATTCAAATTGGGGCAGGGGGAGTTAACTTGCCGCCAGTGGATGAAGACAAGGAATTTCAGATTAATGCACGGGCATTGGGTCGGTTTGTGACCCCAGAAGAAGCGGAAGAAATTGTCGTCAAAGTGGGAGAAAACGGAACTTTAATTCGCGTGAAAGATATTGGACGGGTAACGGTCGGAGCGCAAAATTATCGACAAGTGAGTATTTTTGATGGTGCGCCTTCGGTTGCATTTTTGATTTATCAATTACCAGGTTCTAACGCCCTCAACACTGCTTCTTTAGTGAAGGAAAAAATGGCCAAACTGGAACCCCTATTTCCGCCTGGACTTAAAGCGACAGTGGCTCTTGATAATACGCTCTTCGTAACTTCATCGTTGACGGAAGCTGTTAAAACCTTATTTGAAGCGATTCTTTTGGTATTTTTGGTGATTTTTATTTTTCTCCAAAATTGGCGGACGACGATTATTCCCGCGATCGCCATTCCCGTTTCTCTTTTGGGAGCCATGGCCTTCGCCCTAGCTTTTGGTTTTAGTTTGAATCAATTAACTCTATTCGGGGTTATTTTGGCCACAGGGCTAGTGGTAGATGACGGAATTCTGATTGTAGAGGCGATCGAAACCAAATTAGCCCAGGGAATGCGACCCATGCAAGCGGCGTTGGATGCCATGAATGAATTAACAGGAGCCGTCATTTCCACCTCTGTCGTGTTAATGGCCGTGTTTATTCCTGTCACCTTTTTTCCTGGCACAACGGGGATTGTTTATAAGCAATTCGCCTTAATTATGGCTTTTTCCGTCGCAATTTCTACCTTTAACGCCCTCAGCTTTTCTCCCAGTATGTCGGCCATTCTCATGCGCCCCAGGAAAGAAGCCCACGGCCCCTTAGCAATCTTTTTTGATGGTTTCAACTGGTTTTTTGAACGGTTGAAAGATGGTTACACCAGAATTGTTGAATTTCTAATTAGTGTACGGTTATTGGTCATTCCTGTCTTTATTGCGGCTCTGGGTTTAACCGCTTGGGTTTATAGCATCACTCCCACAGGATTTATTCCCGAAGAAGACCAGGGTTATTTTTTCATGCTCGGTAACGCGCCACCAGGAGTTTCGATTCAATACACAAAAAGAGTTATTCAACAAGTCACCGAAGTGGTTCAAGCTAGACCCGAAGTTGAACACGTTTTGGGGATGGGCGGCTTTAGCTTTGGGGGAAATGATAGTAGTAAATCACTCTATTTTGTCAAACTCAAACAATGGGAAGACAGACCAGGACAAAAAGCTTCTGTTTTTGGGTTATTGGGTGAGATTAATCGTGAATTAGCGACAAAAATAACAGATGCCCAGGTTTTAGCCGTGAACGCGCCTCCTGTGGATGGACTCAGTAGTACGGGAGGACTAGATTTTTATATTCAAAATCGTGGTGGGCTACCAATGGAAGCTTTGGTAGATAATGTCAGAAAATACATGGAAGCGGCCCGAAAACTGCCCGAACTAAATCCCCGCACGGTTTTTACCCAATTTACCTTTGACGCGCCGTTATTAGAAATTTCTGTCAATCGCATTCAAGCCAATGCTCAAAATGTCCGTGTTGATGATATTTTCAGTACATTAGGAACTTATCTCGGTTCGACCTACGTTAATCAATTTGTCCTAGATGGTCGGCTTTATCAGGTGTTTGCTCAAGCAGAAGGGGATTTTCGTTCTAATCCCCAGGATATTGGCCGTCTCTATGTCCGTTCTCGTACGGGTGCATTGGTACAGTTGGATAATCTCGTGAATGTCAAACAAATTACCTATCCGCCGATTATTCCCCACTTTAATGTTTATCCAGCAGTCAATGTTCAGGCTTCCCCTGCGGCCGGCTTTAGTTCGGGTCAGGCGATCGCGGCGATGGAAAAATTAGCAGACGAAATTCTGCCCGTCAGTTTCGGCTATGAATGGTACGGAACGGCTTATCAAGAGAAACAATCAGGAGGAGCGGCTCCCATTATCTTTGGCTTAGCTTTTATCATGGTTTTCCTCGTTCTAGCCGCCCAATACGAAAGCTATGTTGACCCGACCATTATTATGATGACCGTTCCCCTAGCAATTTTAGGTGCAGTAGGAGCGGTTTTATTGCGGGCTAATGCTCAGATTGCAACTAACGCAGTCTGGCCAAACATGAACAATAATATTTATGTTCAAGTCGCGCTGGTAATGTTAATTGGGATTGCCAGTAAAAATGCGATCCTGATCGTAGAATTTGCAAACCAGGCAATGGATTTGGGGATGAGTATTACCAAAGCCGCCGCTTTTGCAGGAAAAGAACGTCTCCGCCCCATTTTAATGACTGTCATTTCTGGTTTAGTGGGTTTCTGGCCCTTGGTGATTGCATCGGGAGCAGGAGCCATGAGTCGTTGGTCTCTGGGAACCGCAATTTTTGGGGGCTATCTTATTTCTTCTATTTTGAGTTTATTTCTCGTTCCTGTTCTCTTTGTGGTAGTTAAGGAGTTGGAGCATCGTTTCCTTTCTGGCGGCGGCGATGGCAAATCGGGTTCTTCAGGAAAAGGGAAAAAAGCAGAACCTGTCAAAGAAGTTCCAACAATAGCTCAGGAAGAACCGAATGCTGTGCCGACAACGTTTAAGGCGGCTCCTCAAAATGAATAATTGATGTTATTTTCAAAGTTTTATACAGTCTCTATTCTGACATTGAGGCTGTTTTTTTAGATTAATACAGCAATAAATCCCACATTCAGCAGGTTAAATTGTAAAAATGTTATTTTAATCTAAATGAAATTAAGGTAAGCAAAATGAAAAAAGAAATGCAAATAGATGTTCAAGATATAGACCATTTGGGAATAATAGCAGGAATTATAGACGAAATAGGAA
>JANNLO010000188.1:0-9680 GCA_031396835.1 Snowella sp. SOY_38_metabat_116
ACAATAAACCGATTACAGAGCCTGGGCCTGACCGCATGATGGTGTTCCAAAACTACTGTCTTTTACCTTGGAAAAGTGCCTACGAGAATGTTCAATTAGCGGTGCATTCGGTCTATCCTGATAAATCTAAGGCAGAAAAGAAAGAACTCATTCAACATTATCTGGAGATGGTTGGTTTAACAGAAGCGGCTCAGAAAAAACCGAATCAATTATCGGGTGGCATGAAACAACGAGTTGCGATCGCCCGTGCATTGGCAATTTCTCCAGAAGTTTTGATTTTGGATGAACCGTTTGGAGCTTTGGATGCAATTACAAAAGAAGAATTACAAGAAGAATTATTGAAAATTTGGCGTGAAACCAAACTGACAGTGTTAATGATTACCCATGACATTGATGAGGCTTTGTTTTTAGCTGATCGTCTAGTCATGATGACCAATGGGCCGAGTGCCAAGATTGGAGAAATCTTAGAAATTCCTTTTGCCCGTCCCCGCGATCGCGCCCAAATAATGGAAGATCCCAAATATTATGAATTAAGAAATTATGCTCTTGATTTTCTTTTCCATCGGTTTGCCCATGATGAAGATGATAAAGATACGGCAGAAGGAACTAGTCCCAATCGATTCGGATTAAAAAAAATTGCAGGGATAGTTGGCGGATTGGCCGTACTCGCTTTTGTCGGTTTTGGTTTTTTCAATACTTTTATCCCCAAAGGAGGAACGGCGACCCAACCAGCGATTCAAACACCTGTTAAACCTTGATCTAAGAAAATAGAAAATCTAATCAGCAAAAAAGCAAATCTGGATATTATTCTTTGTAGGAATTGCGGATCTAATTTCCATGACCTCAACCTTGAATGCTAGTTAATTTATCAAAAATCCACTATGTAAGCTTGCTAGATTATTTTTATCACTCAAAAAATCGAATTCTGTTACTTCTACCCCAATGTTAGTTTAAACTAAAGACGACTTACTTTTTAGTTTGAATCCTCATTATTTATGCCCATTAGCCCTTTAAAATCTGCCTTACGTAAGCTCAATGCTGAAAAGCGCAAATGGGGTGTAACAATGAGTCAACATACCCCAAAAAGAGTTAATCGGTGGTTTAAATGGTTAGCTCCAGGGCTTTTTGTAAAACGTTGGTTGCTGATCAGTTCGATTGGAATTGGCTTGTTAATTTTGGGCTTAGCGATTTGGGTAAAATTGACTCCTATTTATCGCATTGGGGAATTTATTTCGCTTTCCATAGAAACTTTAAGTCAAGTTTTTCCGAACTATATTTCTGGTCCAGTTTTATTTTTTGGCGGCTTATTTTTTGTACTTTGGGGTCAGAGTCGAACGGTAAATGCCATCACTGAAGTCTTGCAACCCGAAAGTAATGAAGAATTAGTAGATGTTTTGTTGGCTCATCGTCGTCTTAACCGTGGCCCGAAAATTGTCGTAATTGGCGGTGGAACAGGTCTTTCGACGTTGCTCAGGGGTTTAAAACTTTATAGTGCTAATATTACAGCAATCGTGACAGTGGCGGATGATGGGGGATCTTCTGGACGATTACGGCGAGAAATTGGCGTTTTACCTCCAGGGGATATTCGCAATTGTATTGCGGCTCTAGCTGATGAAGAAAAATTATTAACAGAATTATTTCAATATCGATTTGAAGCAGGGGATGGATTAGTTGGTCATAGTTTTGGCAATTTGTTTTTAACAGCAATGACGGCGGTTACAGGAGATTTGGAGCAGGCGATCGCGGCTAGTTCTAAAGTTTTAGCGATTCGAGGAAAAGTGCTACCTTCGACCTTAACTGATGTGAATCTTTGGGCAAAATTAAGTGATGGGCGTTTAATAAAAGGAGAATCTAACATTACTGGGGCTGGAGGAAAAATCGAAGAAATTGGTTGCCATCCCGATAATCCCGTAGCTTTACCCGCCGCCATTCGAGCCATTGAAGACGCGGAATATATTATTATTGGACCAGGCAGTCTTTATACCAGTGTCATTCCCAATTTGCTGATTCCCGATATTCAAGCCGCGATCGCAGGTGCCAGTGTTCCTCGGATTTATGTCTGCAATATCATGACTCAGCCAGGAGAAACCGATGATTATAGTGTGTCGGATCATCTGAGAGCGATCGATAAAATCTCTGAATATCGACTTTTTGATGCCGCCCTTGTCCAACGAACTCCGCCTTCTCCTGCCTCCCTTAAACGTTATGCTCAAGAAAATTGCCATCCCGTCTTTTTAGACCGTGAAGCCGTTGCAACTTTGGGTTGTCGCATTGTAATTGCAAATGTGATGAGTGAAGATGAAGAAACTGGCCGAGTTCGTCATGATCCCCACCGATTGGCGCGAGTCTTGTTGAAATGGTATGGCGGTCAGTAATCGAATTTTCCTAAGATTATCATTCAAATCAAACTAAAAATTATCTTTATTTCAAGTAATCTTGCGTTCTTGCACAAAGGTAGAATGGCTCCATTGCCCTTTCTCATTGTAACTACGGATCAAACGCTGGCGTTCATTTTGCCCGACTAACCAGCCGACTTCTACAAAAAATGGCGATCGCAGTTCCAGCTTTAATGGTGCATTACTAGAAGTGCCATCGGGTAGCAGTAAAATCTCTCTAGGAGTTGCACTTTCTTCAAAAATGAGTTTATTCTCGTCAATAATCGCCGTTGAAGTAATGACAGTTTGTCCAAAAGAAAGTTTTTGTTGTAAGCGACTATTACCAATTTCTTGGATTTCTAGACGACTAGAAAATTTTTCTGAAGGTGTCCAATCGGGATAAACAGTTATGGCAGTTCCGTCCCACGTTCCCAATAATTGTTCTACGCCTAGAATCGGACGCTCTTGAGCCTTAGTTCCCGCACGAAATTCTCGAATTAAAGTCAAACTTTCTAACTGTCCGTTCTGATCATAAAGTTGCACAAATCGTAAACGGCGATCGCCAGCGACAAAACCGTATTCTGCACCAAACTGAGAAAAAGGCGCGAATTGAAAAGGCCCTTTAGAAAATGCACCTGTTTCAAAAAAGATATTCTGATTTCCAACAGACCGATAATCTTGAATGTAATCTTGTACTGGGTCTGTGTTATAACCGCCTTGCCCAAAACGTCGGAGCCGAAAACGAACCAATTGATTATCTTCTAAACCTTCTAAAGTCAAAATTGATGGAGTGGAATCTAAAATTTCCCCCTTTAGAGAAACACGCGTAAATGAACCCTGCCATTCACCTAAATTCTTAAGAAAGTTTTCCCAATTATTTTCCATCATGATTTAATAATGCCCAATTAAAAAAGCACCCAGGAGTCTTTCCGTGTTTCGACCCTGAATGCTTTTTTGAAATACTAACCTCACACCTGCTCCTATTATAAACAATGTTGAAGATATGTCAAGTTATTTTTCTTTTTTTGATCTCAGAAAATCAACCCAAACTATCAAAATAATCTCTAACGCGATCGCGCCTTCTGGGATGGCGTAACTTTTGAAGAGCCTTAGCTTCAATTTGCCGAACTCGTTCCCGCGACAAACTCAGCAGTCGTCCAATATCAGACAAAGAATAAGCCGTTCCATCTCGAAAACCATAGCGCAGAATAATGACCTCTTGTTCCCGTCCTGTTAAATCTTCAATCAGTAATTGTAATTCTTTGCGGAGAGACTCATTCGCCAAAATATCTTCTGGAGAAGTTTCTTCCGTTTCCAGTAAATCCATTAACTCAGTGTCTTTATCTTTACCGACCTTGGTTTCCAAAGAGACCGAACGAGGCACACGGGTTAAAATCTCGCGAACTTGGGCAGGTGTCATTTCGAGTTCTTTGGCAACTTCTTCTACTGTCGCTGTACGACCACTTTCTTGAGAAATTTTTCGTTGTATCCGCTTAATTTTATTTAACTTTTCGGTTACATGAACGGGAAGCCGAATCATCCGACTTTGGGTAGAAATTGCCCTAGTAATGCCTTGACGAATCCACCAATAAGCATAAGTGCTGAATCGATAACCTTTGGTCGGGTCGAATTTTTCTACTGCCCGCTCTAATCCCAAGGTTCCTTCTTGAATTAGATCAAGTAATTCTAAACCCCGATTTTGATATTTTTTTGCTACTGAAACTACCAGGCGTAAATTCGCCTTGATCATCTGTTCTTTTGCTTTAACACCTTGATTTTGCTGCTCTTCTAATTCCTTTAAGGTTAAACCGCTTAACTCAGCCCATCTTTGTTTCCCTGCTAAAAGTGTTTCTTTCAGAACAGTTACGCTCATTTTCGCTTCGTTGGCCCAGCGTGTGAAAGAGGGACGATGCCCAAATTTGCAAACTAGCGCATCCTGAATCGAGATTACTGTCATAAAATCATTCAGGATTGCATCTTCTTCGGCGATCGCTTGGGAACGAACTTCTAATAATTGAATATAGCGTTGGAGTTGTTGTGCTTTTGTAACTTCTTCTTCCTTTCTGAGCAACGGAACTTTGCCAATATCTTGCAAATAAAGGCGAACCAAATCCGTACTACTTGGTGTTCGACTAGCAACTTCCGTCAGGATCAAGTCGGATAACTCTAACATCAAAGGTTCGTCTTCTAAGATTGGCATAGCTTCTGAAATTATTGAATCTTGAGTGGGTTCTAGGGAAAGAATATCTGCCAATTCAGTATCGGATTCTGGACTGGGTTCAAAAAAAGAGTGGACTAGCATGGTAGTTTCTCGATAATTATGGCGAGAACAACAGAGGTTATTTGATTTTAGTTATGTTTAATATTCCCATTCTTTCCTCTCAAAATAACGGGAGGATGATTTTTCAATCAGCTAGAAAATAATAAGAAAAAGGTTTATGTTTTTCTAAATAATTATTTTTTCTAAAGTTTTTATATCCTATTCTTATTTTATCGTGCTTGTCCTTCGAGCGTTTAATCTTCCAATCAGGAAAAGTACTGATTTTTTAAGATTTTTTCAACCTAATTACCGATAAATCCGTATAAAAACGGTTGTTTATTCTTCTCTGTTAATTGAGAAAGTTTACAAAATTAAAGTTCAGGTCATAAAGCTTTGTTTATCATATCTTTTATATTTTTAATTTGGGTGCGATCGTCGCTAAGTTTCCCAAGTTTAAGCAGATAAATGTGGAAAAACTGACTGAATACTGGGATGAATTACGCGGCCATTTTGAATATTTAGTCCCTTTGCTAAAGATTGGTCTGTTTTGAAGGCATTTAATCCTTGATTTGCTAGTTTGAGAATATAAGGAAAAGTGCTGTTATTTAATGCCTGGGTTGCTGTCCAGGGAACGGCTCCTGGCATATTGGGAATGCCGACATGAACCACGCCTTCTTCTAGGTAACTGGGATGACTATGGGAAGTTGTTCGTAAAGTTTCAATACAACCACCTTGATCGACTGCCACATCAATAATGACTGAGCCTGTTTGCATCTTGCTGACCAACTGACGAGAAACTAAAATTGGGGCGCGTTTATTGGGAATTAATACGGCTCCAATTAATAAGTCTGCTTGAGTGACAGCTATTTCAATATTAGCCGCATTGCTGTAGAGCAACTCTGCCCTGGAGTCAAAGAGAGTTTCGAGATAACTTAAGCGTTCTATGTTGATATCCAGAATTTGTACCTGCGCGCCCATGCCGATCGCAATACGAGCTGATTCTGTTCCCACAACCCCACCGCCTAAGATAACGACTTTTGCAGGTTTAACTCCAGGAACACCAGCTAAAAGAACGCCTCTGCCACCTTGTTGTTTTTCTAAATATTTTGCTCCAAATTGTACGGCAAGTCTTCCTGCGATAATGCTCATCGGACTCAGGAGGGGCAATCGTCCATCGGCTAATTGAACCGACTCATAGGCGATCGCAGTGATTCCAGAATTGAGCAAGGCTTCTGTTAATTCTCGATTGGCAGCGAGATGTAAATAAGTGAAGAGGAGTTTAGGATGGCTGAGATAAGAATATTCTGACGGTAAAGGTTCTTTGACTTTAATGACGAATTCTTGTTGCCAAGCCTCAGCGGCCGAATCGGTAATTTTTGCCCCCGCTTGTTCATAGTCTTGATCGCTAAAACTTGAACCTAGTCCTGCTTGAGTTTCCACAACAACCGTGTGTTTTTGAGCCGTCAAAGCTCTCACACTGCTAGGCGTTAAACCAACTCGAAATTCTTGATCTTTAATTTCCTTGGGAACACCGATTTTCATAAATTTATTGATCCTAGTTTTTAACAATTGAAATTTATTCTTCTGGTAGCGATTAAGTTTTTTCCTAACGATTGCGCAGAGATTTACTTTTAGGTTCGCTCCGCCAGACCCACAAGAAATTTGTGACCATACTCAAACTCACAGAAGCAACTGTCGCCAACAAAGCAGCAAGACGGTGATCAACCTGAAGTTTTTCGCCTAACGCAATAATAATAAAACACCACAAGAAAAAACTACCCGCATTCGCAATGTGATATTCTCCGCATCTTTTCCAACTAGGGCGAGAATTACCAAAAACCCAACAATCGTTAATCACATATCTAGTAATAGTACAAATTTCGGCAGAGGAAACCGTCGCCAAAGAAAGAGACCAACGATGAACTTCTTGGGGAGATAAATCAAAAACACCAGGAAGCCAAGCGTATAAACTAACTTTAAATCTATCCAGCAGCCAAATATTGATCACCATAAAGGCAATTCCCACAATCCACCAACGCACAACTTTATTATTAATTAATTGAGGCAATTTTTCTAGTGTTATTTTTTTCCGTTTTAAATTCATCTATGATTATTTGATTGAAATTTTTATATTAGATGTCAATAATAAACTAGGTTAGCTCACCAAAACCCAACCCAAAAATTGATTTAAAAAACTATGGATAAAATTTAAACTTCAAATAAAATTAAATATTTGTTTCTTGCAAGATCAAAGGCGGATATAGATATTCCATTTCCGGGTCAGGAGCTTGCCAAATTTGACCGTCTAAGGCCATTTGTTCAATTAAACTGGCTAATCGCAGGGCTTTAAGTGCTTGTTCCCCACCAACAGATGGTTGATCGCCACCACGAACACAATACACAAAATGTTCTAATTCTGCATGGAGCGGTTCAATATTGCTGGTATAAACTTTTTCAATTAATCCATCTTGACGATAAAGCACCTGCCCATAATCAGCAGAATAATTAGCGGTTGTTTGTCGATGAATTAAGATTTCGTTATTCAAAAAATCAGCTTCGGTCATACACTTATTACAGTGAGCCGTAATCCGACGAATTTTTCGATGGGTAACTTTACTCGCTGTCAAAGTTGCCACAATTCCTGTTGCAAAACCCAGAGTCGCAGTAACATAATCCAAATAGCCTGAACCTGAAGCCCGACTGCCGCTTGCAGTTAGTTTCACCACTGGCGCACCGACCAATTCCAACAACAAATCAATATCATGAATCATTAAGTCCAAAACGACTGATACATCGTTAGCTCGTTGGGAATAAGGACTCATGCGGTGAGCTTCTAGAGCCAATAATTCTTCTGTTTTTAAAACTTTACTTAGTTCTTGAAAAGCTGGATTAAACCTTTCAATATGTCCGACTTGTAAAATGCAGTTCGAGCCAGCGGCCGCATTGACCAAAGATTCTGCTTCTGCAATACTGGCTGCGATCGGTTTTTCGATTAGAGTATGAACTCCCGCTTGGAGGCAGGCCATACCCACAGGATGATGTAAACGGGTCGGAACCGCAACACACACAGCATCAACGTGGGGCAGTAAATCTTGGTAACGTTCAAAAAAACGGACTCGATACTTACTAGCAGTATCTAAGCCCCGTTCCACATTGACATCAGAAATACCGACCAACTCCACATCTTTGAGTAAACTCAGGACACGAGTGTGATGTTGACCCATACTGCCCACACCGATGACACCAATGCGGATGGGTTCTAAATAGCTTCTTTGCCCTTTTAGGTGACTAGTCGTCATGATTCCAGTTTAAATTCCTCTACACACCACCACGATGCTTGACTCTAGAACCTAAAATTTGTTTCTAAAGAATCTTGACTAAGATATTAGCACAGTCGGAAAACTTCGGATTAATTCCTAAGCTTGAGTCGGGACAAATTTCAGTGAAACTCCATTCATACAATATCGTTTGCCTGTAGGAGCAGGGCCATCGTCAAAAACATGACCCAGATGACCACCACAACGACGACAATGAACTTCAGTTCTGGTCATAAAAAGAGAACGGTCAACAGTGACGCCGATCGCCTTATCTAAGGAGGCGTAAAAACTGGGCCAACCTGTGCCACTATCAAATTTAGTATCTGAGGAAAAAAGAGGTAAATCGCAGCCTGAACAGTGATAAATGCCTTTGCCGTATTGTTTGTCTAGAGGGCTGGTGGTGGCTCGTTCTGTGCCATGTTTCCGCAAAACATTAAATTGTTCTGGAGTCAGAATTTTGCGCCACTCTTCTTCGGTTTTGGTGATTTCAAAGGTTCCTTTTGTGCTTGTCATAAGAGTTTTGGTAGGATTGTTTGGATTAGGAGTGTTTGTGGTAGAAAAATACCGAGTTAACCAGATTGTGCCGAGGGTTGCAGTCCCTGCTTCTAACAGATATCGTCTTTTCATGATTGATCATGCCATTGCTGACTAATTAGCTATTGTGAAAAGTAACTAAAAAATCAAGTTTACTTACAACTATTACGCAGATTCTTAAATTTTGGATGTAGATCACCTAGATTTTTTTTGAGAGCGGTTAAATTATTATCAATCTGTCAGAATTTGTTGATTTACAACGTACTGGAATCGAGACTTTGAGCCGCTTCGACGCTGAGAGGTAAATGTAACCCACATTCTTGCTTAACTCCATGAAAACGGGTGTCTCGTTCATTTTCATCACTTGCCATGAGCGGCCGACTGGAATGCCAATCTCCCACGGAGACATAGCCTTGATCAAAATAGGGATGATAGGGCAGATTATAAGTTGTTAAATATTCGTAAATATCTTTAGAAGTCCAGTTAAGAATTGGCAATAATTTATATTGTTTTTCCTGTTTAACCAATGGCTGTAAACTTTGACGGTGACTGGTTTGACCTTTTCTAAGTCCTGCTAACCAAGCGATCGCGTTTAACTCTTTTAAAGCTCGTTGCATAGGTTCTACTTTGCGAATTTTGTCATAATGATTGAGTGCTTCTAAATCTTTTTGTTGCCAAAGTTTGCCATGCAGAGCTTCCATTCGAGCAGGACTAATTGGAGATTGATAAACCTGTAAATTCAAACTAAGTTTTTGAGTTAATTCTTCAGCAAATAAATAAGTTTCCATCGGCAAATATCCCGTATCTACCCAAATAACAGGAATATTCGGGAAAATACGAGTCACCAAATGCAACATAACCGACGCTTGAATGCCAAAACTGGTACTCATTACTAAGCGATCGCCAAAAGTTTGCAATCCCCACTCAACAATTTTTTCAGCACTGGCGTTGGCAAGTTGTTCGTTAATCGACACGAGGTCAAATTCAAGAAACTGATTGTCTTCTGGTTCTTCTACTGATGTCTTTGTCCAATGCGTTGAGGCGAGATGGCTAGGGGAAATAGCAACAGATTGTTCAGAAGCCAGGTCAATCAGTTTGGTTTGAGACATATCGGTTCAATGATTTTTGCTTGAGACGAATAAAACGGATAAAGTTGACATCCTCCCCTTGCTAAAGCAAGAGGATTCCTAAACC
>JANNLO010000212.1:0-22049 GCA_031396835.1 Snowella sp. SOY_38_metabat_116
TAAATAAATAAAGGATAGTAATTACATTAAATACAGAAATAGAGTTTATAACACTATTATTAATCAGTAAAAAGGTTATTTAGTGATAGAGATTCTTTAAAAGCATTCATTTTAATACTTAATAGAAGATATATATTATACACAATAATTTACAGATAATTAGTATACTAATAAAGGTAATACCTAAACTAAATATTAAACTATATTACATCGATGTATATCAGTATTAGCTCCGCTAGAAAATAGTAGAGAACATCATTAATTTAATATAAATATTAATAACTAGTATACCCGCTGATGAGATAATTAAGAGACTATTCGCGTAAAAATATATAATCTTCGTTAAGCAATTAAATCTCGTGAATATTGGGGATAAATTAAGTAAGTAAACAAAGCTTATTACTGTAAAGAAGAAAGAAAAGAAGATATAATTATCTATTTAAGATTGAGCTGATCGTTAACGCTTTGCGTTATACCATTTTTTTGGCGTTTTTTATACTCTCCCTTTACTCCTTTTTCTTTTCTGTAGGATCGACAACGAACTATCGACCCTGAGGGGGTGTATTACGGTAATGAAGAGCTCTGATTGGTCTATTTTTGATCTATTTTAATTGATTGCTTTATGGAATGCTTCACAGCAATTTCCACTCCTTTTTATACTTAAATAGAGCTTTACGTAGATGTAGAATGAACAACTTTATCGTTCTCTTTACCGCGTACAGCTGCTTTGGTCGCCGTAATAGCTTACTATGGAACAGTACCACGGAATTCTACACAGAAAATGCAGTTACAGAAGAAAGAGAGCTTTCCATTACTTTTACAGGTTACTGTGGCAATTTACAATGGCTATTACAGTAGAAAACTGCCGTTTTATCCTACTGTCAACATTCCTCCGGAGCCAACAGCAGCGTTTTTTTTTCCGCCAAGGAATCTTATCTGTCTTGCAACTGACAATATTTAGTCCTCGATAGGTCGTTCGCCGCAGCTGCCAAGCTTCCCCATTCAAATTCCCGAACACAACCTCCACTGGCACAATCGTGAAAAGGAATTTGGTTTGCGAGATGGGTCGTGTGTTGCTCTTCATCCCTCCAAACGCCCCTCAACCAGCTTGCCGTTACGCAATTTCAGCAAGTACTACATAGGCTTCAGAGAGCAACTCCACAGGCGTCCATTCAGCGAATGAATGCAAATGGCCAAAATTTCTGGAGCCTTAGAACGTCATCGACAACAAAAATTACTTTATATTCCCGTCCTCACCCATCCAACCACAGGAGGCGTGACAGCCAGTTTTGCAATGTTAGGAGACATTATTATCGCTGAACCAAAAGCAACAATTGGTTTTGCTGGGAGAAGAGTAATCGAACACACCCTGCGCGAAAAATTACCAGAAGGCTTCCAAACTTCAGAATATTTACTTAAACATGGCTTTATTGATGTGATTGTTCCTCGTACCCAGTTAAAACGTACCTTGGCGAATCTAGTTAGCCTACATCAACCTTTTTTCCCTGTTTTGCCGAATCTCAACACGGAGCCTAAACACTCCGAAAAAGGGCTGGTTTTACACACCCCAAAAGATCTCTCTTCTTAAAAAAAAATCTGGAATAATTTTAATTTCTCCCAGAGACTTTTGAAATAAAAACTTGACAGAAAGAGTTTGTATAAGAGATGATTAATAATGGATTTTACGGGGTTATAGCTCAGTTGGTAGAGCACTGCAATGGCATTGCAGGGGTCAGCGGTTCAAGTCCGCTTAGCTCCATAAGTTAAATTTGTTTTTAATAATTTAAGTATAGTTATTGATTAAGAATGTTGGATTACAGCGCTAATTTTTGGCAGATAATATTTTTATGATCACGCTTTGAATTAAAAATATTGAACAAAAAATGATCTCCTGTTTTCTCAAATTGATGAAAATTCCGACAACTTCTTAATTCCCTCGTTACAATAATGAGTAGAAATATTAAGAAATGTTGAGAAATATCCATGAGTCAACTCACTGTCCAACAAATAGCGACCCAGCTAGAAAGCCCAAACTCCCGCGATCGCCTATTAGCCTTGGTTTCCCTGCGAGAAATTGCCAACGAAGATGCTGTTCCATTAATCAAAAAAGTTTTAGATGATGAAATGTTGCAAGTGCGGTCAATGGCCATTTTCGCGCTAGGGATTAAACAAACAGCAGAATGTTTTGGGATTTTGACTCAATTACTAGAAACCGATCCCGACTATGGAATTCGAGCAGATGCAGCAGGCGCATTAGGCTATTTAGAAGATGGACGAGCTTTAGAACCGCTTTGTCGAGCTTTTTATGAGGATACGGAATGGTTAGTTCGTTTTAGTGCGGCAGTCTCCTTAGGCAATTTACACGATATTCGCGCCAAGGACGTTTTATTACAAGCTCTTAATAATGCTGAAACCGTTGTTCAACAGGCGGCGATCGCAGCTTTAGGAGAAATTAAGGCAATTGATGCCATCGGAGCCATTTTAAAATTTGCCAATTCGGAAGACTGGTTAATTCGTCAACGATTAGCTGAAGCTTTGGGCAACTTACCGTCTGATCAAAGCCTATCTGCTCTGCGTTTCTTGGTCAAAGACGATCATCCCCAAGTCAGCCAAGCCGCAATTTACTCTCTACAAAGACTCGAAATGACTTAGAATTAGTTTTGTCATCATTATCACTTATACGAAATTCAACTATTCATGGAAGTTCTAGCTTTTTTGGAATCCTGTGCAGGAAAATGGTTTTCTCAGCGTACCAGTTACGACTTTAATCAAAATAATGCCGACAACCAAAAATCAGAACTAATAATGGAGCAGATTGCGGCCGACTCTTCCGAACTGCAAGCACTTTGTCAAGCTTATCAAATCAACTCGGCTCAAACTTTGGGCGGAATGAAAACGATTTGGGAAATTTCGGGAGATTGGGGAGCAACAAAACAAACAGGTTCTGCGCTATGGCTTTTTTTGCCCGACAATGAAGCAGGATTGACAGGAAAACTGTTTCGGAGTGTGGCCAAACCTGGTAGTTTGATGTTGGCTGGATGTTACCTATTGGCGGGCGATGAAAGTTTAACTTTAATTTTAGAATCGGATACGGTCTATGCAGAAGAGCGACTTTGGTTTGCCAGTGCTAATTTACGGTTGCGAACGAGTTTGATTAAACAAGGCAATCGCTATAGTCACAGTGCGTTTTATTCAGAAATCCGCAAGTTGCCCGCTCCCACTCAAGCAGAAAGCTAAATTTCACTATTATTAACTTTCCAATATTGATGGCGATCTTGGCAATTTCCGTAATACCCTTTACAATCATGGGGATGCGAATTTTCAAGGTGTGAGTATTAAAAAGAATTATGTCCTCTAAACTGCTTAAATCTAAAACAATTAAAGTTAGAAATTCCCAAAAATTCTGGCAAAGAACTCTTGGTTTTCTGGGAGGACTCGGAGTTTTAAGTACAGGTTTGGTGATCCCTACTGCGATCGCCACAGAAATCATCACTATTCCCGATGCCCCTGCTCCTTCTTTTGTCGATTCAACTCCCTTACCCGCAACACCAACTGTTCAACCAATAGCAGCTCCCCGCCCCAAAGTTCGTGCTGAAGCTACTACACAATTCAGAGCAACCCGTCGTCGTGACTATTCCCAGAGAGCCGCCATTGCAGCCCCAAAAATCAAACTAGCCGCCCCAAAAATTTCTCTTTCAGTATCCTCTCCTGTTATCAGTAATAACTCTCCTATTGAGACCCAGCCAGACTCAATTCGCAACTCCTTGCAAAGTAAAAATAGTTATATTGACACGACCAATTATTCTGTTGCCAAACCCTACACCACAGATTCAGCTCCCGCCGTTGTTTTAACCGAGCGTTCTACTGGCTGTCAGACCATTGTTCAAAATGGTTCCCTCAATCGTGGTTGTGGCTCTGGCATGGTGTCTCGTCGTCGTTCAAGTCAGACAAATATTGCTCGCTCTTTTGCTCCTCGTTATCAAAGACTTGCTAGTCAAACCCAAGTTTCACCAAGCAGTTTTATTCGTCGCGCTCCCCGAAATTCTCCTCTAAACGCGATCGCAATTAAGCCCCTTTCTTCTCGCAATTACAACTATCAGACATATAGAAGTAATAACGTGAATCCCAATCAAGTTGTCAGCCTAGAGCCTATCATTCGGCGAGGTCTCTCTATTGCCCTAGCTCCCATGCCAGAATATAATCGCGCAACGACAAACTACGCCCAAACAGATCCCGAAGTCAGACAAAATAACACCGATTTACTTTTTCCTTTACCTGTTGTTGTTCCCATCACTTCTGCCTTTGGTTGGCGAATTCATCCCGTATCTGGAACGAGTCGAATGCACGCAGGAACTGATTTAGGTGCGCCTCTAGGAACTCCAGTTTTAGCGGCCTATGACGGTAAAGTTGCGACAGCGGATTGGTCAGGCGGCTATGGACTTATTGTTGTTCTTCGTCACCTAGAAGGAACCCAAGAATCTCGTTATGCTCACCTTTCTGAAGTTTTTGTCAAACCAGGACAATCAGTGCGAAAAGGAGAAGTCATTGCCCGTGTTGGTAGTACAGGTTTATCTACAGGGCCTCATTTACATTTTGAATGGAGACATTTAACCAATAGCGGCTGGGTTGCGGTGGATACAGGAAATCATTTGGAATATGCAATGGAAAATTTGATGCGAAATCAACAATTAGCTTCGGCTGGCCCACGTCCTCAAAGCTAAATGGAGAATTCAATTTACATTTTTTGATCATATTTGTTAACTTTGCCTAAGTGTTGGGCATTTTAGAATTAGTAATCTTCTTTTGCAGATGTTGAGCCGTGTCTTTTAGCGATGAATCCTCTGATTTTATAATGTCTAATTTTGCCCAAAAGCTAATTTCCACTGGAGAGATCTCACTTCCCCAGATGAAACAGGCTTTGATTGAGGTAAGAAAAACTGGTCGTTCTCTTGCTGTCGTACTCGAAGAAATGTTGGGACAGTCTCTTTTGCCTCAAGTTTTGCATAAGCAACAAAAAGTATCATTGTCTGATTCAGTTGCAGCGAAAGAAGCTTCTCAAAAATTTAAGGAGGACTCTATGAATCATTCTGACTCTGATGTTCAAGCGCAATTGGATGCTACCATTGTTAGTGTAACTGAAGTTTTTGAAGAAGAACCGCCTAATTTCAATACAAACCAAGGCCATGCCGCCGACGATCTTAATCATTCTCCTGAACAAAATGAAGCTCCGATTATTACTTTAGTTAATAAAATTCTCATTATGGGGATGCGGGATAAAGCTTCTGAAATTCATCTTGAACCAGAGGAAAATAAACTTTTGGTAAGGATTCGCCAAGGTGGAAATTTGCGAAATCTATTTGATCCTCTTCCCAAAAAATTGATAACGCCGATCATTAATCGCCTCAAAACAATGGTCGGGTTAGATCTTACCCAAACAAAAATTCCTCAAAAAGGGCGGCTCCGTAAAAGTTACAATGGTTGCCCAGTTTATTTTTTTGTTCATACATTACCGAGTTTTTATGGCGAAAAAATTGTTGTTCGTATTGTGGAATCTTTGACTGAGTTTCCCGATTTAGCAACATTGATTCCCGATCAAATAACTCAAACTGCAATAAAAACCTTAAATCAACGCAAGTCGGGTTTGATTCTGGTTACTGGCCCCGCTTATTCTGGAATTTCTACCACATTAGAACTTTTTCTGGCTCAACAGCAAAAACAAGAACTCAGTATTGCAACAATTGAAGATCCCATTCGTCGAACTTTTCATGGAATTACCCAAGTTGAAGTTAATTTAGCCAAAGATTTTACCTACGTCAAGGCATTGCAGTCTGTGACTCAACAGGCGGCCGATGTGATTATGGTCGATCAAATTGAAGATAGCGACATTTTTAAAGAAATTTTGTCGGCTGTTAATCAAGGTCATTTGGTTTTCACGAGTCTCTGTGCAAAGGATTTTGTGAGCGCGATCGCCCAATTAAATGAGTGGGTAAAACCAACGGATCTGGCAGAAAATCTGAGCGGGATTATTAATCAACGATTATTGCGTCGCGTTTGTCCAACCTGTCGATTAGTTCATCAACCTGAAAAAGAAGAGTTGCAAAAATTACAGCTTTCTCCCCGCCAACATCAATCGAGTTCTTTTTATCGAGCTAATACACTTAATCAAGAATTAATCAAACAATTTCGACTAAAAGGACGACTTTGCCGTCAATGCAATGGTGCAGGTTATCACGGACAAGTTGGTGTTTATGAAATTTTGACGCTCACAACCGTTCTTCGTTCTTTGATTTGCAAAGGAGTCGATGCTGAAACCCTGAAAAAAGTCGCTTCAGAAGAAGGAATGAAACCGTTAATCAAAAATGCTTTGGATCGAGTTCTCCAGGGCGACACAACTTTAGAAGAATTTTTTCGAGTATTTCCTGATGCGTTGACGACTCTAACCCAAGTTCACACTTCTGCAATCTTACCCCAGGGTTTTCAAGAACGGCTGGCCGATTTAGAACAATCTCTGGCTAATGTCACTAATGCTTTTATAAAACTCAAGCAGTCTCTGAATTTAACAAGTTCTAGTTTGCAAGAAGATTTTGCTCCTGCTACCCAAAAAGAAATTGATTTGTCAGATGTCACGTTAGTGGGTGATACAGAATTATATGAAGAGTTTGGTAATCCAGAAAAATGGGCAGGCTTCAAAAAAGAAGTTGCTCTTCCTCAATCTCATCCATCGGCGATCGCACCTGAACCAACGCAAGAAAATAATCAAGATTTAGATAAAACAGTGATTAACCCCTTTAAATCTGTGCTAGATCCTTGGTAATTTGTTAAGCTCAGCCGAAAATAGACTAACTAACAACTTCCTGATTTTTACGGGACGCTCTGAGTTGACCACAGGCAGCATCAGACTCCAGCCCTCTCGAATAGCGCACACTGACTGTTACATGATTTTTTTCTAATACTCCAACAAAATCTTGAATCCGTTTGCCAGTAGGACGTTGGTAATCCACTTCAGCAATAGGATTATAGGGAATAAGATTAACGTGGGTTTGAAAGCCTTTGAGGATGCGCGATAATTCTAAGGCCTGTTCAGGTAAATCGTTTACACCCGCGAGTAAAACATATTCAAATGTAACTCTACGACCTGTGATATTAACGTACTCTCGACAATCTGCTAAAAGTTCGTGAAGGGGATAATGTTTGGCACTCGGAATTAATTGTTCTCGCAGAGCTTGATTGGATGCGTGAAGGCTGACGGCAAAAGTGATTTGCAATTTTTCTTGGGCAAATTGTCGAATTTTTTTTGGTAAGCCCACTGTCGAAATAGTTAGCGATCGCTGGCCAATACCTACATTTTGATTGAGAGAATGAATAGCAGGAATAACTTCAGATAAATTTAGCAGAGGTTCTCCCATTCCCATAAAAACCACATTGCTCACCCGTTCTTGAAAATCTTCTTGGACAGTTAAAACCTGGTCAACAATTTCATGAGCCTGTAAATTTCGTAAAAATCCCCCTTTCCCCGTTGCACAAAAATTACAATCCATCGCACATCCCACCTGGGAAGAGACACAGACAGTCAAACGTTTCTGACTAGGAATGCCCACCGTTTCGATAATAAGCCCATCTGCTAATTTAAGTAAATACTTGCGAGTTTTATCGGGTGCGGCACTTTGATGGTGAATCTGAGAGCGTCCAATGGGATAATCCTGCATTTGTTCTCGCCACTGCTTGGGAAAAACAGAAATATCCAAAAGCGATCGCGCATTTTTTTCGTAGAGCCACTGATATAATTGTTTACCCCGATAACTCGGTTGGCCTTGGGTTTGTATCCAATCCGTTAACTCAGCTAAGGATTGACCCAAAAGGGGTTTGTTTTGAAGAGGTGGAGAAAGTGTTGGCATAGTTTTATTGAAAATCCAGAGCAGCGATTAATCCCTGCTTATCTTTAGCATAGCAATCAGATGGGACAGATGGCATAAAAAGCGATCGCAAGACAAGATTAAAGTAAAAAAATTGGGGATTAACAACTCTTGAAAAAAAGATTTGGTTTTTACTTGACAGATTCTCTTATTTTTGTGATGATTGAGATCGTCTGAAAAGATGCGGGTATAGCTCAGTGGTAGAGCGTCACCTTGCCAAGGTGAATGTCGCGCGTTCGAGTCGCGTTACCCGCTTATTTGAAAGTAAATTCTTGACTTTCTCAATCTTTGCCCTTAAGATACTTTCGGGTTTCATTTTTAAGTGAAAGTTTGTGGCATTTCTAAATATCAGAAAACTATGAGTGATTTGCCGAAAGTAAAAGTTTCTTATGTGTTAGTGGTTAATATGCCAAATCATCATAATTAATCAGATCATATTTGAAATAAATTTTTGAATGTACAAAACCTTAGAGTTCTTAGGAAATAGAAGAGGAAATCGCCGAAAATCTTGCCAGCACTGGATCTCAAGGATCTTGAGTAGAAAACGCTGAAATGCTTACTGGATAAGGGTTTCAAGGGTATTTTGGCTTATTACCCAACAACTCTAATATAAAAATATCATATTAAATTCACAGATTTGTCTGAAATTTAAATCTTTAACAAAGAGGAAGATGATTTTACAAATTTATCTGAACTTAATTTTGGAGAGAGATACACCTAAGATTGTGATGCGATCATGGGCATTGACTTAATGTCATTTACCTGTTAAAAATGTCCTATAGAGACTTCTTATTAGTAATATAAAAGGAATAAAACTAATGTCTATTGTTACAACTCTGCTTCAGGAAACTGTCATTTTTGTTTTTCGTCCTTTTATATTTAGAGAGGTGTGGGGATGGGGAAAGATATACAGCATATTTGTGGGTAGTTATAGAAGAAACTGGTTTTGGCAAGGTGCCAAGAAGCGAAAAATTAAAGGTAAGCTCAATACCTTTTTAATGGAGTTAGATATATCTCAGTGGGCTGACCGCTCTACATTTTTTCTTGGTCGCTGGTACGATCTTCCAATTCAAAAACTCCTTGAACAGGTACTAAGTGAGGGGGATGAAGTTGTTGATATTGGTGCTAATACTGGTATGTTTTCTCTATCGGCTAGACATCTTGTTGGCAATAAAGGTATTGTTTATTCTTTTGAGCCGAATCCTGAACCACGAGAAAAGCTCAACCACAATATTGCAATAAATGACATCGAAAATATTAGAGTTTATACGGTCGGTCTAGGTGAAATCGATAGTAGTTTTCCTTTGTATGCACCGTATATTAATTCTGGGGAAGCAAGTCTATCATGTTTCTCTAATAATGAATACGACAAGAGTAAATGGTATGAAGTAGAAGTAGAAGTCAAGATTGGCGACAACGTTTTACAAGAGGCATCTCCCAGACTAATTAAGATTGATGTTGAGGGAGGGGAAGTAAACGTACTGAAAGGAATTTCTCAATTAATTGATAGATGCCGACCAGTAATTATTGCTGAATATGTTCCTAAGCATATAGGTAGGTTTGGCCAGTCTTTTGAAGATCTTCTTTCGATAGCCAAAGAACACTCCTACAAAATTTTCAAATTGGCATTAGTCAAGACTTTAGGTAAATACGATTTATCCCTTATTTCAGTTGAAGATCCTAAGTTTAACGAATCTTGTGATATCTTGTTCGGTCATATCGGAGATACTTATATTCAAAAAATAAACAATAAATCTCTTTGAATCCATACATTCCTTGTGGTGAGGTGGATTATTTCTATGGGCTAGATAGAGATGTTCTTCCCTCCCATCTCCAAAAAGTGATTACTCCCTAACCCTGAAGTATTGAAATTAGAAATATACTATTTTCCTGGCAAATTTTTAATCAAAACTTTCTATGTTAAAGGTTGTTTTATTATTACTATTTTTTCCTGCTTGTTTAGGTATTTTGAGTCAAGTTATTAGTCTGCAAACATTTGATCATCAATTACTCGCTTTAGGATTACTAATTTTTGCGATCGATCAAGCGAAGATGGCTGTTTTAGACTTAGAAAATATTGCTAAAGCTAAAGAACAGATTGAAGATCTTCGACTTCATTTTTTTTATTACATTACAGCTAGTACGATCGCCTTAGAATTAATTGGTTTTTATCTCGCTTCGGTGCAATTAGGCTGGGGAATTATTTTAGTTTTGGGGAGTCAGGTTTGGTTCAATTCTTGGGCAAATATCCGTATTCAACCAACTGAATCTATTATTATTCAAAAAAAACATTTCTCGGAGCAAATTATTGTTTTAGTCGCTGATGTTATTGGAATAATTTTAATTGGTTTTTGGATAGTTCAGATCATTCCACTAACTATTGTTTTGACGCTGTGGACTATGGCAATCTTTTATGGTTTTATTAAATATTTCTTGTTTTTAAAACAAAAGAATTTAACATCATCTTAATTCTAAAATTCATTTAAAAAAGCTAATGTTTTATTGAGCTTATAAATTGGTCAGATAAGTTTAAGTTAGAGTCAAATATTAATTGTTAAACAGCTAAGGAATAAAGTAAGAAGAATAGTAATAAAAAACCAAGCAAAAACGCTGTAAAAAATAACCTAAAAAACACTATTAAAAGCGACTAAGCCAGCAGTATATTCCGTATCTCCTCTTGCTAATTCACTCCAAATTATGACCATTGCGATACAGCGAGCTAATCCAATCATAATTAAGCCTGTCATATATTCAGGATAATTTCTTAGGAAAATAATTGCAAAAAAACATTAAAGTTGGCCCAATTACCCAATTTTATAATAAAGATAATCCTAAAATTTTAGTATTACGAAAAACGTCTCCTAATTCTTCATATCTAACTTTAGCTAACGGTGGATACATCATTAAAATTAAGCCGATTGCGATGGGAATATTGGTAGTTCCTATCTGAAATTGCTGAATAAATCTTTCTGTTTCAGGGAAAAAATAACTTAGAGATATGCCAATCACCATCGCCAAAATGATCCATAATGTTAGAAATAGGTCTAAAAAAGACAATTTTTTAATAATTTCTGAATTTTTCATTAGCTTAACTCCTTGATTTTATTGAAATAACATTTTCTTTAGAGGCTTGTGAGAAAGCAGACTGCAAAACTATTCATCAAATAAACTTGAAATATCTTTAATATTAACCGATGTAAAACAATGATAAAAAATAGTTACGGCATCATTCATCAAATAAATTTGAAATATTAGCAATAATTTTAAGAAATTTTGAAAAGAGCATAATATTCAGTCGAGAAAAACTACTCTTTTTTTCTTGAGGCACTTGGGAAACTGTCTGATGCCAGTCTTGATCCGCTAAAACCATTGATTAACTAGAAGTAGTCTTAATAAATTAATTGGTGAAAATGTCATGAATAAAATTTTAATTGCTGGAGTTGCCCTCATTTTTTTTGGGACTCAATCGGCGATCGCGGCTCCTGTCAATCGTTATCGGGGTCAACCACCAGCCGACATTATTATTGATGCCGACCCTCAAGTCTTACCCTCTCCACCATCATCCCAACTTCCCTCTTCTCCCACCAGCCAATCGACTAATGCCCGTTTCACTTGTCAGAATTTTAATGGGCAGTCAACGGTCATGTATAATCCCACTAGTCAACCTGGACGAGCTTATCCCTGGGCTGTGCCTAAAACCTTGGGAGATGGTTGGACAGCAGCGCGTCGTTGTCAAGAAATTAGCCAGCGTTTAGAAATGTATCGTCCAGATGGTCTGCAAGAACTGAAAACGGGTTATGAAAATAATTATCAAACAATCTGCGTCACCACTGAGAAGGTTTCTGGCTGTCGAATTGTTCTCACAGTTCCCCCAGGTCAAAATGCCGAGATTATTCGCGATCGCGTTTTTGAATCTATTTCTGTTGCTGATAGTGGTCAGATGACCCAGGGAGTAAATGCTTATACGGGCGGACGAAATAACAATTTTCTCAATCAACTTGGACAATTATTCAATCGCACGAAGCCTTCAACCCTAACACAACCAATCACGAGAAATAATAATGGTATAAATCTACGACCTTTTCTTGAAACAGCAGATGGCGGAACAGGCGAAAGATTAAATAAATCTGTCAGTAAATCAGTTGTTCCTAGTCGCTCCTATCGTTTAAATTCGGGTAAATTTCGTTAAAACTGACTGCGTTTTCTGGTAATGATTCTTCTTTTGTCTTTTGGGACGAGTATTTTGATTAACAATTCCCTAGTTAAATCACAAAAATCCCCAACTTTCAGGAAATAGGGGATTTCAAATCAAGACCTTTTTAAAAAGTGCTTAACGGAATTGTTCAACAGATTCGGTGTAACGCATCGGTAAAACGTATTCTAAATTTTCGTGAGGACGAGCAATGATATGAGTAGATAAAACTTCTCCGCCGTTTACCCGTTGAACACAAGCCACGCCTGCCGCTACAGAAGCTTGCACTTCAGAAACATTGCCTCTGACAATGACGGTAACCCGACCGCTACCAATTTTTTCGTAGCCAACAAGGACAACACGGGCTGCCTTGACCATTGCATCAGCCGCTTCTACGACTGCGGGAAAACCTCGTGTTTCGATCATTCCAATGGCAATTGACATAATTTGAGTTTCCTATTGATGTAAAAATGAATGTGTAAATCTAAATGGCTGTGGTATTTTTAGGCGGCTAAATCAATCAACGCATCGGGACGGAATCGTATGATACGTGAAGCAGAGTGACGGTAATGGGTTCCTGTAAATACGGATAGAGCGACAGTATTGCCATCTTCTCCGAGGACATACTTAACCGTGCAAATTTGCATCTTTGTATTAAAATAAGCCAAAATGCGATCGCCAACTCGAATATCTATAACAGAAACTTTCATAATGGCCTAACCTCCGCTAAGGAAATAGCAAAATTCGCTGAACAATGCCATCAATTCAGACCTGATTTGTTTTATTCATTGATGATTAAAATGGCTGTTTTTTATCTTGGCGATTATGAACAAGCTATCTATACTTCAATGATAATGCCCATTAACCATAACATATAAGGTTCAACAAAAACGAACAGCAAAACTTATGACAAGTATTATCAAAAAAGTAATGGGTTTTAGTGGTCATGACTGATATTATTTTGAGAGTGAATACGGTAAAACTCTTATTTTGTCTGAGATTTTATGAGCATTCAAAAAATTAAGATGAAATTAAAAATCTCAAGGAGCAACGAACATTTCAATTAAGATATTAAACTCAAAATTATTGAATTATTCTTGAATTTTTAAGTTAAATTAGAAACAGATCAATTTCAGTCCAAATCTTGATGGAATGGCAACAGCTACTAACTCGTAAACGTCTTGGGAAACAAAACTTAGAAGACCCTACATTTGAACGTACACCCTATCTTAAAGATTATGATCGTTTGGTTTATTCCACGCCATTTCGTCGCCTAAAGGATAAAACGCAGGTTTTTCCTCTATCCAAAAATGCTGATGTGCGAACTCGATTAATTCATAGTTTAGAAGTCTCTTGTGTCGGGCGATCGCTGGGAAGAATGGTCGGAGATCAAATCATTAAACGCCATCGTCTTGAACATTTTGATGCGGCAGATTTTGGAGATATTTTATCAGCAGCTTGTTTAGCCCATGATATTGGGAATCCTCCTTTTGGTCATGCAGGAGAAGATGCGATACAAAGTGCGTTTCAAGGTTGGTATGGCAAAGAAAATCTGGGTGGAACTTTATTGAATCCCTTAGAAAAAGCTGATCTCGATAATTTTGAAGGAAATGCTCAAGGTTTTCGGATTTTAACTCGATTAGGAATGTTACATCGTTTAGGCGGAATGCAATTAACCTGCACCACTTTAGCCACTTTTACTAAATATCCTAGGGAATCTTTTTTATCTAAAACAATTTTAAAGAAATATGAGGGAAAAAGTGTTCAGAAATATGGTTTTTTTCAGTCCGAAAAAGATTTATTTACCGAAGTTGCCCAAACCGTTGGTTTAATTCGTCGTCACCCAAAAGCGGCTTGGTGGTGTCGTCATCCCCTCACGTTTTTAATGGAAGCAGCCGATGATATTTGTTATTCAATAGTTGATATTGAAGATGGTTTTCATATGGGTTATTTACCATTTGTTGAAGTGAGAGATTTGTTGAATGCGATCGCCAAAATTGATTTAACAGAATACGACAGTAGCCCTGAAGAAACGATTAAAAGACTCCGAGCAAAAGCGATTAATCAATTAGTATTAGAAATTGCTCAAATCTTTTTAGATAAAGAGTCTGAAATCTTAGCAGGCAAATTTGATGAAGCTCTTTTAAGTCATAGTAAATATGCCAATATTCTGACTATTATTGAGCAAAAAACTTCTCGTTTTGTGTTCCATCATCCCAACGTTGTTAAGGTAAAAGTTGCGGGTTATGAAGTTTTAGGAGAACTATTAACTGAATTTTTAACGGCTATTTTTCATCCTACAAAAAAGGGTAAATTAGTTACTTATATTTTACCTTCTGAATGTACACCAAAATCCGAAGAAAATAATTATCAAAAAATGTTAAAAGTGACAGACTATATTTCAGGATTAACGGATTTACAAGCTACGTTATTGTTTCAACAATTTCGAGGTATTTCTTTAGGCTCTTAATAATTTATAACAATGTTAGATCAAGCAAACTCGTTACTTTATAAAGTTGGTGGTAGTTTAGCTTTTAACCATCCAACTTATGTTATTAGAAAAGCCGATAAAGAGCTATTAACTGCGTTAGAAAATGGCAAATTTTGTTACGTTTTTAATTGTCGGCAAATGGGCAAATCGAGTTTGCGAGTCCAAGCCATGCACCAATTACAAGCGCAGGGGATGAATTGTGTCTCGATTGATATTACTAGTTTAGGAAGTGATCTCGATCAAATTCAGTGGTATAACGGCATTATGACCCAATTATTTTTGGGACTTTCTTTAGCGGGAAAAGTTAATTTAAAAACTTGGTTGCGCGATCGCGAAAATATTTCTCCTGTCCAAAAATTAAGTCAATTTATTGAAGAAATTATTTTAGTTAATACTAAAGGCAAAAAAGTTTTTATTTTTATTGATGAAATTGATAAAGTTTTAAGTCTTAAATTCTCTCTAGATGATTTCTTTTCCCTAATTCGTTTTTGTTATAATCAACGAGCAGAAGATAGTCGTTATGATCAGCTTTCTTTTGCTTTATTTGGAGTTGCAACTCCTTCAGATTTAATCCGCGAAAAAACTCAAACTCCTTTTAATATTGGCCAGGCAATTGAGTTAACAGGATTTACAAAAACTGAGATTCAACCTTTAGCAATTGGGTTAGGTAAAATTGCAGATAATCCTCAATTAGTTTTACAATTTATTTTAGATTGGACAGGCGGGCAACCTTTTTTAACTCAGAAAGTTTGTTCGTTATTATTACAACTTAATCAGCGCATTTTAACAGGAACAGAAGAAGAAGTTATTGAGCAAATTATTGACGAACAAATGATTAGTTTTTGGGAATCCCAAGATGAACCTGTTCACCTTAAAACTATCCGCGATCGCCTATTTCGAGATGAACAAAAGACAGGAAGATTATTAGGATTGTATCAACAAATTCTGAAAATTGGTTTTATTAATACTGATGATAGTCCAGAACAAAGTGAATTACGGTTATCCGGATTAGTGGTTAAACGAGAAGGAAAATTAATAGCTTATAATCGCATTTACCAGAATGTTTTTAGTCTGGATTGGGTTAATAAAGAATTAGAAAAAATTCGCCCTTATTCTGAATCTATTTTGGCTTGGGAAAATGCAAATTTTGAAGATCAATCTCGATTATTACGGGGACAAGCTTTAAAAGATGCACTTCAATGGTCAGCGAATAAAAATTTAAGTAATGCCGATTATAAATTTCTTAATGCTAGTCAAAACTTAGAACAACAAGAAGCAGAAAAAACGAATTTAATTCTCCAATCGGCTAATCAAAAAGCCCAACGTCGTATCTATTTCGGTTCAGCAGTTTTAGGTTTTTCAATAATAGGATCTATTATCGCAATTACATTAGCAAATATAGCTTTTCAGCAACAGACTAAAGCCCGCAAAGGATCGGAATTACAACGAATAGCTGATAGTGCGGAACGACAATTTTCTTTTGAAGAAATAAATGGTCTTTTATCGGCAATGCAAGCAGGACAAAATTTAAAAAATATGGTTAATAAAAAACAAGTTCTTCGAGATTATCCTGCAACAACTCCTCTTTTATCGCTACAACAAATTCTTAATCAGATTCAAGAAAAAAATAGTTTACAAGGTCATAAAGAAGGAGTAACAGGCGTTAGTTTTAGTCCTGATGGTCAAAGAATAGTAACAGTTTCTAATGATAAAATAGTAAAGTTATGGACAATTCGAGGAAAATTTTTAACCCAATTTCTTGGACATAAAGATAGTATTTATAGTGTGAGTTTTAGTCCTGATGGTCAAACTATTGCTACGGCTTCTAAGGATGAAACTATTAAACTTTGGAATTTAAAAGGTCAAATTCTTCACACTTTTACTGGACATCAAGGCTCTGTTTATTCTGTCACTTTTAGCCCAGATGGAAAATATTTAGCATCGAGTTCTAGGGATAAAACTATTAGATTATGGAATTTACAAGGTCAAATTTTGGCTATTTTTAAAGGGCATCAACGTTCAATTGATGATGTGCAATTTAGCCCAGATGGAAAAAATTTAGTCAGCGCGTCACGAGATGGAACTGTTAGATTATGGAATTTAAAAGGTCAATTATTACGGACTTTCGGAAGTGGAAAAACGGCTTTTTTTGGGGTTGATTTTAGTCCAAAAGGAGATAAAATTGCGGCGGCTACTGATGAGGGAAGCATTAAAATTTGGAATTTACAAGGTCAATTGTTGGCAAATTTAAAAGGTCATCAAGAATTAGTTACAAGCGTCATTTTTAGTCCCGATGGACAACGATTAATTTCTAGTTCAAGCGATCGCACCGTTAAAATTTGGAACTTACAAGGGCAAGAAATTAACACTTTAAGAGGGCATCAGGAAGGTGTTTTTAAAGTTGCAATCAATCAAACGGGTAGGCATCTTGCCACTGCATCTGAGGATGGAACGGTGAAATTGTGGGATTTGACTCCCAAAGCAATGCTAGGTTTTGGAGCGTTGGATTCTCGTTTGTCGGGCGTGGCGATTAATTCTGCTCAATCTTTGCTCGCTTTAGTGGCTGAAAATCAACCTTTAAATTTAATTAATTTTCAAGGACAATTACAACAACAATTTCCTAAAACTACAACAGGAATAACTCAATTAAGCTTTAGTCCCGATGGTCAAAAAATTGCGGCAGATATGGGTGGCGGAACCGTACAAATTTGGAATTTACAAGGAAAATTGTTGGGGCAATTATCACAAAAGTTAGGAAGAATTTATAGTTTTGCTTGGAGTTTTGATGGTCATATATTGGCGATCGCAACCAAAAGTGGAAAAGTTTATCTTTGGAAAATAAATCAAAGTTCTCCCACTCAATTATTGACTATTTCTGCTTCTCAAGACCGCGTTTATAGCGTTAGTTTAAATCCTAAAAATTCTCAATTAGCCACAGTATCAGAAGATAAAAATGTTAAACTTTGGGATCTAAAAGGTAATTTGCTAAACACATTAAAAGGACATCAAAATGCTGTTTATCAAGTTGTTTTTAGTCCTACAGGAAACTATTTACTAACCGCTTCTAGAGATGGAACTGCTAAATTATGGACAGCAGAAGGACAATTTTTAAAAGATTTACAAGGCGATCCTTTCCCTGTTCAATATGTTAACTTTAGTCCCGATGAAAAATGGATCGCAACGGCTGCTAGTGATGGCACGACTCGTTTGTGGGATATTCAAGGAAATTTACGAGGAGAATTTAAGGGACAAGAAATACCTCTTTTGGCCTTAGCTTTCAGTGCTAATAATAAATCAATTATAACGGTTAATCAAGAAGGAATTGTTCGCGAATGGCCCGTTGAAAAAGAGTTACCCCGATTAACGCGTCTTCTGCATGAAGGTTGTCAATGGTTAGAAGATTATTTAAAAACCCATCCCCAAGAGCAACAAAAACTACCGATTTGTTCCATCAAATTTCCTTAATATTATTTTTCAAGTATTAACTTAACTAACAAGTTCTCCTGTTAAGCTAAAAGCTCGAATTGCTGTAATTTTGACCTTAACTAATTTTCCTTTTAATTGTTCAATATTGCCCGCAAAAAAAGTTAAACGATTCCCCGTTGTTCTGCCCATTATTTGAGTTGGATCTTTCATGTTTTGTTCTTCTACTAAAATCTCTTCAATCCTTCCTAAATAACGCTCTGAACGCTTCATTGCTGTGCTGGAAACTAAATGATTTAATCGTTGCAGGCGATCGCTTTTAACCTCTTCCGTGAGTTGATTATTCCAAAGAGCAGCAGGTGTCCCAGGACGAGGAGAATAGGCAGCAGTATTAATCAGATCAAAACCAATTTCTTCTATTAATTGCAATGTATTTTCAAACTGAGTTTCTGTTTCCCCAGGAAAACCGACAATCACATCGCCAGTAACAGAAGCATCGGGCATATAGTGACGAATTTTATCAATAATTTGTCGATATTTTTCAATCGTATAACCCCGCTTCATCGCCTTCAAAATCTCGTTATCTCCTGACTGAAAAGGAATATGAAAATGCTCACAAACTTTGAGTAATTCTTTACAAGCTTTAATCAATCTTTCGGTGAAATAACGGGGATGACTCGTCGCAAATCGTAGGCGATCGATGCCTTCCACATCATGGACATAATAAAGTAAATCCGTTAAAGTGTGCAGATGTCGCCCCGTTTCCGTTGAGCCTACTAAATCTCGACCGTAAGCATCAATATTTTGTCCTAGTAACGTTACTTCTTTATAACCTTGTTGTCCTAATTGTTCCATCTCTGCCCGAATCGCTTCTGGTGTTCGAGATTGTTCTTCTCCCCGCACATTGGGAACCACGCAATAGGTACAACGCTCATTGCAACCATAGATCACATTCACCCAGGCTGTTACCCGACTATCTCGGCGAGGCTTGGTTATATCTTCCATGATATGAACAGCTTCTGTTGCAACCACCTGATTTCCTGCAAAGACTTGTTCTAATAAATCTTCCAAACGATTGGCGTGCTGCGGCCCCATAACTAAATCTAATTCAGGCACTCTTCGCAATAGTTGTTCCCCTTCTTGTTGAGCAACACAACCTGCAACTATCAACGTTAAATCTGGCTGTTGTTGTTTTCTTTTAGCTTGTCTGCCCAAATAAGAATAAACCTTTTGTTCAGCGTTATCTCGAATAGTACAAGTATTATAAAGAATTACATCTGCTTCATTGGGATCTTCAGACCATTGCAATCCCATCTTTTCAAGAATACCCGCCATGCGTTCTGAATCAGCTTTATTCATCTGACAGCCAAAGGTGGTGATGTGATAACGGCGGTGGGAAGTGGTCATAGGTCGCATAATAGAAATAAAGTCCAGCCTTCTATTATAAACCCGTATTAATGGCTTAGCTCTTTTTGAGATTGGAAATAAAAATAATCTTCTTGATCTAAACTCAAATTAAAAGCAGAAAAGCAACACAATAAAGTTCGCCTATCAACTGGACTGGAATCGCTAAAAATTTTGCTGAGGGTGTTGGGTGTTAATCCAGTATATTCACTGAGATGTTCTGGGGTATATCGTCGTAAACCTTGCGTTGATTCCTGTTCAAGTTTAGCTTGATTCAATTTTCTGAATCCTGTTGGGGTTAATCCGACACCTCGTTGACGGGTTGTTTTATCAGGTTGCGATCGCATGACTTACCCCTCGGCAAAGTTGATTTTGAGTGATTGGTATCAGCAATTCTCATTATGAGAATGATTCTCATGAATCTATCGTTTTGCAATGCCTGAAACCCTTATTCTATCGTTGACCTGCTTAACTGTATTGATAAATTTGACAACTTTTTATAGTACAAGTGTTTTAAAATGAGAATTGCTGGATTGGTATAGAATATACTATGTAGCCAAGCGAAAGCAATAGGGATCTCTGAAAAATTTTTACTCTGGAAAAATGTATTCTAAAGCACTCATTTCAGGAAGTAGCTGGTTGCAATGAAATATAAAATGTGGGATAGGCATCCTGCCTGTCCACAGGCTAGAAGCCTGTTCTACTATCTAATAATTAATTAAGTCCACTTACTTACCCCAAATTTTGCTGGATTATAGAGGTGTAATACCTCCCCTGAAAAGTAGATTATTTTTCTCTATAAAATGATTGAGTTAATAGTTGATTAATTTCTTCAGGAAAGGGGCAATCATCAGGAAAAAGAAAAGATTGATAATCGCGATTTTCTCTAAGACTTTCTACAGCTTTGGCATAACAATCTAAGAATATTTCTTTCCAATATTGTTTGAGACTAGGAGAATCTTCTAGTAATTCCTTCAGTTCTCGTTGACTACGCTGTATGGTTTCTGACCATCCCCGATAGTCCAGATCATAGTTGGAATAGTAAAGTTTAAGGCAGTGTTCTAACAGATTCGTTAAACGATTTCGGAGTTCTCGTCTTTGGCTTCTACCCAATTGTTCAATCTCTTCAATTACGTTTTCCCAGTCAACGCTATCATAATTTTTTTGTTTTAATAAATTAACAGTGTTATTGAGCCAAAGGGCATAATCAGTTTGGGTTATCATTGGTTTTAATTCATATTTTATAACTATTGATTATAGGCGATCACGGCTATTCTTTATAAATTTCTCGACGATGACCAATTCTGTTCACATACAATAATACAATTCTCTTGATCAAATTCATAAATAACTCGATAATCGCCAATTTTGAGTTTATAAAAACCAGACAAATTTCCTGTTAAAGGCAGAGGCAAAATCTGGTCAAGATTACCTTTTAGCCATTCAATTTTCTTGAGGATTCGTATTCGTGTTGTCTGTGTTAATTGATCAAGATCGTTAACGGCTTCGGGTTCATACTTAATAGAATAAGCCATTAGATAGAAATTCCATAGCGTTGATAAATGTCTTCTTCTGAAATTATTGGACGGCCAGCGATTCGTTGTTGTCGTATTGCTAATAAACTTTGTTGAAAGGAGTCTTTTAAGGTTTGACCGCGATCGGGATCATCACGGCTCAGGTCTAATTCATCATTATCAAGTTCGGGGGATTCGATAGTTTCTGAGCGTTTCGATAAGAGGAAGTGGAGAACTTCTTGTAGAAGCGGCTCGGAACTTTTTTCGATTTCCTGTAGGAGTTGTTCTTTGGCTGTCATGGCTGGTTTGGGAAGGGGGAATACTCGATATTACAATTATAGCGATCGCGGCTATCCTTCATAAATTTCTCGACGATGCCCAATTCTGTGGAGATAGACAATGGGATTCTACTCTACGCAATCGGGTTCTAAGTAAGGTTATTAAGGTTTGAATCTTGGAATAAAATCCGAAAGTTTTCTTGGGTAAAGTGTTTGTCATTGGTTAATACTTCTGCAATGCCCCTTTGTTTCATCACAATCATAGAAATACAGTCTGTGAGGCTATAGCCTTTATCAGGACGTTCATCAAATAGTTGAAATCCAGCTTGTCTGAGTTGAGGCGTATAAGAAATAATTTCCATGTTCGGCTCTTCACGGATTTTAAGATAAGTTGCTAAAGCCTTTCGGCGCATAATAGTACCTTTTGTTGCGAAATAGTTGAGTGTTTCATCTATAACTCCATCGGTGGTTATTAGGTAATCATCTGCATATTTCTGGGCATATTCTAGGGCAATGAAGTGCCAAGTATCCCTGGGATTAATCAAGGCGATCCAATAAAAGGTATCAGCAAAGATGAGTTTCATCGTTAACGTTTGGGTGTGCCATAAAGATAATGATCATGTTGTTCGGCTCCGTCGGTGGGTAGGGTTTCTAGGATTTCTGGAGGAATATCGGCGGTGAGTTCTTCGATAAATTGCCAAAAGGGTTGCTTTGCTTTGATGGATTGGGTTTGATGTAAAAAGTTGAGGAGTCGGTCAATGGTTTCATCGGAGGCGGTTTCGATTTCATGGAGGAGTTGTTCTTTGGCTGTCATGGCTGGTTTGGGAAGGGGGA
>JANNLO010000264.1:0-28476 GCA_031396835.1 Snowella sp. SOY_38_metabat_116
GAAAAAAAATAAGCCCCAGTGACTGTGCCAGCTTTTCAGCAAAATCAGGAACTAAGTTGGTACGATTTAAAGAGGGGACGCAAGTTACCCAAGTCGGCTTAGGGTTGGGTTGCCAACGTCTGATCATTTCTACGGTTGCAAAAATTAGTTCATCACTGAAGTAATTATCACGGTATTTACCATGTTTTACTAAACTTCCCCAACCTGCGTCTCCCCATGAAGAAAGAGCGCGTCCTGGTTGGGCTTGCCATTCTGTTTTAATTCTTCCTTTCCAACCATAGGAAAAAGAAGGATAATCTGGCCATTTTTTTCGTGGCTCGATAGCATAATCTGTTCGTTTTAGAAACTGGATAGCCGCAGTTACTAAAGTTGGTGATGTGGTTTCTGGCATTAGATTTTGACGTAAACACTGAGCGCAACGACCGCAAGGCTGAGGATTAAGATCATCCAGTTCTTTTGCCAAAAACATCATCAAGCAGTCATTGGTTCCCATATATTCGGTCATACGGGATTGTTCTTGATGACGAATTTGTGTTATTTTCTGGATTTTTTGCAAGTCAGGTTTGTAATTAATGGGAGTAGTAGCCCAACGAGAACCTTGTTTTATAACAGGTGCAGGCGATTCGACAGCTAGAATTTTTAAGACCTTTTCTATTTGTCCTTGACGAAGATTTAAAATTTTTTCTAATTGGGGAATAGACAATCCATCTTGGGATTCGTTAAGAGTATGAAGCACTTCGTTAACGTGCTTTTCTGGAGGGAATGCTGAACGAATAAAAAAATCAATAATTTCTTCATCTTCTTTACCACTCAGAAGAATGCCATAGGCCCGATCAACGGCTCGACCTGCCCGCCCAACCTGTTGATAGTAGTGAACGACAGAGCCAGGTCGTTGATAATGAATAACAAATCCTAGATCAGGTTTATCGTATCCCATACCTAATGCAGAAGTTGCAATCAGAGCCTTGATTTGATTGGCCAACAGCTTATCCTCAAGACCCTCCCTGTTTTCCGAATCACTGGTGTAGGCTTCTGCCGAAATACCCTGAGTGCGTAGCCAACTAGCCACTTGTTCTGCATCTCGCTTAGTCAGAGCGTAAATAATACCACTGTTTGGAATGTTGGGTAGATGTTCTGCTAACCAAGCCAATCGGTTAGCCTGATTAGGAAGCTGAATGTTTTGTAGCTGTAAACTGGTGCGGGTTAAAGTTCCTCGACTGATTTGAAGAGTAGAACCAAGTTGATTTTTTACGTCTTCAACAACCCGATTATTGGCGGTGGCAGTTGTTGCTAATACAGGAATTGTTGGGGGAAGTTGCTGTAAAATCCTGACAATACGCCGATAGTCAGGACGAAAATCATGTCCCCAGTCAGAAATACAGTGAGCTTCGTCCACGACAAAAAATCCAATTCGGTTAGCCATCGGCAGTAAAACATTATTACGAAAATTATCATTCGCTAGACGTTCGGGAGAAATTAACAAAACGTCTATCTGGTTAGCCAAGACTTGATACTGAACTCGATCCCAGTCTTCTCTATTTGTAGTATTAATGGTTGCAGCCCGAATCCCGATACGTTCCGCTGCGACAATTTGATTGCGCATTAAGGCGAGTAGTGGAGAAATTAATAGGGTTGGCCCTGCACCACGATCCCTCAAGAGGCTTGTAGTCAAAAAGTAAACGACACTTTTTCCCCAACCTGTCCGTTGAATGACCAACAACCGATTAGATGGTATAAGTAGTTGTTCAATTGCTTCCCACTGACTATCTCGAAAGTCAGCTTGAGAATTATTCAATGACTGACGTAGTAGTTGAGTTGCTCGCTCTTTTAAAGGGCTAACCATTTCTGTTTTTAGATAGATTTTCCCTATAATACTATTATTTACGCAAATAAAAGTAGCAATTAATGAAGGCAAGATCATAAAATCGATACCTTGGGAAAATGCAGACCCTAGCAGAGCAGAAGAACTACTTCGCTTCTGTTGTCGGTAAAAAGCTTTAAGAAATTCATTGAATAAGAGCCTATCCGAATAATCCATACCTCCCTATATGTAGATTAAAAGACAATAAAACTTAAAGAATTAACGCTATAGGTAGTATCATTGAAGACTTTTCGGACAGGCTCTAAGTCGAGATAGAGCTAAGAAAATTGTTCAATTACCAAATAGTGACAAGAACATCTACATCAACGTAAACCTTCGCAAAAATAGTCATTTTTGATTGAGTCGAGAGGTAATAGCTGGATGAACTAAATTATCAGGTATATAATTGCGTTCAATATATCCATTAATTTCAGTTTTATTATCCAAATAAAAACCAAGCGCATCAAAAACTTGAGCTAACGATAAATGAGGCAAATGAATCGTAATTTCTTCGGGTCTAAGTCCTAATCGCCAGTTTTCAATGATCGCCCTTACAGGAGTGCGAGTTCCTTCGATAATGGGTTCACCTGATAATATATCGGGATGGCGAGTAATATAACGGGTATAAGTTTGAAAGAGCATCACTGTTAAGATAGCTGGATATTTCTCCAATCTAACACAAGGTCATCCTACTAAAATTAGTGACTCGATAAAAGTGCGATCTGCTCTATTCATAAACATTTTGACGATGCCTAACTCTTATAACAGTAAGTATTTTTTCACGATCATCTATTGAAAATACAACGCGGTAATCCCCTACCCGAACTCGGTATAACTGATCATCGCCTTGCAACTTGATAACACCAGGAAAACGAGGCTCTTGTTGTAACTTATCAAGCTTTTCTCCAATCCGTTGCCGAAGAGCAAGTGGTAATTTTTTAAACTCTTTAGCCGCAGAATTTTTAAAATTAACCTGATAATTAAACATTAATCTTACTTTCTACTTCTAAATCAGCTTTTAATTCATCCCAAGAAATTTCTGCTTCATTTTCTCGATTATGAGAAACCACAATATCAAAAAAATCTTCCCATAGTTTTCCCCATTCTTCTAAATCAATTAAAACAGCTTTTTTATCGCCTTTTTCATTAACAACAAAATTAATGCCTTTCATCATATTAATTGATATGGTTTACAAACTCATATTAGCATAATCTTTCTGAAAAGCCCGCGACATTTTAATTGTTTATTGGATTAAAATGGTAACAATCCTAAACGGAAAATTACGATCATGGTAGCCATAACAGAACTGCGATCGCAGCATTTAGTCTATTTTCAAAAAACTGTTGAAATTAATAATTGCTCTAGATAAACATGAACAAAATAATCGGTTTATGGAGCGTCTAATTTATCTTATTATTAGTGAATTAGAATTGACGTAATTCTAGCCTTAAATAGTTTTGTAATCAAAAATTCTTAAATTTGTACTTAAGAGTTTCCTTGAAGCCTTGTTTTCGTGTAAAATCCTTTTTTAGAAAGTATCACATTATCTGTGTTTCCGAATTGGTTAAACTTATTTCTCAAAAATTCTGATCAATAAAATTTATGCAAACTTTAGAAACCCCCAACGCGATCGCCTTCCCCGAAATTGCTCCTGAATTCGACACGACTATTCATCGCCGCAAAACTCGCTTGGTGCAAGTGGGAGACATAATTATTGGCGGAAATTATCCCGTTGTTGTGCAATCCATGATCAACGAAGATACTTTGGATATTGATGGCTCAGTGGCAGGAATTCGTCGTTTACATGAAATTGGCTGCGAAATTGTCCGCGTCACTGTTCCCAGCATGGCCCACGCTAAAGCTCTTGCGGAAATTAAAGAAAAATTGATAAAAACCTATCAGATTGTACCGTTAGTTGCTGATGTTCATCATAATGGGATGAAAATCGCCCTTGAAGTTGCTAAACACGTTGATAAAGTGCGGATTAATCCAGGTCTTTATGTTTTTGAAAAACCGAAAAGCGATCGCGAAGAATTTAGTTCATCAGAATTTGCAGAAATTGGAGAAAAAATCCGTGAAACTTTGGAGCCATTGGTAGTTTCGCTCAGGGATCAAGGAAAAGCGATGCGAATTGGAGTTAATCATGGCTCTTTATCAGAAAGAATGCTTTTTACCTACGGCGACACTCCCGAAGGCATGGTGCAATCTGCTCTAGAATTCATCAAAATCTGTGAATCCCTCGATTTTTACAATATTGTTCTTTCCCTAAAAGCCTCTCGCGTTCCTGTTATGTTGGCGGCCTATCGTCTAATGGTCAAACGCATGGATGAATTGGGCATGAATTATCCTCTCCATTTAGGCGTAACCGAAGCTGGGGATGGCGAATATGGACGGATTAAATCAACGGCAGGTATTGCAACGCTCTTGGCTGACGGTATTGGCGACACCATTCGTGTTTCCTTAACTGAAGCTCCTGAAAAAGAAATTCCTGTTTGCTACAGCATTTTGCAGGCTCTTGGATTACGGAAAACGATGGTGGAATATGTGGCCTGTCCTTCTTGTGGACGCACCCTTTTTAATTTGGAAAACGTTCTGCACAAAGTGCGCGAAGCAACTAAACATCTCACAGGTTTAGATATTGCAGTCATGGGTTGTATTGTCAATGGGCCTGGTGAAATGGCTGATGCCGATTATGGATATGTGGGTAAACAGGCGGGTTATATTGCTCTGTATCGCGGACGAGAAGAAATTAAACGGGTTCCTGAAGCTCAAGGAGTAGAGGAATTAATTAATTTGATTAAAGGAGATGATCGCTGGATTGAACCTTAAAAAAGATGAGGAATTGTTTAACCTTGAATATGGATAGGATAGGTTAGTTTAAAGAAATAGGGAATTAATTTTCTTAGTTTATCCTTTTAAAAGATAAAATTTATGTTTAAAAAACTTTTAATTGCGATCGTCTTTTTGGGGTTAGGAATTTTAGGATTAACTTATTATTATTGGAGAGAAGCAACTTCTTTACCAACTTGGTATCAAGGGCAATCTTCCGATCCCCAAAAATATTTGCAACCGTCTGAATTACCTTCTCCCAAGACAGATCAAACAAATATTATGGCAGCCACCAAACAAAAAATTCAAAAAAAAGTACAAACAACTATTCAGCAACAAGGAAATATTCAACCTCAGCAAGATATTAATGTTACTTTAAAAACTCAAGATTTTAATCAATTAATTCAATCGGAGATTTCTAATAAATTACGCTCAAGGAGTAGAGAAACTTTACCAAATATTCAAGCCAATATTGAAAAAAATAACTTAGAAATTGGCACTGTAATTAACACTAATAAATTAGAAAGCTTAGAGTTACCACGTCAGCAACAAGCCATGATTGAGAGAGTAGTAACTAAATTTCCCCAACTTAAAGATCAGGATATTTATGTTGGCATTGAGGGAAAACCAAAACTAAAAAATGGTCAATTAACTTTGCCAAATAACAGTCAAGTTAAAATCGGAAAATTAACATTTACGTTATCAGAAATAGCCCAAAAATTAGGAGTTTCAACTGAGCGTCTCCAGCAGGGTTTAAATCTTGATATTAACTCATTAAACTTGCGTGACCTCCAACTCACAAATGACGAAGTTATTCTCAAAGTAAACCCTTCAGACTATGTCCCTCAATAAGATTCTTTTAGAACCTGGAACCCTTTGGCAAAGAGTCGTTAACCAAACCCAACTTGCTCTTTTTTGTGGCGCACTCCATCCTATTTTGACTCGTTACGAATTATTAGAAGTGGAAGATATTCAATTTTTAGTCCGCATATTAGCGAATTTACAACACAAGACCAATGCTAAAAAAGAACAGAAAAAGAAACAAAAATTATCTGGAATAAATTTCAATCCATTTTTGCCCTATGAACAAGATTTATTTGTCAGTGACCTAACCGATACCCATCTTTGTTTATTAAATAAATTTAATGCAGTTGAACATCATCTATTAATTATTACTCGTGAGTTTGAAGAGCAGAAAAATTCTCTTAATTTAGCTGATTTTTTAGCCGTTGCAATTACATTAACTGAAATTAATGGGCTAGTTTTTTATAATAGTGGAAAATTAGCGGGAGCGAGTCAACGCCATAAACATTTACAGTTAGTACCTTTACCCCTTATTCCTAACGGCTTACCTTTAGCAATTACACCTTGGATTTCTGCCGCTTTTTCCCCATCAAAAATTAATATTATTCCCCAATTTTCTTTTATTCATGCAATCATAAAAAATCCTAGTATTGAGCAAAAAAATCCTCAAGAGATTGCTCAAATTTTACTGGAAAATTATCAGCAATTATTAACAACAGTTGGCTTGATTGAACAATTATCAAATAGACCTCAAGCTTATAATTTTTTAATAACTCGTGAATGGATGATGATCATTCCGCGTTCCCAAGAAAGCTACGAACATATTTCAGTCAATTCCTTGGGCTTTGCAGGAGCGTTGTTAGTACGCAACTTAGCACAAATGGAACAATTAAAAAAAATTGGCCCTTTGAATCTTTTGCAACAAGTTGGCATCAAAAAGTTTGTATAAAAAATAAGCAATATCTGATAATATAAGTAATGTTTTAAAAATTTTCTTGTTCTATCTTTTTTCCTATTATGGCTAACGCAGTTGACGATAAAACCATTGTTAAAGATTATTTTAATGCGACGGGTTTTGACCGTTGGCGACGTATTTATGGCGATGGAGATGTCAATAAAATCCAAAAAAATATTCGCATTGGTCATCAACAAACCATCGATACAGTCATTGATTGGCTGAAAGTTGATAATAATTTATTGGGACTTTCTATTTGCGATGCAGGTTGTGGCGTTGGCAGTCTCAGTATTCCTTTGGCTCAATCGGGTGCGTTGATGTACGGCAGTGATATTTCTGAAAAAATGGTGGGAGAAGCTCAACAAAAAGCGCAGGCATTGTTAGGATTTAATAATTTACCTCGATTTATGGTGCAAGATTTAGAAGGATTGGGTGGGAAATATCATACTGTTATTTGTTTAGATGTTTTAATTCATTATCCTAGTAATGACGCGGTGCAAATGATTACCCATTTAGCTTCTTTAGCTGAATCCCGTTTGATTTTGAGTTTCGCCCCTAAAACTGTTTATTTAACTGCTTTAAAGAAAATTGGTAGCTTATTTCCTGGCCCTAGCAAAGCAACTCGTGCCTATCAACATAAAGAGCAAGATATTACTAAAATTTTGCAAAATAATGGTTTTACTATTCAACGTCAAGCAATGACAAGTACCAGTTTTTATTATTCTCGTATCTTGGAAGCAATTCGCAACTAATTAATGTCTATTACTCCTCAACAATTGCAAGATTGGAAGCAACAAAATCGTCCCATAGTAACTTTAACGGCTTGGGATTATGCGATCGCAAATTTATTAGATGAAGCAGGAATTGATATCATCTTGGTAGGAGATTCTTTGGCAATGGTAGCCTTGGGTCATCGCACGACCTTACCGATTACCTTGGAAGAAATGATTCACCACGCAAAAGCAGTTTGTCGAGGAGTAAAAAAAGCTTTAGTAGTCTGTGATTTGCCGTTTTTAAGTTACCAAGAAAGCATTCCCCAAGCCATTCATTCAGCAGGAAGAATGCTCAAAGAAACAGGTGTTCAAGCTATTAAATTAGAGGGCGGTCATCCTCATCTGGTTGAAACTGTTACTCGTTTGGTGGAAATTGGAATTCCTGTCATGGGCCACCTCGGTTTAACGCCCCAATCAGTTCATCAATTAGGTTATCGACAACAAGGTAAAACAGCAGAAGCAGCAGAACGGATTTTATTGGACGCGATTGCCTTAACCGAAGCAGGAGCTTTCGCGCTGGTTTTAGAACATATTCCTGACGAATTAGCCGCCATCATCACCAAACGCCTGCCGATCCCCACCATCGGAATTGGAGCAGGGCCAAATTGTGATGGACAAGTTCTCGTAACGGCCGATCTTTTGGGTTTGTCGAAAAAAACACCGCCTTTTGCTAAAGCTTATTTAAACTTGCGGTCAGAAATTAGTGGTGCAATTCAACAATTCTCAGCAGATGTTCGAGAAAAACGTTTTCCCGAAGAAAAAACTTAAATTTAACCAAAAAGCTGATAAGGTCCCAAAATAGATTTTTTTGAGAATTAAAGCAAAAATAAAATGAGTTTAGCGAACAGAAAAACGGTAAACACGCTCAATAACAAAAGGAATTGCGGCTAAGCTTAATTTCAAAGTCCAAGGTGAACAAAAAAGCGTTAATAAGACAGCAAAAATAGCAGTACATATTAAAGCAACTTTTATGACTTCTTCTTGCACATTCAGACTCAAAAAGACAGAAACTGAGGCGATCGCGAGGGAAACGACAGATAAAATAAGCATCTGAACAACCGATCCTGTAATTGTGTAAGGTGAGGAAATCTGATTATTAGTTTAATTTTTGGCTATATCTCTTCTTCTGATTAAATTTTTATTAAAAAAAGATAACCAAGACTTTAACAAACCTTAATATAGCATGGAATTTCTAAAACTTTTCTTTCTTGAACCGCGATTAGGTCAAGGTTTCCTCATTAATTGTGTTTACCTGTAGATTAATTAATTTTGTCAAATACTTATTAAACGACTTTTTTACCTTAATTAATAAAAACTAAATTTAATGATTAGATAATGCCTTATTTAAATAAACTTAAATTATAAATAATTGATCATTATTGTTAAAATAATTTGGATATTTACCTACTTTTTTACTAATCTTGTCGGTAATTTTTGATTATTATGAAAAATATGATGCAGCTTAAGCCGATTTAATTAAAAATAAAGATTGACCAAATTTAATTATATCTTGTCTAAAATTATTGATGTCAGTAATTTATAAACAATTCTGACCGAATCCTAATGAAAAATAAAAAATAATGTCTAACTTTCAAAAGATAATGGATAATTAATCAAGCATAAGCAAGGAACCGGATAATTTTCCTCGATGAATCAGCCCATTAAACTCGGCAAATTAATTAATAATCGCTATTTAGTTAAACTTATTCTTGGTCAAGGAAGATTTAACCAAACTTACCTGACAGAAGATACTCATCGTTTTCATGAACTTTGTATTGTTAAAAAACTGATATTTCAAACTCAAGATCCTGTAGTTCGACAAAAAATAACAGAAATTTTTCAACGTCAGGCAGAAATTCTTTACCGCATTTATCATCCTCAACTTGCTAATTTTAGAGAAATTTTTCAAGAATCTGAGGACAATCAATCTTCAATTTTTCTAGTTCAAGACTACATTAAAGGCAAAACTTATGAAGATCTATTAACCCTGCGACGGAGCCAAGAAAAGCTTTTCAGTGAAGCCGAAATAATTCTTTTATTGCAGCAGCTTTTATTTATTTTAAAATATCTCCACGAAAAAAGAATTGTCCATCGTGATATTTGTCCCCAAAATATTATTCAGCGTGAATCTGATTTGTTACCCATTTTAATTGATTTTAGTAGTATCAAATCCATAGATATTAGCTTAAAAGAAAATGAGAAAATTAATAATATTAATGGTCAACCTAGAACTTCTTCGGTTTTAATTCAGCTAGGCAAGATGACATTTTGGCCCAAAGATAGGAATTTCACAGAATCTGTTTCTGTTAATAACGATATCTATAGTTTAGGTGCTACAGCTATTGTATTATTGACAGGAAAAGATATTTCTCAATTAACAGATACTCAGCAAAATCTAGAAGAAATTTTATCTCAGCATTCTATCAGCCCAAGATTAACAAATATTCTCTTGAAAATGTTAGCTAAGCCAACAGAATCATATTTTTCTTCTGCCCAAGAAATTCTTGATATGTTAAATATGTTAAACGTAAAATTTTTTGAATCTAATAATATTGAAAAAAATGAGGAAACAATTTTAAAAGATACTTCAAAAGATATTTCAGCAACTTCTTCTAAATCTAATTCTTTGCCTTCTGTTGATATTAAAAACTCTAATATAGCCGCTATTTCTCAGTCTAAAAGTTTTTTCTGGGGCTGTTTAGGTAAATTAAGTTTACTTTTATTATTAGTGACTACTTCTGGTAGTTTGGGTTGGTTCGCAGGAAAAATCTGGCTAGTGAAAATATTGCAACCTAAAAATACTGTTAATTCTAATATTTTGACATCCGAAAATCCTTTTTCTAAGCCGTCTTCTCCCCTACCCCAAGATAATTCAAGCTCCAATAATCCCCTACAAACTCGTCGCAAAACATTAGGAATTGATCGCCTATTTTTTAATAATTTAGTCGATCAAACTTTAGAGATACAAAATACAAATGATCAGAATAAAACAGCTTCTAAAGAAGAAGAATGGGAAAAAGCAGCCAATCTTTTATTAGATAAATTAAGCAAACTTAGTCCCGAAGCATTGCAACATTTAGGTCGTTATAATCGCGAACAACGGTCTAATTGGACAAAGCAAGTTAATCAATTACATCTGAGTAGCCGCGCTCTCACAAATTTGGTGAATATTCGTTTTTTTAAAGATTTTCCTGAATTAGAAAACCAGGATTTTATGGAGCAACCTTTAGGACAAGTTTGGTATGCGATCGCAGTTGATATGGTGAAATCCTTAGAAACTAAACAAAACTATGAATTATTAATAACAAATGCAACTCAAACAAACCAACAACTAATCGGAAAATTACAACCAGGTGAAGGCAAAGCTTATGTCATCTCCCTAACCGCGTCTAAACCAATGGAAGTTAAGCTCCAAGCTAGTCCTGATGCTCTTTTGACCATTTATTCTCCCACTGGACAAGAAATTTTATTAGACAACTCGCGCACTCATCAGTGGTCAGGAATCTTACCCGAAAGCGGTTATTACGAAATTCTCGTTACTTCAAAAGCCAAAGAACCCTTTGATTATCAACTGAATCTCAGTGCTTGGTAACATTCATTTTTCTTAAATAATCACATCAGATATTACCATAAAACCCTATAATAACAAGACGTTAAGGTAAAAACGAGCATCGGGACTATGGCAGAAACCCTTTTATTTAGAGCATTACAACAGGCGATCGACGAAGAAATGGAGCGAGATGAAACGGTCTTTGTCCTTGGGGAAGATGTCGGTCAATACGGCGGTTCCTACAAAGTAACAAAGGATTTATATGAAAAATATGGTGAATGGCGAGTACTCGATACTCCGATCGCCGAAAATAGTTTTACGGGAATGGCAGTTGGTGCGGCGATGACAGGATTACGTCCCATTATCGAAGGCATGAACATGGGATTTTTACTGCTCGCATTTAACCAAATTTCTAATAATGCGGGAATGCTCCGTTATACCTCTGGCGGTAATTTTAAAATTCCGATGGTAATTCGCGGCCCAGGCGGAGTCGGCAGACAACTTGGTGCAGAACACTCCCAGCGTTTAGAAGCCTATTTTCACGCGGTTCCAGGTCTAAAAATTGTCGCTTGTTCCACTCCTTACAATGCCAAAGGACTTTTAAAAGCCGCTATTCGAGATAACAATCCCGTTCTTTTCTTTGAACACGTTTTACTATACAACCTCAAAGAAAATTTGCCTGATGGTGAATATGTTGTTGCCCTAGATAAAGCCGAAATTGTCCGTCATGGGAAAGATATAACCATTCTGACCTATTCTCGGATGCGTCACCATTGCTTACAAGCACTCAAACAAATCGAAAAAGACGGCTATGACCCCGAAATTATTGATCTCATTTCCCTCAAACCCTTTGATATGGAAACAATTGGAGAATCAATTCGGAAAACTCATCGGGTGATTATTGTCGAAGAATGTATGAAAACAGGCGGGATCGCGGCAGAGCTAATGTCTTTGATCACCGAACAATTTTTTGATGAACTGGATTCTCCTGTTGTTCGTTTATCTTCTCAGGACATTCCGACACCCTATAACGGAGCTTTGGAACGTTTAACCATTGTTCAACCTCCCCAAATTGCCGAAGCGGTCAAAAAAATGATGAATTTGGGTTTTTAGGCCTAAGTTGCTTAAATTTCCCAAAGCATTAAACTGATTGATGGAGAAATTTCAATATCTTTTTTATAGCTCACAATCAATAAATAATAAAAATCTTGCAGAAGTTTGGTTCCCAAATTTAGTTTTTAAATCCATAAAATACAAAACTTGGAGACCAAATTTCTACTTTTACTCTTAAAAATACTGTTAAAGATATCAGCCTCAAAATCTGTCCCAAAACTTCTTACTTCTCTATGCAAAAACAGCGTTGGTTAATTGCTTTAATTCTGGCTTTAGTAGTCGGTTCCTTTGTGGTTTTGTTTAAACTTCCTCTGCAACTCGGTTTAGACTTACGTGGTGGAGCGCAGTTAACAATGGAAGTCCAACCCACGAAAGAAGTCACTCAGATTAAATCAGAAGATCTGGCCGCCGTCAAAACAGTGATTGAAAATCGGGTCAATGCGCTAGGAGTTTCAGAGCCTTTGGTGCAAACAGTGGGACAAGATAAGATTTTGGTGCAATTACCTGGCGTTACTAATCCTGAACAGGCAGAAAGGATTTTAGGTGGCACGGCTCAACTAGAATTTCGTGAACAACGACAGGGAACAGAAGGCGAATTTCAGGCAGAATATAGTATTAAACGCCAATTAGAAGCCCAATCAGTTTTTTTGAGAAAGCAAACGGTTGATCCAACTCAACTAAAAGAATTAAATCAGTCTTTAGATAATTCTAACCAAGCACTGCTGAAACTGTTTGAACCCGTCGGTTTAACGGGAAAAAATCTCAAAGATGCCCGTCCTTCTCCAACTCAAGCGGGTAATGCCTGGGAAGTGGCGATCCGTTTTGATGAATTGGGTGGACAAAAATTTGCTGATTTAACTAAAAATTTGGCGGGAACGGGCCGCAGTATCGGTATTTTTCTAGATAATAGTTTAATCAGTGCGCCTGTAGTGGGAGTTGAGTTTGCGAGTACGGGAATTTCGGGCGGAAGTGCGGTTATTACAGGAAATTTCACGGTAGAAACAGCCAACGATTTAGCGGTGCAGTTAAGAGGCGGATCATTACCTTTTCCCGTAAAAGTGGTCGAAAATCGAACTGTTGGGGCGACTCTCGGACAAGATAGCATCCGTAGCAGTATTATCGCTGGTTCTGCGGGTTTGGCTTTGGTTTTGATTTTTATGGCAGTTTATTATCGCTTGCCTGGATTAATTGCAGATGTATCGTTACTAATTTACGCATTGTTAAGCTTAGCCGCTTTTGCTTTGATTGGAGTGACGTTAACGCTTCCAGGTATTGCTGGATTTATTCTGAGTATTGGGATGGCAGTAGATGCCAATGTTCTGATTTTTGAGCGGACTCGTGAAGAATTGCGGGCGGGAAATACCCTTTATCGGTCAGTTGAAGGCGGTTTTTATCGAGCTTTTTCTAGCATTTTAGATAGTAATGTGACAACTTTAATTGCTTGTGGCGCACTTTTTTGGTTGGGTTCAGGCTTAGTAAAAGGTTTTGCTTTGACTCTGGCGATCGGAGTTCTAATTAGTATGTTCACTGCTTTAACCTGTAGCCGTACTTTTCTTTTAATGGTTGTCTTGAGTGTTCCTGGTATTCGTCAAAAACCTGAGTGGTTTTGTCCTAATATTACGGATGTTCCACTTACAGCCAAATCATAATTTTAATAATAGGAGAAAATATGAAACTTGATGTCATTAAACGAGAAAAATTTTGGTGGGCAACTTCGTTTTTTATTATTGCCTTTGGTCTGATTGCGATGACTGTTTCTTGGTCAATTATTGGCACACCTTTAAAACCGAGTTTGGATTTTATTGGTGGAACCCGCTTGCAATTGCAACTCGAATGCTCCGTTAATAAAAGCTGTCAAGAACCAATTGATGTGGCTAAAGTTAGGGATATTTTAGAGGAAGAAGGATTGGGAGGAAGCGGTATTCAAATTATTGAAAACTATACTTTATCCATTCGTTCCAAAACCTTGGACGTAGCAGAAAGAACTAAACTACAACAGGTTTTAACAGAAAAAATTGGTAAATTTAATCCTGAAACAATTCAAATTGACACAGTTGGCCCGACAGTTGGTCAGGAATTATTCACCTCTGGATTGTTAGCTTTAGTGCTTTCTTTTTTGGGGATTGCTATTTACTTAAACTTTCGTTTTCAAACAGATTATGCTTTTTTTGCGATCGTTGCTTTGTTACACGATATTTTACTAACAGTTGGGATTTTTGCCATCTTAGGATTAGTGGCTGGCGTGGAAGTTGATAGTTTATTTTTAGTTGCTCTATTAACAATTATTGGTTTTTCAGTGAATGATACAGTGGTTATTTATGACCGCATTCGAGAAAATTTAGAAAAATATCCTGACGAAACCATTAATAATATTGTGGACGATTCAGTTAATCAAACTTTATCCCGTTCTATTAATACTACGTTGACCGTTTTATTGCCATTAATTGCTATTTTCTTCTTTGGTGGTGAGACTTTAAAATATTTTGCTTTAGCTCTTATTATTGGGTTTTCAACAGGTGCTTATTCGAGTATTTTTATTGCCAGTACCCTACTTGCTTGGTGGCGAAATCGTCCCCTTTTAAAGAAAGCGACTTCCTAGTTTTTCTACTTCTATTTGAGCATATTCTTTTAAGCATTGATAATCAATTTTACCCAGAGTTGTTCTAGGAATTTCTTCGATACTCAACCAGTATTTAGGACATTTATAAGCACTAAGTTGATCTCTCAGAATATTTTGTAAACTTTCCAAATTAAAATTATAAATATTAGGATTAGGGCTATAAATTGCCGTCAAAACTTCTCCCCATTCAGCATCGGGTAAACCAATTACAACAACATCTTTCACTAACTGAGTCGCTAAAATAACAGATTCAACTTCAATCGGAAAAACGTTTTCTCCGCCCGTGATAATTTTTTGACTATTACGACCAATAATATTTAAATAACCGTGATTATCGAAAAAACCTAAATCATCAGTTTGAAAAATATCAGAATTTTTTAAATCAGGATAATAACCTAAAAATAAAGAAGTTGCTTTAATAGTAATTATGCCTGTTTCATTAACCTGTAATACTTTTCCTTGTTCATTTTGAATTATTATTTGTGCATGGGGTAAAAGTTGACCAACAGTGTTATTTTGTAATAGAAAATCATTCGGTTTTAAAGTAACAATTTGAGAAGCAGTTTCCGTCATACCATAGGTCAAAGCTAGTTTAATTTTCTTTTTTCTGGCACGTTCTAATAAGTCTAACCAGGCAGGCGAACCACCTAATAAAACAGCTTGAAATTGGGCTAACCAATCAGAATAATTATCTAAAATAAATTGTAATTGTTTGGGAACTAGAGATATAAAAAAAGATTGATATTCAAATATCAAAGTAGGATTATTTTTAAAATTAGAATAAGCTACAATTGCGAATTTTCCCAACGTTAAAAAAGATCGTAAAAACTGCATTAATCCACTTACATGATAGAGGGGAAGTAAACAAAAAGAATTAATAATTTCTAACTCAAAATATTGCTGAAATCCCTTAACAGATTCCGTTAACGTTTCCCAAGTATGAATTGCAAATCGAATTTTTCCCGATGATCCTCCTGTCGGAATCATGATTTTATTTTTGATTAAATATTCATCCTGAATTGTAAGTGATTTTTTAATAGGCGTATTTGTAACCCAAAAATCTTGATTAAAACCTAATATTAAATCTGGTTGAACTAATTCAAAAACTTGTTGCCATTCTGTTGCTTTCCAATCAGGATTTCCTAAAAAAACAGGTGTTTTAGTAATAATACAAGCTAGAAAAGCCGCCAAAAATTTATCCAGATCTTTTTCAGCGACGATAACTTTAATTTTTAAGGGATCATTGAATGAATTTACTTGTTTAATATAAAGTTGAACTAACTTATAAAAATTATTATTATCATAACCAATCAGTTTTTTTTGATCAGTCCAGTTTTGCAAATGACTCGCTAGATTAATCATAAAAGTTTTATTCCTCACTATTTTTGTTTAGTTGATTGGGGACAATTGAGTCGAACAATTATTTTATTTGATACTTTGTTTAAAATTAGTTTCAAACACTGCGATCGCGTTCAGCTTATTGCCATAAAAGAATCGCCAGAACACTATAAAATAACGAAATCTCAATTATCGGAATCCTTATCATGTTCGCCGATCTCGTCAAAGTCTTTCGGAGTCGGAAGATGTCCGCTCTCATTTTTTTGGGTTTTGCTTCTGGGTTGCCCCTTTATCTGACCAGTCAGACCCTACAAGCTTGGATGACCCAAGAAAACGTTGATCTCGCAGCAATTGGTTTATTCAGTTTGGTGGGCATTCCCTATTCCTTAAAATTTCTTTGGGCTCCCATCTTAGATCGTTTTGTTCCTCCTTTTTTGGGAAGACGACGAGGCTGGTTATTAATCGCCCAAGTAGGATTATTACTCGCGATCGCAGGCATGGGCTTACAAAATCCGAAAACGGCCCTAGTTTTACTGGGTATTAATGCCCTTTTTATCGCTTTCTTTAGTGCCACTCAAGATATTGCAGCAGATGCCTATCGAACAGATGTACTAGAAGTCTCTGAAATGGGAGCAGGAGTCGCAGTTTTTGTATTGGGTTATCGGTTGGCATTGTTAACCACTGGAGCTTTGGCTTTAATTCTAGCAGACCGTTTTTCCTGGCCCCAAGTCTATGGACTCCTAGCTTTATTGATGTTTGTGGGAATGCTCGCCTCTATTTTTTCCCCTGAACCGATTCTGCATAATCCGCCGCCCAAATCGCTAAGATCTGCCATTATTGACCCTTTTGTCGATTTTTTCCAACGTAAACAACTTTTTCCAGGCTTGATGATTCTGGTTTTTATTGTTCTTTATAAACTGGGAGACGCGATCGCCAATAATATGTCCACTCCATTTTTGTTGCAGACAGGCTTTAGCCAAACCGACATTGGGGCGATTAAAGGAGGAATGGGCTTGATTGCGACAATTATTGGCACTTTAGCGGGGGGTGTTTTTTTAAGCAAAATGGGAATTAATCGTTCTCTTTGGATTTTTGGTGGATTTCAAGCGATCAGTAATTTGTCCTATCTTGTTTTAGCAAATGCGGGTAAAAACTATCCCCTCATGATTCTGACCATTAATATAGAAAATTTTTGTGCTGGTTTAGGAACAGCCGCTTTTTTGGCTTTTTTTATGAGTCTTTGCAACAAGCAATTTTCTGCAACCCAATACGCGCTCCTCTCAAGTTTGTATGCCTTTAGTCAAAACATTTTAATTGCACCAGCTGGACTAATTGCTAAACAAACAGGTTGGCCATTATTCTTTTTTCTGAGCTTTCTAATTTCTTTTCCAGGACTTGCTCTTTTACCTATCTTTGCTCCTTGGAATGCCGTAGAAAGCTCAACTAGCCCCATACCTAGACCTGGTTTAGAGGATGAAGATTTGTATTAATTATCCATCACATTTTAGGCAATCATAATAATATTTTCCTTGCTTAAACTTATGCTTTATCTTAGTAACAATAACCGCGATCGCAATTTTTAGAAAATGAAAACTTTAACGCAAAAAAAATTCCTTCTAAATTAATTAGAAAGGAAAGATAAAAGGTTTTATAAACAAATTTAAAGCTATTTATTCAGCATCAGCAACAGGATTTAAACCACGATTATCGAGAACCGCTTGTAATTGAGACTCTTCATCCTTTGTTAAAGAAGTCCGTAATACCTTACCACCGAATTTGCCTACTTCTTCAAGAACCTTATCAGGGGTAACTTTACGAACCAGAACAAATAAAGCAGAAGATTTTGGTTGTAGCGTTTCTCCCAACTCTCGTATAAAGTTATCATCAACACCAATGTCAGTAAAAGCACCCGCTAAAGCACCACTAGCCGCACCGACAGCCGCGCCCAATAAAGGATTAAAAAACAGAATTCCGATTAATAATCCCCAAAAACCACCACTGGCGGCTCCAGCACTGGTAAGGTTAACTGCTTGTTTTAACTTGATTTTACCCTGTTCATCTTTGACCACAACTGCCGCATCTTCGAGTTCAATTAGATGCTCAACTTGCAATTTAGCCAGGGTTAGACGAACCTCTTCGGCCTTAAATTCATCGTCGTAGGCAATGACAATTAAATCACTCATAGTTTAATTTTTTAGTAAAGGTTGTTGCTTTTCATACTAACAGTTATCGGCGTAAATTTTATAATATGGTATTCTAAGTTACACGCTTCCTTTCAGGCTCAGGCAGATTGATTATGGTGTGGACAGATTTACATAGCAAGTTTCACAAAACCCTTAAACAGCGATCACTTTTACCCAAAGGAGAACAGATTTTAATTGCGGTTTCGGGAGGACAGGATTCGGTTTGTTTATTAAAATTGCTGTTGGATTTGCAATCGAAATGGTATTGGAATTTAGCGATCGCGCACTGTGATCACAGTTGGTCAACAGATACAGGAATTGCCGATCATGTCCAAAATTTAGCTAAAACTGCGAAATTGCCTTTTTATTTGAAAATAGCAAATAATCTTAAAGAAACAGAAGCCGCCGCTAGAGAATGGCGTTATCAAAGTTTAATTGAAATGGCGACAGAAGCAGAATTTTCAATTGTTGTGACAGGTCATACTCAAAGCGATCGCGCCGAAACTTTTTTGTATAATTTAATTCGTGGGGCGGGCAGTGATGGACTTCAGGCATTAACTTGGCAACGTCAATTAAACAGTAATATTAAGTTAATACGACCACTTTTAAATATTTCTCGTGCTGAAACAGGAGCCTTTTGTCAAAAGTTAAAACTCCCCATTTGGGAAGATGCTTTTAATGAAAAACTTCACTATGCTCGCAATCGCATTCGTCAACAATTATTGCCTTATTTAAAAACTCAATTTAATCCCCAAATTGAAACCGCGATCGCCCAAACGGCAGAACTTTTAGAAGCAGAAGTTCACTATTTAGAAACAACTAGCAAAAATTTATTTAATCAAATTGCAAATAATGAATTAAATCAATTAAATTGTACTCAATTAAGAAATATTTCTTTAGCATTACAAAGACGAATTATTCGGCATTTCTTGAAACAGCATTTAAAGAGCGCGCCCAATTATGAACAAATTGAAGAAGTTATTCAACTGATTACGTCACCGAATCGGAGTCGGAGCAGTACATTTCCCAATAATTTTATTGTAGAAGTTCAAAATAATTGTTTAGTTATGCTTAAATTGTCTGAATAAATTTTAAATATTTATGAATAAAAAATTTAATAAAATCATTAATAATGCTGCGATTAAGAATAACTGGCTACAAAAAAATCCAGATATTTTCAATCTTTTAATCAGCTTCATAGTCGTTGTTGCAGTAATTATTTATCTCTATTATTTTAAATTTTCTAGTAATATTACAGGCTTTTTTCGGATTGGTTCTGTTTTACCTATTTCTCCTTTTTTAAATCCCGACAAAACCTTGATTTTTCAAGGCGAATTAGGTTATGACGGACAACAATTTTTAAGTTTAGCTCTCGATCCTTTTTTTCAAGATCTAGACACTCTAGAAAGTCTTGATCATCCCGCCTATCGCTATCGTCGTATTCTTTATCCTTTGCTTAGTTATATTTTAGGATTTGGTAATTCTCAAATTATTCCTTATGTGATGGTTGCTATTAATGCGATCGCCATTTTATTGATGATTAGGATAACAAGTTTATATTTTAAATCGCAATTAGTTAATATCAATCAAGCCTTGTTTTTGTTATGTATTCCTGGTGTTTGGATCGTTCTATCTTTATCAACATCAGATTTATTAGCGGGTTTATTATTTATTTCTAGCTTCTATTTTTATCAAAATAATCAACCAATTTATACAAGCTTAATGGTTAGCTTAGCCTGTTTAACAAGAGAAACCATGTTAATTCTCTGGCTTGCCTTAATATTTTCAGCAATTTGGCAAAAAAGATATTATTATTTAAAATATTTAGCAATAGCAATTATTCCAGCTTTATTTTGGAATTTTTATGTTATTTCTTTAGATTTACTAGGCGCATCAGGAAGTGGCAATTTTGGCTTTCCATTTGTAGGAATTTTTCAAAAACTTTTATCCTTATTTACAGCAGATTTTAACGCAAAAATATTATTTGAAGCTTATTCATTTCTGATATTAATACTAATGTTTTTTCTGACCATTTTGCTAGCTTACAAAAATCCTCTAAAAAATCATCTTATTCAAGTTAGTATATTTATGTATTTGGGAATATTTATCATAAGTAGTTTATTTATTCTTAACTATTATCTTGACTATTTACGAGTTTTTATAGATGTTTATTTTTTGGCATTACTGAGTTTTAATTTTTATTCCTTCCCTTGGAAAACTATTCTTTTTCTTGGCTCAAGTTTAGTCAGTATTGCTTTTTTGATTATGCATTCTTAAAATTATTTTGAAGACAATATTTTAATTAAGTTATAATTAGCATTAAGTTATTAATTCAACTTACAAAGACTGCAATAAATGCTAATAAATTTCTAAATCAAAAAATCATGTGGCTTATTTATAAAGAATTCTACTTTGAAGCCGCCCATTCCCTTCCCCATCACAATGGTAAATGTCAACGACTACACGGTCATAGCTGGGTTGGACGAGTTTATATTGAAAGCGATCGCCTCCAAAAAACTGGGGCAGAACAGGGAATGGTGATGGATTTTGGCAAAATCAAGGCCTATCTCGATCCGTTATTAGAAGATTTTTTAGATCATTATTATCTCAATGAAACGACGGGCTTAGAAAATCCTACCAGTGAAGCGATCGCCCAATGGATATTTGACAAGCTTGAGATAATGGGCTTAAGCGACATTCATTCCGTTGAAATTCGGGAAACTTGTACATCTGGGGCCAGATACTTCAATCCTTCCCAAAAAAACTACGCTAAGCTAGAGGAATAAATTTTCCGACTTAATAGGAAAACTTACAATTTGTATTCATATAGTAGCGACGGTGGGGAAACTGACTCCATGCTGCGAATTATTACGGAACAAGCTGAAACACTAACTGAATTGGGGCGCATTAATAATCGATCGCCCGATCATGGATTTCGTCTTCAAGAAAACATTGTGCGCGATATTCTAGAAGGTGTTCGTGTTCAGGGAGATGCAGCTTTATTACCATTAACCGATTCTCAAGACTTAAAAGTGCCGAGTTTGCGGGTAAGCGGTTCAGAATTAGATGCAGCTTATCAACAAATTCCCAAAGATTTATTAAATGCGATTCAAGTGGCTTGTCGTCAACTGGATGTTTTTCACCGTCAACAGTTGCCCAAATCCTCGGTAAAATTTGCTGAAGATGACGTAGTACAAGGAAAACGCTATCATGCTGTGCAACGTGCTGGACTCTACGTTTCAGGAAGTCGCGGTTCTCGGCTCAGTAGCTTATTGATGCAAGCAATTCCTGCAAAAGTGGCCCAGGTTCCTCAGATCGTGATGGTAACTCCCGCTAACTTTGATCAAAAAATCGCGCCCGATCTTTTAGTGGCGGCCCAAGAAGCGGGTATTGAAGAAATTTATCGAATAGAGGGAGCTAAGGCGATCGCGGCTCTAGCCTATGGAACTCGTAGCATTGCTAAAGTCGAAGTGATTACGGGTTCTGGTGGTCTGGATGTAGCGATCGCAAAAAATTTGGTTAATGGTTTAGTCCGTATTGATAACCCCATAGAAAAAACGGATTTTGTTATTATTGCTGATTCTGAAGCTAATCCTCTCCAAATTGCGGCAGACATTCTCGCCCAAGCAGAACACGATCCCACTTCAGCCTTGTTGCTTTTCACACCCGATCCCCAGATTGCCGCAACTGTTCAAGCCATTATTCACGACAATTTTCAAGAAAATCCCCAGAATATTTTGACCCAAAAAGCGATCGCCCATTATGGATTAATTGTTGTGGTTAATTCCTTGGACTTGGTAGTCGATCTCGTGAATCAATTCTCGCCCTATTATCTTTTATTAGCCGTAGCAGAACCCTGGGATTTAGTTGAAAAAATTCGTAATGCTCGCACCGTTTTTATTGGACAAAGCACACCTAAAGCGATCGGAGATTATCTAGGAGGATCATCTTTGATTGTCTCGACGGAAGGAACAATTCGTTCAGCCTCAACCGTTGGTGTGGAAACCTTTCTTAAACAATCTAATCTGATTCAATATTCACCAAGCGCACTCAAAAAACTTTCCCAAACCTTACAAATTTTAGTTCAAGCAGAAGGTTTAGCCGCTCCGATGGAAACTATTCGTTTAAGAAATCCTAATCAAAAACTAACGGAATAATTTTCGTTTAAAATTTTAAGTTAATATTAGCTGAAACAGTAAAAATATCTTCAGTATAGTAATAACTTATTGATTGCTTCTAGCTGGCTAAATTTACGACAGTAAGTCCAGTTTCACCAAAGTTTTTACCGATGAATTAGAAAGCCTATTTTGTACTTAAGATCAATTTAAATAGTTCAGAGTTCACAGTTTAAATTGCTATTCCTACAAAAAATTTCCATAATACTAACCCTGTTATTAACAAACAGCTAATTCCTGCCATGCCTGCAAGAGGTTGTTTGCCAATGCCCACTCCCCAATCAGGACTAGACGCGGGATAGGTTAATAACTCTGCTGCATCCAGAGAGGCTAATCCCCACACCCAGGCTGCGTGTAATCCCCAAGCTAGTCCAATGCTGCCACCATCAGCCCAGCGAGCAATCACTAAAATGATGCCCATTAAACACAAACCTGGAAGTTGAGGAATTGTGGCACTCCGCTCCCAAAGAAGATGCAATAAGGCAAAAATAATACTGGAAAGAATTGCTGCTAACCAAGCTGGATAATCTTGTTGCAGTTGGGTTAAAAAAATTCCTCGAAAAAGGATTTCTTCTGTAATGCCGACCCATAAACCCAAAATTAATAAAGGCAGTGATAAAGAGATTAAACGAGAAAAATGATCTTTTTGCCACTTAACCCAACCAAATAGACTTTCTATCCCAAAAATAAAGCCCAAGCCAGCTAATCCTAAAATGATTCCGACAAATAGCGATCGCGCAAGTTCTAAATTCCAAGATAATCCATAGTTTGCTAGTGAAACTTTTTCAAGTTGCAAAGTTAGCCAAATCATCAAAGGCACTAAGAGATAGAGAGATGCCAATAGCGGCAGTTTTTGTTGGGATGTGGGAGGATTTAGCGGATTCCACTTCAGAAACTTTCCTAAAATTACGGCGATCGGCAGCCAAAGTATGAACCAAGTTAATAGGAATAGTCCTACTTTAATTAAGGCGGGATAAGTTCTCAGCGAGTTTAACCAGAAATGTAGATCAGTTGAAAAATTCTGCACAATAAGTTAAATAATCCGTTAGTTACCGATAAAGATTTTATAGAGTAAATACAAAATAAGGGCAATTTCATCACTGGAATTAACCCTTAAAATATTTTTTAGTTCTCTTGCCTAAAAGTTGTCTTAATAATTCACAATGGCAGAAGGAAGTTAGTAAGATTTTTAGACTTAGTTAATAGAAGCCTGAGAAAATTCTTCAAGCTTTAGATAACATCAATCAGAGTATTCATTTAATGGAAAAGTAAGATATAAGACTATTCATCTGTCTCAAAACTACCATCAACTTGTTTGAGGTGAATATGCTTGTAGCCGAGTTTGATTTCAAATTCATCACCAGACTTTAATCCCATTTGTTCAGTGTAGGTAGAACCAATGACAATTTGTCCATTTTTGTGGACGCTAACTCGGAATGTTGGTTCACGGCCACGCCCATCTTTAATACCACCTGGTTCAAGGGGAACTCCTTTTGCTGCAAGGACGGCATCATAAAAATCAGTTAAGTTTACACGGGTTTGACCATCTTTTGAGGTGGTATAATAGCCGCAGAGTTTAGCAGTTTCACGACGGGGTTTATTGGATAAATCTTTTACTCTTTGCAGTAACGCTTTTCCTGTTAGGGCAGCAGATGTTTCAGTCATAAGATACAAATCTTCCTTATTTGTTTATAATGGCTTTTCAATTTCACTTAAAAATTGATCATATTCAAAATATAGCATTAAATTCTTAATAGAAAACTTTTTTTTGCGATTTTTTTAGTAAGAGAAGCAGGTGATCTTGACTAAGAAAAATTCAGGTTATCTTTCAGCTTAGAGAAAAATTATCGGGTAATGATTGACCAAAATTCAAACGGATTAACTGCATAATAAGACGGTCAAATTTACAGCAGATGCAGGAGCAATTCTATTTTGGGTTATCGAGTATTTACCTAGAAAAAAATTATTACGGAGGAGTAAAATTCTAAAGAATAATCACAGATAAATTCACTAATATATTTACTTATCTTTACTTATCTCTATTTGTAGATAGTATTTTTAGATAGATGTCTTGATCGCATTTTAAAAATTTCTGCGGAAGTTTGTACTAAGAAGATAAGGGTGCTTTAGACTGGTTAATAGGGAAGATATCTTGCCCTTGTTGAATTTTTCTTCACTTTACAGATTGCTCTTATGCAAGTTCAATTTAAAATTTCTCGCCAAAAGCCTAATGGGAATCCTTATTTCCAGACTTTTTTATTAGATGTTGAGCCTGGATCAACTATTTTGGATTGCCTGAATCGCATTAAATGGGAACAAGATGGCAGTCTTGCGTTTAGGAAAAATTGCCGCAATACAATCTGTGGAAGTTGCAGTATCAAAATTAATGGAAGATCGGCTTTGGCGTGTAAAGAAAATGTGGGCAGTGAGTTAACACGATTTGCTCAATTTGCGGAAAATGGCATTCCTGAAATTGCGATCGCGCCGATGGGAAATTTTGCTGTTACTAAGGATTTGGTGGTAGATATGCAGCCGTTTTGGGATAACTTGGAAGCGGTTGATCCCTATGTGAGTGCCAATAGTCGAGATATTCCTGAGCGGGAATTTTTACAAACTCCAGAAGAGCGGGCGCAATTAAATGAAATGGGGAATTGTATTTTGTGTGGAGCTTGTTATTCCGAATGTAATGCCAAATTAGTCAATCCAAGTTTTGTGGGGCCCCATGCGTTGGCCAAGGCGCAAAGATTAGTCGGAGATTCACGGGATGCTAAAACGGAAGAACGGCTAGAAGCTTATAATCAAGGCACTGAAGGCGTTTGGGGTTGTACTCGTTGTTATCTTTGCAATACGGTTTGTCCGATGGAAGTTGCTCCGATGGATCAAATTAGTAAAATTAAGCAGCAAATTTTAGACCGCAAGGATGCTCAAGCCAGTCGTTCTATCCGTCATCGTAAAGTTATGATTGACTTGGTAAAAGAAGGTGGATGGGTAGATGAACGAAAATTTGGACTTTATGTTGTGGGGAATTATTTCCGAGATTTAGGCGGAATTGCGAGTATTTTGCCCTTGGGTTTACGAATGCTCAGTTCCCGCAAATTTCCGACATCTTTTGAGCCATCTGATGGAACTCAAGAAGTGCGATCGCTGATTGAATCTGTCCAAGCAGAAACTCATCACAAAAATCTTTAAATAGCACACCTAAATCCTGCTAAAATCTGGCGTGTCCAAGGATGATACCAATTGCGAAAGCTGTTCCGTACTCCCCAAGTTCCCGTTGCCCAACTACCGCCGCGCAAAACTCGATGTTGCTGGTCGAAATAAATTTGAGAATAACCTGGATAGGGATAGGGCTGAAAATTTGGATAGGGCGCGAACCAAGAATCCGTCCATTCCCAGACATTTCCTAACATATCCAGACAACCATAGGCACTTTTTCCTTGAGGATAATAATTTACAGGCGTGGTTTGACCGATCTGATAATCATAATTACAAAGATTTTTATCAGGAAGATTATTTCCCCAGGGATAAATTCTTGATTGCTGATTGGTTTCGTCCCAACTTGCTGCTTTTTCCCATTCCGCTTCAGTGGGTAAACGTTTGCCAACAAATTTGGCATAGGCTTCGGCTTCATACCAACTCACTCCACAAACAGGATTTTCTGACCACTCTATTGAGTCAATCCAATATAAAGGTTGACTGATCAAATTTTCTTTTCGCCATTGCCAGCCTGTTTCTGACCAATAATTAGATTTACTATAACCGCCCGCTTCTATAAATTTTTGATATTGACCACAAGTGACGGGATAAGTATCAATTTGATAAGATTTTGTCAAGATTATTTGAGCAGAACTTTCATTATCCTGAGCTTGTAGGCATTCCGATCCCATTAAAAATTCTCCTGCGGGAATGTCAATCATAGTCGCAGATTTAGCAGCACTAGAAACTATTAAATTATTAGATAATTTGGGATAATTACCTTGTTGAAAATTATCTAATTCTAATAAAAAGGCGATCGTTTCTCGATGTTGAATTTCATGTTGAATTAACCACCACCAAAATCTTGTTTGTTTCTCTAAAGGTGCGATCGCTAAATATTCTAAAACTTGATCACGAACAATTTGAAGATATTCTTGAATAATTTCAAAACTAGGTAATTTTTGTCGTTCTTTCTTCGGTAAACCATTTGCTGCAAACAATTGTCGATATTCTTTAAAAATCGGATCTAGTCCTTGAAAATTTTCTAAAATCCAGTAAGCTTCGGTAAAGGCAATGTGTCCTAGATGCCAACCAATGGGACTAAAATCAGGATGAATTTGTTCAAAAAAAACACCATCTTTTATCTTTTTAAATAATTCTAAGGTATTGACTCGACAGGATTGTAAAGTCTCCGAGAGCTTGATTTGGCAAGAGAAAGTCAAAATAGTAATAAAAAGATTTAAAATAATTAATGATAAGTATTTTATCGCTTTGTGGACTTAATCAAACATAGTAAGACTTGCCATTTTCTGTAAAGTAGTTGGCGTTTTTGCTAATATTTTTATATTTAAGCTCGTCTTGGTCAGCTTAGCTCTAGTTTTTATTGACAGAGTTTAAACTTAATTGACACCAAAATTTAGAAAAATTCACTGTCTCAAAGGATTGAATTCATGCTTTAATTAATTGCGTACTCAGCTTAAATGATTAAATTTAAACAAAATGAATCTTCTATCTTCTAAAAAATCAGTAGTAACCAAAGGAATCATTTCATTTCTATTAGTAACAAGCACAACTCTTTTAGTATCTAATGTTAATCAAAATGCCTCTGCTTTTAGTGTTTGCGGACTAAACAGACAACACGCTTCTTTTAAAACCAAAAGTTATTTGATCACGATTTGCTCGGGTGAAGCTAGTTTGCAAATGGTCAAGATTTTCCACGATGGAACAGGTTATCAACGCATTCCTGTACAGAAAGAAGGCAGAAGATTTCGGGGTTCAGATGCTCAACATAATTACATTCTTGATTCTAAACAATTATTAATTGGAACTGACGGCAAACAGCCTGTTATTGAAAGAGTTATTCAACATAGATCTTAGTTTTATTTCCTCATATTTAAAGCTTTAATTTTGTTTTATTAGCCTCAAATTTTATGGAGAATAAATTATTAAAATAAAAAACTTATGACTAATAGGCTTAATTTTACTTGATTCATTCTCCTTTTTTAGTAATAAGTTGAATAATTATTTCTAGAACTTTGATATTTCTAAAAGTTCTTTCCTAAAAGATATTTAACTTAAAGAGTGATCAGTCAATATTTGCCGACTAAATAATGTTAACAAAAAACTCTAACTTAGTTCTTAAAATATTCAGACCAAACTTCCAATAATTACCAGGGTAAACGACTTCCATCCCAAGAAAAAAATTCTCCACTATCTTTTTCGGTAAGTGTATCTAAAACTTCTAATAATTGTGTGACTGTGCGATCGCTCGAAAATAATTTTTCTGGAGAAACATTGCGTTGAAAAGGCTGGGAAAGATTAGTATTGGTTGTGCCTGGATGGAGCATCACAATAATCGTTTGGGGTGAAACTCGTTTATATTCAATCGCCGCCGTCCGCAGAAACATATTTAAAGCCGCCTTAGAAGCCCGATAACCATACCAACCACCAATTTGATTATCGCCAATACTGCCAATTTTTGCGGAGATTGTTGCTAAAATATTACGTTCTGACTGTTTTAATAGGGGCAACAGGTGTTTTACAAGTAACATTGCCCCAATACTATTAATTTGAAAATATCGCAGTAAATTTTCGGGTTGAATTTGTCTTAAGCTTTTTTCGGGTTGAAATTCTCCATCATGCAAAATTCCGACACAATTGATGACTAAATGTAGGTTTTTAACTTGTTCACTTATTTTTTGCGCGATCGCCGCTACTTGAGATTCTTCCGTAAGATCGAGAGACAAATTTTCTAATTTTTCAGGATATTGTTGTTGGAGTTCAGCCAGTTCAGCCGTTGGAATTGATCCCCGATGAGTTGCAAATAAACGATTTACCTTAATTTCTGCTAATAATTTTCGGGTAAACGCCAAACCAATTCCACCCGATGCGCCCACAATCAAAACATTAACTTTCTCGGATGAATAACTATTTAAGCTCATATTCTACTCAAATCTCTAAAAGATCACGATACAACCAGTCTGGCGTTGCTGATTTTAGGTATGTTTTTGCCCTCTTGCCCCAAATCTGGAGGAAATAACTGTTTGAAAGTCCCTCAGAATTGGGGGATTTAGGGGGC
>JANNLO010000194.1:0-38953 GCA_031396835.1 Snowella sp. SOY_38_metabat_116
CTATGAGCTTGTGAATTTTCGTGTTGAATTCTTTTCCAAATCGAGTTTAAACTTCTGAGAAATTAGGGTTCGTTAATGAAATATAACACGCCTTTTTAAAAGCTTGTCAAATTTACCAATACAGTTAAACAGGTCAACGATAGAATGAGGGTTTCAGGCATTGCAACACGATAGACTCATGAGAATCATTCTCATAATGAGAATTGCTGGGGTTAATGTCCCTAATGTGGAAGAGGAAATGGAACGGTATCAAGAAATAGTAAGAGCGCAAATTGCTAGGCAAACGATTGAGGTTAATTTATCTATGCAAGATACCAATAAAATTTATAATTTAGCGGAGCAGTTTCAAAAACCTGTTTCTAATCTAGGTCAAGAAATTATTCATCGGTATTTAGGATGTTAATTATATTGCTAAATATGGATTATGATAGCTTTTAAAAAGGCGTGTTATATTTCATTAACGAACCCTAATTTCTCAGAAGTTTAAACTCGATTTGGAAAAGAATTCAACACGAAAATTCACAAGCTCATAGGCGTTACAAATAGTGTAGCAGCAGAATTCTTTGATGAAATTTGTAAAAGCATAAAAGTTAACACAAACGATCAAAGTACAATTGAAATAGGCAAGTTTTTAAAACAAAGAAACGAGTTTATCTAATTTTTTCTAGCAAAGCTTTTATCTGAATAACTAGACTAAACTATTGCTAAAACTTAATAATAAAAATGATTTTACGAGTACAAAATACTCAATTACTAACAACAGTTTCCTATGAATAAAACGCTCAATTTACCCTCAAAAAAATTAGTTTCAATTATCGCGATCGCCGTAGGAATTGTTATTTTGCTGACCGTAGTTTTAGCACCCAGTCACCAATCTTTACAACAGGGTTCCACTTATAGTCATGATCCCAGTGGGTATGGGGCTTGGGCTAATTTTATGGAACAAAAAGGAACACCTATTAAACGTTGGCAACAACCTTTATCTAAGCTTTCAGAAAAATCCGAAAAAATTACTTTTTTACAGATTCACAATTCACTACAATCTGAAGACTTTAACCAAAATACACCAGATTACGAATGGCTAAAAAAAGGCAATCGCTTAATTATTTTAGGTATCTTAAAACCTGCTACAAAAGCTCCCTATACAACGATGCAACTTAGCACTTTTGGTAATATTGCTATTGATACTAGCCGACGAGCTAAGAATGTAAAAGATCAACTTTTAGGAGATCCATTTGGAGCAATTGTCTGGCGAAAACAGATTGGTGAAGGAGAAATTATTCTAGCAACAACGCCCTATTTAGCAGCAAATGCTTATCAAGATTTTGAGAACAATTATCAATTTTTAGCAGATTTAGTTACTAAAAAAGGTTATTCTCTTTGGGTTGATGAATATTTACATGGTTACAAAGATAGTGATATTATTCAATCAGAAATCGGTCAAAACGTTGGCTATTTTTTTGTTAAAACACCGCTTTTGTTAGTCTTTATTCAGACAATTATTATTTTATTATTTCTCTTGTGGTCAGGAAGTCGGAGGTTTGGTTCGGCAATCACACTTATTTCCCCAACTCGTAATAATAGTGAGGTGTATATTCAAGCTTTAGCTGGCGTTTTAGAAAAAGCAGAAAGTGCCGATTTTGTTGTTTCTCGTTTACAAAATGTGGAACAAAAATCTCTTCAATCTGCTTTAGGTCTAGGAACAAATTCTCTTTCAGTTAATGCTTTGATTACTGCATGGGAACAACAAAATCAACATTCTCACATTCAACTGCGATCGCTATTACAAGAACAAAATATCCCAAAAAACAATCAAGATTTACGTCTTTGGTTACAAAAGTGGGAAACTCTAAAAAAACTTCAAAAACATTAAATCACTATGACAACAGAACACGTTATTTTCAATCGCTTAAGTGAAGCCTTAAATTCCTATATCTTAGGACAAAAAAACTTAATTCAGCAATTACTCGTTGCCTTATTAAGTGGAGGTCATATTATTCTAGAAGGAGTTCCAGGCACAGGTAAAACATTATTAATTAAAGTATTAGCTCGACTGATTCAAGCTGATTTTAAAAGAATTCAATTAACTCCAGACATCTTACCATCTGATATTTTAGGAATCAATATTTTTGATCTCAATAGTCGCAATTTTAGTCTTAAAAAAGGCCCAATTTTTACTGAAATTCTACTCACTGATGAAATTAATCGTACACCGCCTAAAACTCAAGCAGCCTTACTTGAAGCAATGGAAGAACAACAAGTTACTCTAGATGGTGAAACTCTTAATTTGCCTGATTTATTTTGGGTTGCTGCCACTCAGAATCCTCTAGAATTTGAAGGAACTTATCCTTTACCAGAAGCTCAATTAGATCGTTTTTTATTCAAATTAGTTGTGGATTATCCCGATCTTGAAGCCGCGAAACAAATGTTACTTAATCATCAACAAGGTTTTCAAGCAAAACGATTAGATTTAGAAAAAATACAACCTCTTACAACTGTTGAGGAAATCCTAACTGCGCGTAAGTTAGTCAAAAAAATTACTGTTGATGAAAAGTTAATTGATTACTTACTTAGCTTAATTGAAAAAACGCGCAATCATCCTGATTTATTATTAGGAGCTTCTCCCCGTGCCGCCGTACTTTGGTTACAAGCAAGTCAAGCTCGTGCGTGGTTAACTGGCAGAGATTATCTGATTCCTGATGACTTAAAAAGTGTGGCTCCTGCTCTTTTACGTCATCGTTTAATTTTGAAACCTGAAGCTCAATTAGATGAATTGATGATAGATACTGTGATTACAAATTTGTTAAAACAGGTCAATGTTCCAAGATAAAAAATACTTTAATTTAATACTTTGTTAATGATCTAATCAAACCACTCGGTCATCAATTCAGATCTTTTTAAAATTTATTAATATTTCACAAAAAAAGGATTAATCAACAATGGAATCAATTATTACTGAAAAAAATAATCTGTCTCAAACCAGTTTAATGTCCCTTTATGAACAGGATTTTCAACTATGGATAGAACAAACCATTAACTGCTTAAAAAATGACCACTTTGATACGCTCGACACTGATCACTTAATCGAAGAATTAACAGACTTGGGAAGTTCTAATAAAGCAGCTTTAGAAAGTAATTTAGCTATTTTAATTGCTCACTTATTAAAATTAACTGTCCAAGCCGATGCTCCCGATATGATGAAAAATAGTTGGTATAATTCCGTTGATGAACATCGCCAACGAATCCAAAAACAACTCCAAAAAACACCTTCTCTCAAATCCTATTGGGATAATGCCTTGCTAGAAGCCTATCCTGATGCGAGAAAGTTAGCTATTAAAGAAGGTAAACGCGCTCAATTGGGAGTCAGAATTCCTGCTGAGAATGAGTATCCTATTAATTGTTCTTTTTCCCAATTAGAAATTCTAGATGAAAACTTTTATGGCATTTTTCGGATTTAACCGTTCCTAATTCTGCCAAAATCAAATTATCCATTTCAGCGTGACGGACTTGATAAAAATATCTTTCTAGGGCAGCACCTCCACAAAACCTCTATCAACTCATCCCTTCTCTCTCAGTTTCACTGTAATATTTCGTTACAAAAAAGCAGGAAAAAAGTTAATAAGTTGTAACAGACAGAGGGGCCTCTCGCGGTGTATAAAATATACAGAAGGGTTGTTAAGAAAGACCAAGGTTGATCTAGCGTCTTTTGAATCCCTTTCTAGTTTATGAGATAAATCCAGTACCTTTCTCAGATTTCTTTGAATTTTAGATTTAGGAATCCGAAAGAATACTGAAAATCAAAAGTTAACTTAAAAACCCATATCGGTGATTAAGGTAACTTAATTAACCCCCTAGTAATAGGGAAAGTTTTTTTAAATTCCGACTCAAACACAAGTCAATTAGGAGATTAATTCAATGGCTTTCGACGTATTCACACGGGTTGTATCCCAAGCTGATGCTCGCGGCGAGTATCTTTCCAACGCTCAATTAGATGCTCTAAGTGCAACTGTTGCAGATGGTAACAAACGCCTTGACGCTGTTAACCGTATCACAGGTAATGCTTCTGCTATCGTTGCCAATGCTGGTCGTGCTTTATTTGCAGAACAGCCTCAACTCATCCAACCCGGTGGAAACGCTTACACTCATCGCCGTATGGCTGCTTGTTTGCGTGACATGGAAATCATTCTTCGCTATGTTACTTATGCAACCTTTACAGGTGATGCTTCCATCCTCGAAGATCGTTGCTTAAATGGTCTCCGCGAAACCTATGTTGCTTTAGGTGTTCCTGGTGCTTCTGTTGCTGCTGGCGTTCAAAAAATGAAAGAAGCTGCATTGGCTATCGTTAATGATACCAATGGAATTACTCGTGGTGATTGCAGTGCTTTAGTTGCTGAAATTGCTGGTTACTTTGACCGTGCCGCTGCTGCTGTTGCTTAATCTTTGCCCTTGAATACTGGCAAGTTAAGTAATCATCACTTTCAAGATATCTAGGAAACTTTTGCAAAATAATCGGGAGATACCAAAAAATGTCTAAAACCCCTTTGACTGATGCCGTCGCAACCGCTGATTCTCAAGGCCGCTTCTTGAGTAGCACTGAAATGCAAGTTGCTTTTGGTCGCTTACGTCAAGCTAATTCTGGCTTACAAGCTGCTAAAGCGTTAACTGCTAATGCCCAAAGCCTTATTCAAGGTGCGGCTCAAGCTGTTTATAACAAATTCCCTTACACCACCCAAACTGCTGGTGCTAACTTTGCCCAAGATCAACGTGGTAAAGACAAGTGCGCTCGTGACATCGGCTACTACCTTCGTATGATTACCTACAGCTTAGTTGCTGGTGGTACTGGCCCCTTAGATGAGTATCTAATCGCTGGTTTAGACGAAGTTAACCGCACTTTTGAATTATCTCCTAGCTGGTACATTGAAGCTTTGAAGCACATCAAATCTAATCATGGCCTTTCTGGAGACGCTGCTACTGAAGCTAATTCTTATATCGACTATGCTATCAATGCTTTGAGCTAGTTATCTAAGTTTAAGTTATTAGTTAGTGACCTGGAAAGGCTGAAGTTTGTTGGCAAATTGTTAACAATCTTCCGTTTCTCCAGGTCTTGCTATTTCTATACAGCGTTTGTTACTTGGAGGTTTAAATGACAAGTTTAGTTTCAGCCCAACGTTTAGGTATTGCTGCGTTTGAAGATGAGTTTCCTCTAGAACTTCGGGTTAATCGAACGGTCGAAGAGGTTGAAGCCGTTATTCGTGCGGTTTATCGTCATGTTTTGGGTAATGATTATTTGTTGACTTCAGAACGTTTGGTCAGCTTAGAGTCGTTGCTACGGGGTGGCGAAATTTCGGTTAAAGATTTTGTGCGCGGAGTTGCACTTTCTGAACTTTACCGAGATAAGTTTTTTAATGCGAATCCTCAAAACCGTTTCATCGAACTAAATTATAAGCACTTATTAGGTCGCGCTCCCTACGATCAAACGGAAATTGCTTTCCACACAGATCTTTATACCGAAGAAGGGTATGAAGCGGAAATTAATTCCTACATTGATTCACCAGAGTATGAAGAAAGCTTTGGGGACTCGATTGTACCCTATTATCGCGGTTTTTCAACTCAGCGTGGTCAGAAAACTGTCGGTTTTAGCCGTTTGTTTCAATTGTATCGGGGTTATGCAAATAGTGATCGCGCTCAAGGCAGTGGCAACCGAGCAAAATTAACACGGGAATTGGCTCAAAATTCGGCTTCTCCTGTTTATATTGGCTCAACGGGCGACAGTCTGCGGGGAACTTCGGCGGGTGATCGGGAAAAACTCTATCGCATCCGAGTAACTCAAGGTGCGCCAATTGGACAAAAAACCCGTGTTCGTCGTAGCAGTACCGAATATGTGGTTGCCTACGAGCAATTGTCTAATAAATTGCAACAAATTAACCGTCAGGGCGGTGTTATTACCAGCATTACCCAAGGGTAAATCAATTTAAACAAAACCAATAAAGGAGATTAATCAGTGGGAATTACAGTAGCGGCATCCCGACTGGGAGTTTCAGCATTTAACGATGCTTCTCCCGTTGAACTGCGCTCCGATTGGACTCAAGATGACGCAAATGTTGTTATTCGTGCCATCTACCGTCAAGTTTTGGGTAACGATTACGTTATGCAATCAGAACGGCTCAAAGGTGCGGAATCTTTGTTGAAAAATGGTTCTATTAGTGTGCGTGAGTTTGTTCGTACTTTGGCAAAATCTGAGCTTTATAAGCAAAAGTTTTTCTACAATAACTTTCAAAACCGTGTTATTGAACTGAATTACAAGCATCTTTTGGGACGCGCACCTTTTGAAGAAGCAGAAATTGTTTATCATTTAGACCTTTATGAAAATGAAGGTTTTGATGCAGAAATTGATTCCTATATCGATTCTGTTGAATATCAGGAAAATTTTGGGGACAATATTGTTCCTTATTACCGAATTAACAACCAAGTTGGTGATCGGACTGTCGGTTTTACCCGCTTTTTCCGTCTCTATCGGGGTTATGCCAACAGCGATCGCTCTCAACTAGAGCGGAATAATACCCGTTTAGCAACTGAACTTGGTCAAAATTCTGTTTCTGCGATCATTGGCCCTAGTGGTCAGAATGCAGGTTGGGCCTATCGTCCTTCCAAAGCAGGTAACACGCCTACCAAAGCTCTTGGTGGTTCAACACCGTTTGGAACTGAAGCTGGTAAATTATTCCGTGTTGAAATTGCAGCGATGAAAGCGATGGGTTATCCTAAAGTTCGTCGTAGCAACAAAGCAATCATTGTTCCTTATGAGCAATTGAATAATACCTTGCAACAGGTTTATAAAATGGGTGGAAAAGTTGCTAGTATTACTCCCGCTAGCTTGAATTAATCATGTTTAAAAAATGGGAGAAGGTTAAGTTTAATACTTTTTAATTAAGGTATTTTGCGAAAATCTATCCCTTTTTTTAATAGTTGTAAACATTAGAGTTTTTAGTTTTAGTTTAGGAGTAATTAAAATTATGTTGGGTCAATTTGCTTTAGTCGGTGCGGCGAACAATGCGGCGGCAAGTCGTGTTTTTGTTTATGAAGTGAGTGGTTTGCGTCAAACAGAAAAAAACGATAACAATAACTATCCTTTTCGTCAAAGCGGTAGTGTTTTTATCAAAGTCCCCTATACTCGCATGAATGAGGAAATGCGTCGTATCACTCGTATGGGTGGAACGATTGTTAATATTGAAACGTCCTTACCTGAGTCGGTAGAATCATCTGAAAGTTAATTTTATTTTAGCTGACAAAATCCAGTTTTAAATATTTAAAAAGACGGATGAAACAGTTAGAGAAAATTTAACTAATCATCTGTCTCTGTTTTTGTCTAAAAATTTTTATTCGCAACAATTTATCATTTCTCTTATAAAAATATAGTTATTTTTAAGTATTTTTAAATCCCACTTATGACTGACAATTTTCAAGAAAATAATTTACTAATTTCAACCGTTGACGCTCCAAATTATACAGTTGAAAACGCGATCGCCAATCTCCAGCAAAAAGAAGATTCTAGTGCGAGATATTATGCAGCTTGGTGGATTGGTCGATTTCGGGTAACAGAAACTATTGCCATTGATGCCTTACTTGAAGCCTTGCAAGATGAAACAGATCGATCACCTGATGGCGGTTATCCTTTAAGACGAAATGCAACGAAAGCTTTGGGAAAATTAGAAGAAACGCGAGTTGTTCCTGCTTTGGTTGAGGGCTTATTTTGTTCTGATTATTATGTGCGCGAATCTGCCGCCCAAGCTTTGGAACAATTGGGAGATGTTAGGGCGATTCCTGCTTTATTGAATTTATTAGAAGGCGGGTTAGATGCGGCTCAACAAACGGCAAATAAACCCCATTTGACCCAACCTTATGAAGCCATTATTGAAGCTTTGGGAATACTGCAAGCCGTTGAAGCAATTCCTAAAATTGAGCCATTTTTAGAGCATTTTACTCCAAAAGTCCAATATGCAGCAGCGAGAGCTTTATATCAACTGACAGGTAATTCGAGTTACGGCGATCGCCTGATTGAAGCTTTAAAAGGCCCAGATTTACAACTACGACGGTCTGCCATGATGGATTTGGGGGCAACGGGTTATTTAAAAGGTGCGGAGGCGATCGCGAAAACCTATGCCGAAAATAGTTTGAAATTAATTGCACTCAAAGATTTATTAGAATCCTATTTAAAAAAACATCCTCAAGATCCAGTTTTGTCTAAAAAAAGTATTCAGATTATGACTTTTATGGATGAATTATTGTAATTTTTTTGAGTAAAATCATGAATTAAAAATAAAAACCTCCTATTAACTAAAATAGAAGGAATTTTATCAATAATAGTGTTTAGAAAAATAATGTTTAGAAATTTAAATTCTAAGCAACACCGTCTCGTTTCATTTGATTATTAGGAGGCAACTTCACATCAGTCGCTAAACCGAGAAAGTTTAATAAACGAACCGTCATCCAAGTCAAATCGAATTCCCACCATTGCAAACCATGACGGGCTGAATATTGGTAAGCATGATGATTATTATGCCAACCTTCACCAAAAGTTAACAACGCAACCCACCAACAATTGCGAGAATGATCATCGGATTCATGGCTCTGATAACCAAATTTGTGAGTCGCACTATTAACGAGCCAAGTACAATGAAAAACAACTACCAATCGCACAAAAATTCCCCAAATAACACAAGGCCAACCGCCGATCGCAAAAAGCACTAATCCTAAAGCAACTTGAATAATAATTAGATATTTTTGACAGAATTGATAAAAAGGATCATTGACAATGTCTTGAGTGAAACGGTGAACATCTTCATTTGCAGGAATATCATACAACATCCAACCAATATGACTCCACCAAAAACCTCGATTAGAATCGTGGGGATCATTTGCAGTATCAGAGAATTTGTGGTGCATTCGGTGCATTCCAATCCAATCGAATGGGCCGCCTTGACACGCTAAAGTTCCACAAAAAACTAAGATGTATTCTACCCATTTTGGTACGGTAAAACTTCGATGAGAAACTAAGCGATGAAATCCTAAAGTAATGCCAATTCCACCAGTTAACCAGTAAAGGAAAAAAGCTACACCAAGAGCTTTCCATGTAAAATTACTAGGAACAAAAGCTAGTAACGCAACAAGGTGAATCAAGGAAAAATAAATGATAATACTCCATGATGGAGCCAGTTTGTTGTTTGAACTATTCGGAAGCGAAGCAGTCATTTAAGAACCTATAGAAAAAATTAGGGAGATAGCTAAATAGCTAAGGTTAGGCAGATGATTGTCAGTTATGTTTGGACAAAATAGAAAATTGATAGATTCGATCCTTATTTAACCTTATTTAAAGAATTTTTTACGGATTTTTTCATAACTGAATTTAACTAAAAATAAATAGGGGAGTTTGACATTGGGCAAGTTTAAGCATTGAATCTAGTAAGGACTAGCAACATTTAAACAACCAATGAATAATTCAGATCTTCTAAAAGAAACAGAAAATATACTATCTCCGATCTTTTCTGATATTGACGCTAAGGTCAAGCAAAATCTAAAAAAAGTTTTAGAAGCCTTCCATGATCATCGGGTGGGAGTCCATCACTTTGCTAGTGTGAGCGGATACGGCCATGATGATTTGGGACGAGAGACATTAGACCAAGTTTTCGCTCAAATTGTGGGAGCCGAAGCTGCCGCCGTTAGAGTTCAGTTAGTTTCTGGAACCCACGCGATCGCCTGTGCCTTGTATGGGGTATTGCGACCTGGGGACGAATTGCTTGCTGTAGTTGGCCCGCCCTACGATACTTTAGAGGAAGTTATCGGTGTGAGGGGTCAAGGTCAAGGTTCGCTGTCTGAGTTTAACATTTCTTATCGAGAATTAGCTTTAACTAATCAGGGATTAATAGATTGGCATGGACTCAAAACTGCGATTAAACCGCACACTCGTCTGGCATTAATTCAGCGTTCTTGCGGATATTCTTGGCGTTCTAGTTTGTCTATTGATGAGATTGAAAAAATTATCCAAATTATTAAACAGCAAAATCCCCATACCGTTTGCTTTGTCGATAATTGCTATGGAGAATTTATTGAAGACCGAGAACCGACTGCTGTTGGAGCGGATTTAATGGCGGGATCACTGATTAAAAATCCAGGCGGAACGATTGTTACGGCAGGGGGATATTTGGCAGGAAAAAAAGAATTTGTCGAAGCAGCAGCTTGTCGTTTGACGGCTCCAGGCATCGGCACAGAAGGCGGGGCAACTTTTGATCAAAATCGGTTATTATTCCAAGGACTTTTTCTGGCACCCCAAATGGTCGGAGAAGCGGTTAAGGGAACTCATTTAATGGCTTATGTTTTTGACAAGTTGGGTTATGCCGTTAATCCTGCCCCATTGGTTCCGCGTCGAGATGTGATTCAAGCGATTAAGTTAGGTTCTCCCGAAAAGCTAATTGCCTTTTGTAAAGCTATTCAATCCGTCTCTCCCGTTGGTACCTATCTCGATCCTGTGCCAGCAAAAATGCCAGGTTATGAGAGCCAAGTGGTGATGGCAGGTGGTTCATTTATTGATGGAAGTACTTCGGAATTTTCGGCGGATGGCCCGTTGCGAGAACCTTATACGGTTTTTTGTCAGGGCGGAACTCATTGGACTCATATTGCGATCGCGTTGGAATCAATTTTGAAGTCTTTTGAGCAAATTTAATGAGTGTTTTTCTCGACAACCTAGACTTTCTCTTGTCGCTATACCCGTTTTAGGATTAATTCCTTCTGCTCTTTCACACATTAGAGAAACTTGGTAATTATCAATAATCGCATTACTAAAATCTGCTCCTGTAATAATCGTTTGATAAAAACGGGTTCGAGTGGCGATCGCGTCTGTAAAAATCGCATTGGTTAAATCGGCAAAATCTAGAGTTACTCGGTCAATTAAAGCAGAAGTAAAATCGGCATTTTGTAAATTCGCTTTTAATAAAATGGCTTCAGTGAAAATAGTGAAGGATAAATCAGAATTTTTTAGATTTATTTCCCGCATATCGGCTGCTGCAAAAGATGCTCGAACAAAATTTTGATTGGAAAAGTCTTGCTCATGCAAATCGGCGTAGGTATAGTTGGCGATCGCAGCTTGGGCGGGAATGGGAGAACAGATCAAGAAGTTTAATGCAATCACAAAACTAATCACCCATAAAAGTTTTAAGCAATATTTTACTGAGAATTTAATCGAATTTTGAATTGCCATTTTAGTTTCCCTTATTTTAATAACAATTTGCTTTTTGATTCTCCTATTTTAATTACTGTTGCTGTTAAATTCTAAAGTTGATTAATAAAAGCGATCGCGTTCTTTTTTTAATGCTTTTGTATTTAGTTTTATCCAAACTTTAGAATAAACTAAAAATCTAATTCAGGCGGTGGCAAAGATATAAATGTTAATTTTTTCCCCGTAGATGGATGAACAAAGCTAAGTTGAAAAGCATGGAGCCAATAGCCACAATCGCTGGGAACAGGTGATTTTGAGTCTAAACTTGAGATTTTTGCAATACCACCAACATCATAAAGCGGATCATCTAAAAGAGGATAACCGATCGCCGCTAAATGAATGCGAATTTGGTGAGGTCTGCCCGTTAAAATGCTGATTTCTAACCCAGTCATGTTTGGGTGACGTTTCAAAACTCGACAATCACTTTGAGCAAATTTGCCCGTTGGAGTCGCGCCATAAAGATAACCAAGGAGGGGATGGGGAATTTTGCCAATCGCCTGATTGATGGTGAATTCATCGGGTAGTTCGCTGGGGCCAATTAATGTGCGATAAATTTTGCTGATTTGGCGATCGCGCATTTGCTGACTAAGATTAGATTTTGCTAATGGCGATCGCGCAATTAACATCAAACCAGAAGTACCCCGACCAAGACGATGAATGGGAACAGGCGTTTCTTGGGGATAACGTTGTTGGAGTTGGTAAAGCAGGGTATTTTGCAAAAATCCACCACCTGGCAAAACGGGCAATCCTGAAGGTTTCGCAATAATTAACAGATCATCATCTTCGTGGACTGTTGCAAATTCTAGGGGAACATCGGGTTCTTGCCAAGGCGATCGCTGATAGGTGAGTTGATATCTTTTTTTTAATAAAGTTTCAGGGCTTGCTTCTTGTCCATTAACTAAAATTTTTGCTGTGAGAATTCGAGTTTGCCATTCTTCTCGACTGGAATGCGGATAGTTTTCGCAATAGTAATCCAGCAAAGTTTGACCAAGTTTTTGCTGATTTATTGTGTCTCGATAGAGCCAACCTTGATTCATTTAACCTAACAAACGCTTGAGCCAATTAATTTTATTCCCATAGGGCGGATAACGAAAATTAGATTCAAAACGAAAGGATTTTTTAAGAACACTTTTGTAATGAGAAAAAGTTTTAAAAGTAGCTTTGCCATGATAATTTCCCATACCACTAGGCCCAACTCCACCAAAGGGTAAATCAACAATTCCTACTTGAAAAATTGTATCATTAATACAAGCACCACCCGAAGAAGTTGCTTCTAATACTCGTTTTTGTTTTGTTTTATTATTAGAAAATAAATAGAGTGCCAAAGGTTTAGGACGTTGATTAATAAAGGCGATCGCATTTTCTAGGTTCTCGTAATCTAAAATCGGTAAAATTGGGCCAAAAATCTCTTCTTGCATTAATTCAGAATCTAGAGAAACATTAGTAATTAAAGTTGGAGCAATATAATTTTGTTCAGAATTTGTTTGTCCTCCTGTTAAAATATTCCCATCTTTAAGTAGTTTTTGTAATCGTCTAAATTGACGTTCATTAACAATGCGAGCATAATCAGGACTAGTAGCTGGATCCTGCCCATAAAAGTTATAAATACACTCTTGAAGTTTACTGATTAATTCTTTTTTAATTGACCGATCAACTAAGAGATAATCAGGCGCAATACAAGTTTGTCCCGCATTAATAAATTTTCCCCAAGCAATCCGTTTAGCAGTCTCTTCTAGATCAATTTCAGTATCTACAATACAGGGACTTTTCCCCCCTAATTCCAAAGTAACAGGTGTTAAATGTTTTGCAGCAGCTTCCATCACTAACTGACCAATTTTAGTTCCGCCCGTAAAGAAAATATAATCAAATTTTTCGGCTAATAATTGTTGACTAATAGTTGCATCTCCTTCCACTACGGCAATTTCTGTTATTGCAAAATTTTGGTGAATAATTTCTGCAATAATTTTGGATACATTGGGCGTATTTTCAGAAGGTTTAATAATAGCGCAATTGCCCGCCGCGATCGCCCCTACAAGTGGAGAAATAGCTAAAGAAAAAGGATAATTCCAAGGACTAATAATTAATACAATTCCCAAGGGTTCGGGATGAATTTCAGCGACAGAAGGAAAAGCTTCTAAATTAGTTTTTATCTTCTGAATTTTAGTCCATTGTTTTAAGTATTTTACCGCGTAATCAATCTCTTGAATTGTTGCTCTAATTTCAGCTAAATAACTTTCTAATTCAGGTTTTCTTAGATCGTTTTTAAGTGCAGTAATAATAGAAGTTTCTCGTTTAAGAATAGATTGTTTTAATTTTTTCAATTGCTCTAAACGATAATGTACATTTTTAGTTTTACCAGTCGCAAAATGTGTTCTTTGTTCTTGAATAAGTTGCTGAAACATGATCTTTTAAAGATTAAAATTTAACCGATTAAACCTGATCTTAAAGCATGAACTGCCGCCTGAGTACGATCTTCTGCACAGAGTTTATTTAAAATGTTGCGAACATGGGTTTTCGCTGTTCCGACTGTGATAAATAATTTTTCGCCAATTTCAGCATTACTGTTGCCATTCACAATTAAATTAAGAACTTCTAATTCTCTATAGGTAAGCGGTGTCGAAACTTTTTGTTCTTGGCTTTTTTCGTCAAATTCTGGCGATCGCTTGGCATGATTCAGCACAATTCTGGCGATCGCAGGATCAATCCATGACTGGCCAGCCTGAGTCGCCTTAATCGCTTCTAATAACAATTCTGGGCGAATATTTTTCATACAATAGGAATCAGCCCCCGCCCGAAAAGCAGCCAAAACGGTCTCTTCTTCATGGTGTAGCGTCAGAATCAGAACCTTAATATTTTGATGAGCGGGTGAATTTTTAATGCGCTTAGTTAATTCAATCCCATCTAAATCGGGCAGATCAATCTCTAAAATTACAATATCGGGTTGGGTGATTTGTAATAATTGAAAACCCTCTTTTCCCGTATAAGCTTCCCCAAGCCAAGTAATTTCTGGAAAAACTTCCAGGGCAGTTCGTAAACCAACACAAATTAAATCGTCATCCTCTATCAGGGCAACGCGAATGGTCGTCATTTTTTTCGCTTTTCCATATTGAAGAAAATAATGAATTTTAGATTAAAAAAGCTCTAAAATCTGATCTTACAGAAAAATAGCTATCTATGCAATCAAAAACTTCTAATAACTTAATATTTTTAGTTTTTAATCCAAAATCCACTCCGAAGCCCGTTCTCCTAGATCTAAAGGAATACTGACCGCTTTTCCCAACCGAGGATTTTCGCGCGTTGTTGCTAAATAATTTTCGACTTGCGAAATGCTGCCCCAAGCTTGCAAATATTCGGCGATCGCGTTTAAATGAGCCATATATTCAGATTCAGAAAGGGGAAAAGAAGCCTGTTCTAAATATTTCCACATGACTTGCACAAAAATCTTTCCCTTAACACGTCGTAATTGCACATCATAAGAGCGTCCCCATTTATTAAGTAATAATTCTCGTAATTCTTGACCAGTCATTTATCTATGGCTCAATGAAGATTTTAATTAATTTATAATTGCTTTTTATGATAAGTAAATTAGGGCATCCATTCCAAATATAATCCCACTCGATTATCTTTTTGAGCATGAGAATTTTGTTGTTGTAAATCGGTTGAAATACGTAATTTTTTTGTTAAAGCATATCCCACCGAAAGAGTCGAAATTCCCACTTCATTTTCACTTCCTGGAGACATAAAACTTTGAGCAAAAGATAGATCTGCTGCACCCGATCTCGATAAGGATAAAATGATTTTTGCACCCAGATTAATTCCTTGAGTATGGTAATTATTAGTTTGAATATATCGATAACCAACTAAGGGAGAAATGTTTAGATAATTGCCTAAAGGAAGTAGGTAATAATTAAGATTAATTCCGCCTGATTGACGATTATTAAAAGATGTTTCGTAATTCCCACTAACTGTTAAATTTGATCGCCCTAAAAACAGATCTTCGATGCCAATTCCCACACCACTTGTGTTACTAGAACTAGGAAATTGATTATAACCCAGGCGAATTCTAGTCCGAAAACTGGGATCACTTTTAATCTCTTCTAAAAGATCAGGAACTTGTTTTTGCCAACGTTGTAAAACAGGACTATTTTGAATAATTTCAGGACTCAGATCGAGAGAATCTTCTGGAAGTTCAGTTTCATTTGATGTCATTTTTGGGTTAATTGTCTCACTGCTTGCACGCAAGAGAAAAATTCCACTCTCGATGATCCAAAGTGTCAGAGTCAAAGACAGGGAAACTCCGAGAGAAACGTATTTTCTTGTCATGAGAACCTAAAAGTAAGTTATTATGAGAGAGTTATTTTCTTTGATTATAGTTTAAATGATCAGATTAAATAGAAAATAAAAGTCAATAAATTAGTTTTTTATAATCTCTAAAAAAGATAATAAATAAGTAAAAATTATTGTTTATGATTCCTATTTTTAAAACTTCTAACGATTGGGAATTAGCAGAATTATTAATGCAACCTTCCTTAATTCGAGTCATGGATAATTTGCGTAAAAAATTGGATGATTCAGTCTGGGAAGGAACTTATACAGCCGTTGAAAATCCTTATCCTGGTCATCAGTTACAATTGACTTATCAAGATCATAAATATGCGATCGCGTTGTGGGATATTTGTTTTGAAGTGTGTTTTTTAGATTATCAAGCTCTGATCTTAAAAGATGACGCAAATGTTAGTAATCAACAACAAGAAGTTAACATTGATACCAGCCTTTTTGAAGAAACAGGAGAAATTGATTGGCAAAATTTAGACAATAAAACCCAGAGGGTTATTAATACTCTTTTCGTAGATTTACCAACTTTTTAAACCAATTTACTGAGGAATAATTGCATGACATTAATGATAATAGAAAATGATTTAGAAGCTTTAACTAAAATTTCAGAAAGTCTTGCTTTTTATGTGCATATAAACAGTGGATTATTGCAATTAAAAGGAGAAGATAGAACTCGTTTTTTACATAATCAAACAACTAATAATATTAATAACTTAAAAGCTGGACAACATTGTAATACCGTATTTGTCAACTCGACTGGTAGAACCTTAGATTTGGCAACTGCTTATATTTTAGAAGATGCCATTTGGGTAAAAGTTTCCGCTAATCGTCGCCAGTTTTTATTTGATTGGATGGATCGTTTTCTTTTTCCGATGGATAAAGTTGAATTAACAGATATTTCTGAACAATATATTTTAGTTAGTTTGTTAGGTAAAGAAAGTGATAATTTTTTACAACAACTCGGTTTAGTTTTACCTGAGAATAATTCTCAAAGTTTAGTTACAATTAATAATAATTCATTTTATTTAGCCCAAGGAAATGAACTTAATTTGCTTGGTTATACGCTCATTCTTCCTGTTGATCAATTAACAATAATTCAAGAAAAATTATTAGAACTAAAAGGATTTAAAATTAGCGATCACCTTTGGGAATATCTTCGCATTACCCAGGGAAAACCAATGCCTGATAAGGAGTTGACAGAAGATTATAACCCCTTAGAAGCAGGATTGTGGAACGCGATTTCTTTTGAAAAAGGTTGTTATATTGGTCAAGAAACGATTGCGCGTCTTAATACTTATAAAGGGGTTAAACAAAAACTTTGGGGCATTAAATTAGGTCAGTTTGTGGAAGCTGGAACTTTAATAATGTTAGAGGGCGAAAAAGTAGGAATCTTGACTAGCTCTACTGATTTAAAAAGCTTTTTTGGGTTGGGATATGTGCGAACAAAAGCGGGAGGAAAAGGGTTAAAAGTTCAAGTTGGCGAAGCTTCTGGAGAACTTGTGGCTGTTCCTTTTCTTTGCCACGAATATTATCAACCCATCAAAGAATCTTAAATTTCACCAACGACTGGCGATCGGCATTCTCCAACCCGTCCCAAAGGCGCGATCCGTTACTTTTAATCCAGGGGCCGCTTGTTTGCGTTTAAATTCGGCACGACTGACTAATTTATACACTTTTTGGACGGTCTCTGGCTCAAAACCTGCGGCAATTATTTGACTGACCGATTGATGATTTTGAATTAGTCTTTCTAGAATCTCATCCAAAATTTCGTAGGGCGGTAAAGAATCTTGATCTATTTGTCCTGGCTTGAGTTCCGCACTAGGCAATTTCGTTAAAATATTTTGGGGAATAATTTCGCAATCGCGGTTAAGCCACTGACAAAGGGCAAAAACTCGCATTTTAGGAAGATCGGCAATCACCGCCAAACCGCCATTCATATCGCCATAAAGAGTGCAATAACCAACCGAAATTTCTGATTTATTGCCAGTTGATAATAGTAAATAGCCAAATTTATTCGCGATCGCCATCAGTAAATTACCCCGAATTCGAGACTGTAAATTCTCTTCAGCTATCCCAAAAGCGGTATCCATAAAAATTGGTTCTAATAATTGATCATAGGTTTTCATTATTGTTTCAATCGGCAATTGGTAGCTAGTGATTCCTAAATTTTTGACTAACTTTTCCGCATCAATAATAGAATGATTAGAACTATAAGGAGACGGCATCAATACTCCCAAAACATTACTTGCACCCAAGGCTTCAGTAGCGATCGCGGCGACCAAAGCAGAGTCAATTCCACCACTTAAACCTAAGATAACTTGAGCAAAACCAGATTTTTTTACATAATCTTTAACTCCCAAAACCAAGGCTGCAAAAATTTCTGTTTCTTCTGTTTTGGGTAAAGGATTAATATTAGTCAGATGTAAGTCTTTTTCATTTTCATCAAACTCTAATAATAGTAAATCTGTAACAAAAGATTTGGCTCTGCCGATTACCTCACCTTGCCGATTTGTTGCAAAACTATTACCATCAAAAATTAAATCATCATTTCCTCCAATTTGATTCGTATAAATTAGAGGAACTTGATAGCTTTTTGCCAGAGAACATGACATCAATTCTCGTAAATTTTGCTTTTTAAGAATGTAGGGAGACGCTGATAAATTAACAATTAATTGACTGCCTAAACTTGCTAAATCTGCTACAGGATTAACTTGGTAACGACGTATTTTCCAAAATGTTTCATCATTCCATAAATCCTCACAAATTGTCACTCCAATTTTAATTTTATTAATCATAAAAATATCACTTTCTTTACCCGATTCAAAATACCGAGCTTCATCAAAAACATCATAATTTGGTAATAATCTTTTATGAAAAATAGTTTGTATTTTACCCTCTTTTAATAAAGCAATACTATTAAATAAAGGTTTTTCTCCTTGTATATTTGCCTGCTCATTAATTTCTACTGTTCCAACTAATACTGTTAATTCAAACGGTAAATTTCGCGCTAATTGAGCTAATTCTGTTGCCATTAATTCAACAAAACTGGGATTAAGTAAAAGATCTTTAGGAGGATAACCACAGAGAGATAATTCGGGAGTTAATAATAAATCGACACCCCGTTTACTCGCTACTTGAGCTACTTTGAGAATTTCTTGAGCATTATTTTTAATATCGCCAATGATTGGGTTTAACTGTGCGATCGCAATTTTCATAAGTCTTATTTTTAATATTCTAAATAAAAACTAAAGGTTTATCTTTGAAGGGAGCAAATGCCTTAGTATTAAACTGATATAAACTTGCTGGCCGCCCTGCTCCTTTATTTGTTTTTAAGCCAGTATCTTTTAAAAAACCTAACTTAAGAAGACGCGATCTAAAATTAGAATAATCAGAAAAATTTTCTCCAAAAACTATTGTATAAAGTTGAAATAAATCTGATAAAGTAAAGACTTCAGGCAAAACATCGAAAGCAATCGGGCTATATTCTAATTTATTATGTAAACGACGATAACCATAGTTTAAAATCTCTTGATGATCAAATGCTAGAGGCGGCAAATTATTGAAATCATGCCAAGCTGTATGAATCAAATCTCGAATTATTAACCCCGAATTTTCAAACCGAACTAAGGCGAAATAACTGACTGATAAATAACGTTCTCCATCATTTTTAGGATCTTCTCTGGGGTCACGATTCGGATTACCAAATGTATAAAGTTGCTCTAAATAAAGATTATTAATGACAAGTTTTTCCGCCAAAATTCTTTCTGCTGAAGATTCTAGAGATTCTCCGTGACGAACAAGGGTTCCAGGTAAACTCCAGTAATTTTTAAAAGGGCTTTCAATGCGCTTAATTAGTAACACTAAAAGACGATTTTGTTGGGCATCAACAGAAAAGATAACATTCTCTACTCCAACTTTAAAATCTGCTAATTTTTTCTGCTCCATTTGATTGATTATCATTCTTTAATATCCATAAAGTTTTTGTTGATAGATGTATTCTTTAATCGTTTGAGGAACAACTGTTTTATCTTTTGTTTTTCGATAATTTGTGGAAGAAATTGCTGGCACATTAATATCTATAATTTGATAGTTTCCACCAAGTTCTTCTAAAGTTTTTAAATCTTTTAAATTAATTTCATAATTAGAACGAGAAATAATGACAATTTTGACTGCTTGAAAAAGTTCTTTAACTCGATACCAATGGCAAATTTGTTGGATTAAATCAGAGCCAATTACTAGGCTATATTCAGTATTTTCTCCCCAAATAAGTTGAGCTTTTTTTAGACTATTTAAACTTCGGCGATCGCTTAGTTGTGCATAGACTTGAACATTTTTTCGAGAAGGATTCATTGCCTCAATTAACAATTCGAGCATAATCATGCGGTGAGCTAAGGCAGTTTGATCTCCTTTAAATGGATTATCTGAAGCCCAAATTGCCACTTGATCATAATGATCAGACAACCATTGCAAAATTGTTTGATGGGCAGCAGTTGGTGGATCGGCACTGGTTCCAAAAAGGGCTATTTTCATCGATTTCCGAGCCGTTGCACAAGGCAAAAAGAAAATTAATTATGGGGATTAACTCTAATTATAGTAGATTTTACTATTATCAAGATAAAAACGAAAGATTATTTAAATTCTATTTTATAAAATAGAAAAAGTTAAAAAAATTATCTTAAAATGTTCGTAAAATCCAGCAAATTCTTATTTCAAACTATTAGTTTTTACTTTGATATTACTAAACTAATAATATTAGAATAGGACTCTTGAATTTAGAAATAACTTATTGCGCTGATTGTAAGTGATATCTATTAAAAATTTTAAATTTCAGCCTATTACTAAGAATAAAATAATCAAATTTATCAACATACTTTAACCGAATAAAGGTATTTTAAAGACCCAATCTTGATAATTATGATCGCGGTTTTCAGTAATATTTACTAATTTCTCTTTAAGCTGATTAGTAATAGGATGTAAAGGTGAAAAATTAAAAGTTTCAATTCTTTTAACAGGAGTAATTTTAGCTGCTGTTCCACTTAAGAAAACTTCATCAGCAATGAGGAGTTCTGATTTATCAATAGGTCGCTGAATAGTGGGAATACCCAGATCTTTTGCCAGGGTCAAAATACTATCTCTTGTGATGCCCTCTAAAATATCTTGTTCTGGACCTGGTGTGATTAATTGACCGTGACGAACCATGAAAATATTCATCCCCGTCGCTTCACAAACTTTCCCTTGGGAATTCATCAAAATCGCTTCATCAAAACCCGACTCAACTGCTTCTGTTTTAGCTAAAGCTGAAGTAATATAAGCAGCACTAATTTTTCCTCTGAGGGGCAAACTGCGGTCTTCTTGACGATACCAGGAACTGATTCTGCAACTTACTCCTTCTGCTGAAAGATAGTCTCCCATTTCCAAACCATAAACCAAAAAATCTTTTTCAATATTGTGTAATCTTGGAGCTATTCCTAATCCTGAACTATAAACAAGTGGACGGATATAAAAAGAAGTTTGAGGTTGATTTTTTTGAATAAAGTCAACAATAACTTGTCGAATTTTGTCGGCAGAAATTTCATAATTCAAAAAGCTTGCACTCTGACTTAAACGTTGACAATGGCGGTCTAAGCGAAAGAGTAAAATTTGTTGAGGATCTTGGGGATCGGGAATTCCTCGTAAGCCTCCAAAAGCAGCTGTTCCGTAATGTAAGGCGTGCGTTGCAACTGAAATAGTTGCTTTTTCAAAGGGAATAAACTGATTTTGAAAATAAGCGATGGGAAGAAACTGGTGCATTTGAGAAGTTTTAATAATAAAGTTTTAAGTTAATCTAGAAAGCAAAAAGATTAGGGTACTCGTATGCTGAAAAGTTAGATTCTTTTAATTAGCAGATCCAAGCCAACCCTCAATATTTTTAATTTGGCGATCGCTAGGATTTTTAATCTGAATAACTTCATAATGACTTGGTTCAGAAGCTGCCAATTGAAGCCTGACAGTCTTTAAAATATCTTGACGAAACAGAGATAACTGAATCATATCATTTGCTTGGTAATCTTTGAGTCGTTCTGTTAATTGTTCGGCGGTAACTCGAATGCCATTAAGAGCAACCAATTCATCCTCAGGACTAATCCCCGCAATTTGTGCAGGAGAATCTATCGCCACAAATTTGATCATTTCTTTTCCATTTTCAGATTGCACTCGCATTCCTGTGTGTGGAATTTGATTATTATTTACACTTTGTAATTTCAGACCAAAAGGTTCCAAATATTCATTAAAAGGTAATTCTTGAGTTTCTTCTAAATAGTTTTGGAAAAAATCAGTTAAGTTTATATCTGCAACAGATTCAATAACTTCCTTTAATTGATCTGGAGTAAATCCTATTTCAGTTTTGCCAAATTTTTCCCACATTTGACGCATAACATCATCTAATGAACGTTGATTTTGAAAGCGATCGCGAATCAATAAATCTAATAAAAGAGAAACTAATTCTCCTTTGAGATAATAAGATATTTGGGAATTATCACTATTTGTATCTCGACGATATAATTTTATCCAAGCATCAAAACTAGATTCTGAAAGCGGTTGAACTTTACGTCCTGGGGTGAGTAAAAAACGAGTGATTTCCTTACTTAAATTAACCAGAAAAACCTGAGTATTGTAAATTCCTGCCCGTAAAGGAATAAGTAAGTCATAATAGCTAGTTGTTCCTTCAGAAAACCAAAGAGATGGAGTATAATTTTCCTGCTCATAATCAAATTTTTCTAATGCTTTAGGACGGATGCGCTTAACATTCCACAAGTGGAAAAATTCGTGAGCAACCAACTGAATAAAACGATTATATTTATCTGGATCTCGAAATCCAAAGCGCGAATAATTTAATGTACAAGAATTTTTATGTTCTAATCCGCCAAACCCATTATTCGTTAAATGTAGCAAAAAACAATAATTATCATAGGGTAATCCTTGATATAAATCGGCTTCAACTTCAATAATTTTTTCAATGTCTTTTAAAACTTTTTGTACCTCCATATTTCCTTCTCCCCAAACTACTAATTGATGATTTTTTTTTCTGACTTCAAATTCATAAGATTGATGAGTACCAATTTCAACAGGACTATCAACTAAGGTATCAAAATCAGGAACTAAAAAAGTAGAAGGTTTGCCGTCTAAAGGCTGTAAAGTAGTGGTTACTTGCCAATCTAACTGAGGAGGAATAATTTGTAGAATTGAAGGTAAATCTTCAAAACCAGCAACAAAGAAAAATACAGCTGCTCCATTAAAATAACCATGAGAATCGTCTAAATGATTGGTTCTAACAGATAATTCATAGGCAAAAACTTTATAAGAAATTGTGATATTAGTAACATCTTCTGTTTTAATTTGCCAATGATTTTTACTAATTTTCTCGAAAGTTAATTGAGTTCCATCTTGATAACTTTGGGCAGTAAAATCTTGAATATTACGTGCATATTCCCTTATTAAATAAGAACCAGGTGTCCAAACTGGCATTTTTAAATGAAGTAAATTTTCTTGCCAATTATCAATAGTCATCGTAACTTCAAAAAGATGAGAAGTCGGTTGAGACATTGATACTTGATAGAAAATACTCGGTAAACTCGAATTAGAAATAAAAGATGGAGAAGAAGCTTGAGAAATTAGCATGATTTATGGTTTGGTTTTAGTTTTTTATAAAGTATTAATGAAATTCTAATTTTGATTAATATAATAATTGCTTGAATCTTATTTATAATTGTTTAGAAAAATGATGTAATTGCTTGAGATTAGGTAAACAAAATGTCTGATTTTTAGTATCTATATAGATTAAATTATTTTTACTTAGTTTCTCGATCATTTTTTCAAGTTCAATAACTTCGATTCCAATCAAACTTGCTAAACATTCATCAGGAATTTTGAAAATTGCTAGTCCCCTATCTGTTGTTTTGCCATAATTTTTTGCAAAATCTATTAAAGTTTTAATAAGCACTCTTTCAGAAGACTGTTGAGAAGATTTTAGACGATGATAAAGCTGGCGGACTTTTTGGATAGTTAACTTCAGCATTTGGTGTTGTAATTGGGGATCTTTAAACAACATTTGCAGAAATCTCTGGGCTGAAATTTTAAGCAATTGAACATCTGAAAGAGCAGTAACTTTAGTTAGAGGAGGAAAATCATCTAAAATTGCAATTTCACCACAATAATTTCCCTCGGCCAAAATATCCAGTGTTATTTCTTTTTCGCGAGACATTGCAGAAACATTAATCCAGCCTGAAGCCATAAAAATAACTTCTTTTCCCCAATCTTCTTTGTCTATCAGAATGCTATTTTGAGGATAGCTTTGTTTTTCTGAAACAGCGAGAAACCATTCTATTGTCTCAGGATTGGCTGTGGTAAATAGGGAAAATAGCTCACTAACTGAGTCGGATTCCATTTTTTAAATGATTAGATAGTAGTCAAATTGAAGGAGAGTAATCGAGAATAAGAATCTTCTATAATTACATTATGGCTACTATTTTGTCAACTATTTTTTACGCTTATTAAAATTACCAAATTTCTGTAATCAAACAAAATTAATCTGCTTGAGATTGATTCTTTTTACTCAATCAAGAATGTAAAAACTAGGTATCAGTTGACTTGAGGTATCGTGTTTGCAAATATTATTTTTTCTACAATAATCTGCTAAATATGAGAATAATGAGCTAGTTTTAAGTTGGCTATAGTTTTAAAGCGGAATCCAGAATTCTGTATTATCAAGATACACAATTCCTACAATCTAATCTCTACGATCTAATACTCAGAGTAAAGCTAAGTAATAATCAGAAAATCAGAAGGAGTCACTATGCCCAAGTCCCCTGAAGCTATTTTAAAGTGGATTCAAGATGAAAAAATTGAAATCATTGACTTAAAGTTTATTGATACGCTTGGTATCTGGCAACATTGCTCATTTTATTTTGATCAAATCGACGAAAATTCTTTCATAGACGGCGTTGCTTTTGATGGTTCGAGTATTCGTGGCTGGAAAGCGATTAATGAGTCTGATATGTGCATGGTTCCCGATCCAAATACTGCTTGGATTGATCCTTTTTATAAAGAAAAAACCCTCAGCCTGATTTGTAGTATTAAAGAACCCCGAACAGGTGAATGGTATAATCGCGATCCTCGTTCAATAGCCAAGAAAGCAGTAGGATATTTGCACAGCACTGGCTTAGGAGATACGGTTTACATCGGCCCCGAAGCAGAATTTTTTCTGTTTGATGACGTTCGTTTTGACCAAAATGAGCATGAAGGTTACTATCATATCGACAGTGAAGAAGGGCGTTGGAATAGTGGCAAGAAAATAAAGGAAGGTAATTTAGGATATAAACCTGCGTACAAACAAGGTTATTTTCCCGTTAGCCCAACGGATACTGCTCAAGATATTCGGACTGAAATGTTGCTTACCATGGCCAAGTGTGGTGTTCCCATTGAAAAGCATCATCATGAAGTGGCAACGGGTGGACAAAATGAGTTGGGAATTAAATTTTCTACTTTGGTCGAAGCGGCAGATTATTTAATGACCTACAAATATGTTATTAAAAATGTTGCTAAAAAGCACGGCAAAACTGTAACTTTTATGCCCAAACCCATTTTTAACGATAATGGTTCAGGAATGCACACTCATCAATCTTTGTGGAAAGACGGCCAACCTTTATTTGCGGGAGATAAATACGCTGGACTTAGCCAAATGGCTCTTTGGTATATCGGCGGTATTCTCAAGCACGCACCCGCTTTATTGGCGCTCACTAATCCGACAACTAATTCTTATAAACGCCTAGTTCCAGGTTTTGAGGCTCCCGTTAATTTGGCGTATTCTCAAGGAAATCGTTCAGCTTCAGTGCGGATTCCTTTATCTGGAACTAACCCGAAAGCCAAGCGTTTAGAATTCCGTTGTCCTGATGCAACTGCCAATCCTTATTTGGCTTTTTCAGCGATGCTTTGTGCGGGAATTGATGGCATCAAAAATCAAATTGATCCAGGTGAACCGTTGGATGTGGATATTTATGATCTCAGTCCTGAAGAATTAGCGAAAATTCCTTCTACACCCAGTTCTCTAGAAGCGGCTTTGCAGGCACTTGAAGATGATCATGGTTTCTTGACAAATACTGGGGTTTTTACAACTGATTTTATTGAAAAATGGATTGAATATAAATTGGATAATGAAGTTAATCCCATGCGTCTGCGGCCTCATCCCTATGAATTTTCACTTTATTATGATTGCTAAATTTTAGTGAAGAATAATGCTTTAATCACTCTGTTTAGGGCTAGTTTTGATCATTTTTTAAAAAGCTGTTGAGACGACTTGTAGAGCGAAAAAGACTGATACCCAGCTTTCTTGAATAAAGATACAAAAATCTGGAAATAGAGTGATTTTCAAGGTAGAAAAATCTTTAAAAAGCGATCGCTCCTGAATTAACCCAATTCTAATTTCTATGTCCATTGCTCAACGTATTGAAATAATCCGTCAAGAAATTCCTAATTCTGTTCGTTTAATTGCTGTTACCAAACAAGTCTCTGTTTCGGTAATGCGAGAGGCTTACAAAGCGGGGATCAGAGATTTTGGAGAAAATCGTCTTCAGGAAGCATTGTTAAAGCAAGAACAATTAATAGATTTAGAAGATATTTGTTGGCATTTTATTGGACATTTGCAAACTAATAAAGCCAAAAAAATCGTTGAAAATTTTCAATGGATTCATACAATTGACAACCTCAATTTGCTACAACGATTAGATCGTTTATCTGCCAACTTATCTTCTCCACCCCAACTATGTTTACAAATTAAACTACTTCCTGACCCGAATAAATATGGCTGGCAAATATCTGAATTGTTAACTCTTTTGCCCGAATTAGAGTCGTGTCGAAACTCAAAAATTCAAGGTTTGATGACAATTTTGCCCTTTGGTTTACGGACAGAAGAATCCTTAACGGCATTTCAATCACTTTCTAATCTTGCTCAGCAGGTAAATCAACAATCGTCTTTGTATTTAAAAGAACTGTCGATGGGAATGTCGAATGATTACTCTCTAGCCGTTACAGCAGGCACAACTATGATTCGTTTAGGTCGAATTTTGTTTGGAGAAAGAGGCTAAGTTACATTTTTTAAGTTAGCAATTCTCGCGAACAAATCTATTATTATGTTGTTGATTCATGAGCATTTGTCAGAAAGAAAAATAAAATTGTCAAGCTTGCGATACTTTTACTGAGAATCCTATAGAATTAAGTGTTGATATTTACTTTCTTAAATAAATAAAAAACCTGGGAACTTATTTCTCAGCTTTTGCGACTATTTGAAGAAATTGTCCTCAATTGTGTACTAAAGAGCTTAATGACTTTTTATCGATAGACTCATTAGGTTCAAAAGTACTAAAATAATATCTGCGATACAACAGAAATGATTAACCATTTTGGTTCAATTCCAACTCGCGATCGCCATTTACCAGTAGTTGAATTAAGCTAACTACTACTGTAAATACATTGTAAATATTGTAAAAGTCCTTACTACTCACCCTGACAGGAAATACACAGCACTATGTTCTTAACGAAAATAAAAGATTTTGTCGGTATCAGTGAACGCGATGACGGCGAAGAAGATTATGAAGAGATGGATTGGCCGCAGCCCCAAGCTCAAGCTATTCCCGAACCTGAAGAAAACATCGCTCCCCGTCGTCCGAGTCGAGATCATTCAAGAGATCACTCAACAAATTTAAATAACGAGTCCACCATAGGAACATCAGCGAGAAATAACGTGATTGGAATGCCTGGAATTAATAATACTGTGGCCGAAGTTGTTGTCGTCGAGCCACATTCTTTTGAAGAAATGCCTCAAGTAATTCAGACCCTCCGTGAAAGAAAGTCCGTTGTTCTTAATTTGAATGTGATGGACCCTGAAGAAGCACAAAGAGCCGTAGATTTTGTTGCTGGCGGAACCTACGCGATCGATGGTCATCAAGAGCGAATTGGTGAAAGTATTTTTCTGTTTACGCCGAACAGTGTCAAAGTCAGCACTCTGTCAGGTAATACTCATGATTCCAACTCAAACGAAAACGCGTCCTCATCTACACGCAAGCCTCTAGCTACACCTGCTTGGGGACTTGATTCTAGTCGTTTAGCTTAATTTAGCTTATTCGTGAATCGTAACGAGCCGTTAAGATCATAAAATATTAGCTTTTGGTTGCGCTTTAGGATTAATGTTAAGGCGTGACTTTCTGCTTTTTCTTGATCATCTTTCTGACCAAACTGGCTAATTTTCTGGATTCCGCATTTACTTTACAATCAAGATACAAGGACTCATCTCAAAAAAGCTAATTAACTTAATTTATGTCTGTGAAATTTGGAATTATTGGTGGCGGAGTGATGGCAGAAGCCATTTTGTCACGTTTATTAGAGCAAAAAATATACGCAAGTAATGAAGTTTTAGTCAGTGATCCCAAAGCCAGTCGTCGGGGTTGGTTGCAAAAAACCTATGGTGTTCAAGTTACCCATGATAATCAGGAAGCCGCTAATGCTTCGGACGTGGTTATGCTGGCGATTAAACCCCAAACTTTAGAGAGAGTAATGGCAGGATTGGCGGGAGGACAATTAAAGCCTTTAATTATTTCTGTGTTGGCAGGGATACCGATTAATCGTTTAGAATTTGGCTTTCCTGATCATCCTGTTATTCGCGTGATGCCCAATACACCTGCAACAGTTGGGGCGGGAATGACGGCGATCGCGGGCGGAAAAATGGTCGATCATCATCATCTAGATCTGGCGAAAACTATTTTTGCTGCTGTCGGTCAAATCGTGGAAGTCCCTGAATCTCTCATGGATGCTGTTACAGGATTGTCGGGATCAGGATCGGCTTATGTGGCAATTATTATTGAGGCGTTGACTGATGGTGGTGTTGCGTCAGGATTGCCCAGAGCGATCGCCTATCAATTAGCTTTGCAAACGGTTCTAGGGACTGCTCAACTTTTACAAAAAACAGGCATACATCCAGCCGAATTAAAAGATAGAGTTACAAGTCCAGGAGGAACAACGATTGCAGGAGTGGCAACAATGGAAAAAATGGGCGTGCGGTCTGCCATGATTGAAGCGGTGCGAGCGGCTTGTCGTCGTTCTCAAGAATTAGGCAAGACTAAATAATTTCCTAATCAGCTTTGATTAACAAAACCACGCTATAAGCCGCAATGCCTTCTTCTCTGCCGACAGGGCCTAATTTCTCGTTAGTTGTTGCTTTAATACCAATGAGTTCGGGATCAATGCCGAGAGTTTTCCCAAAAATTTCTTTCATTTTTGCTAAATGCGGTTTTAATTTGGGTTGTTCTGCCACAATTACCGAATCGATATTACCAATTTTCCAGCCTTTATTTTGAATTAACAGATAAACTTTTGCTAATAAATCTAAACTATTGGCTCCTGCCCATTGGGGATCTGTCGGAGGAAAATAATGGCCAATATCGCCTAAACTCAATGCACCTAGGAGAGCGTCCATAATGGCATGAGTTAGTACATCTGCATCACTGTGTCCCAATAAACCAAGGTGGTGGGGAATTTTAACTCCTCCCAAAATGAGATCTCTTCCTTCTGTTAAACGGTGAATATCGTAGCCATTGCCGATGCGAATATCAGTCATTAGGATTTGTTGTGATTGAATAAATTAAAAAGTTGAGGTTGGTCTGCGATCGCGCGAATCGCAAATAATAGCTATCAATAAAAACAGAATAAAGCTCTTTGTCACTGACGAAGTTTCAAAAAATAAGATTATGTTTAAGTGAGCATTTTTTAACACAGTCTAAATTAAGACAATATTTTTTAATCAATTATGTCCTAAATTTTTGATAAAGTAAATCAGTATTTCGCTGATAATTTCTGGATTATGAATGATTTCTCGAATTTAACTTTTTCTTCTGATGTTGAATATCGCTGTTCGGTGGCTTTGGATCTCTATGACCAAGCAGATTGCAAAACCTTGGCAACTCAAGCCAATCAAGGTCGATATTTGATTTTATCGGCGATCGCGTCTGAACAAACTGCCATTCAAGTCACTCTTGTAGAAGATGGTTACCAAGCTTGGCTTCCGTTTGACCAATTAAATACCCTAATCCCTGCTTCAGAAAAATATGAGGCACGCATCATTGATCGCGCAGAAATTGAGTCTCAAATTTCCAATATTATTGCTTATCTTCAATCCGCCAAAAAGCAATCTAATTACTATCTTTGGGGAGGAAATCTTGGCCCAAACTATGATTGTTCTGGACTGATTCAAGCCGCTTTTGTTGCATCGGGAATTTGGTTGCCCAGAGATTCCTATCAACAAGAAGCCTTTACTGAACGAATTGCGATCGCCGATTTATTGCTTGGTGATCTCGTCTTTTTTGGGAATAAAAAAGTAGATCATGTCGCCTTAAATCTGGGAAATGGTTATTATATCCACAGTTCAGGTCAAGAAATGGGACGAAATGGCATTGGTATTGATATTCTTTCAGCCGATGGCGATGAAATTAGTCGAAGCTATTATCAAAAATGGTGGAGTTGTGGTCGAGTTATGAGCAGTTATCAACCCCATTAACCATAAACTTTTTGATAATAAGTTTGATAGTTTTCTGATAATAACGGTTGCCACCAATCTGGATTATTTAAATACCATTGAATGGTTTTTCGTAATCCCTGTTCAACAGTTTCTTGAGGTGTCCAACCCAACTCTGTACGAATTTTAGTTGCATCAATTGCATAGCGGCGATCGTGACCTGCTCGATCTTTTACAAAAGTAATTAATTGACTCGCGGGCTTAATCGGTAAATTGGGAGCTAGTTCATCCATTAGTTCACATAAAAGTGTCACTAAGTCAAGATTTTTAACTTCATTATTGCCACCAATATTGTAAGTTTCTCCAGCCTTTCCTGTTTGTAAAACTGTCTCTAAAGCTTGGCAATGATCCCCAACATAAAGCCAATCTCGTACATTTAAGCCATCGCCATAAACGGGCAAAGGATTACCTAAAAGAATATTAATACACATCAACGGAATTAATTTTTCAGGAAAATGATAAGGGCCATAATTATTGGAGCAATTAGTAATAATTGTTGGCATTTTGTAGGTGTGAAAATACGCTCTCGCTAGGTGATCACTTCCTGCTTTAGAGGCAGAATAAGGACTATTCGGTGCGTAAGAAGTTGTTTCCGTAAAAGCGGGAGCATCGGGTTCCAAACTGCCATAAACTTCATCCGTTGAAACATGAAGAAAGCGATAATTTTGAGGCTGATCTTTGGCGTTCCAATATTGTCGAAAACTTTCTAATAAGGTAAAAGTTCCAACTACATTCGTTTGCACAAAAGCCCCTGGCCCTAAAATTGATCGATCCACATGAGATTCTGCGGCAAAGTGAGCAATTCGATCAATCTGTTCTTCTTGTAATAAAGAGTCTATTAATTCGCGATCGCAGATATCTCCCTGCACAAAACGAAAATTGTCTTTTCCTTCTAAACTAGCTAAAGTCTGACGATTTCCTGCATAAGTTAAAGCATCCAAAACAATCACGCGATCGCCTGGATATTTTGCACACCAGTGATGAACAAAATTAGAACCAATAAAACCCGCACCGCCAGTAATTAATAAACGATGAGATAAATGTGTTGAAGTAAACGAAGAGATTGTCACAATAATTAATAAAAAATCGAATCAATTAGAATAGTTTGTTGATAGTTATTTTAAGACTTTTCCCAAATTAATTAAACCTAAGTCAATTCAATTTGAGAATCATCTCCAATCAGAAATCTCAAGGCTTTGGGACGTTGGGGTGCAACGGTTAATTTTGCTCGTTGACCAATTACACTATCAACAATGCGTTGGTGAATTCCTAATACTTGAGCTTGTTTTAAAACGACACTATGTTCAAGATCAGCATCTTGGAGAATAACGCGATCGCCGATACTTGTAAAAGGGCCAATAAAGCAATTTTCAATCTGACAATCTTCGCCAATAATAACTGGGCCTCGAATGATGCTATTAATAATTTGAGAATTTTTACCAATGGTAACTCGACCTGAAATTTGACTTTTGGGATCAATATTACCCTGATTACTGTTGACTAAAATACTGTCTAGAATAATTTGATTAGCCGCAAGTAAATCATCTTTTTTTCCTGTATCAAGCCACCAACCTTCTAGTCTTAAAGCTTCGACTTTTTGGGATTGATTAATTAATGCTTGAATGGCATCGGTAATTTCTAATTCTCCCCTGGCGGAAGGTTGAATAGAATTGATCGCATTGTGAATAGAATCTGCAAAAAAATAGAGTCCGACTAAAGCTAAATTAGAAGGAGGAACTTTAGGCTTTTCAATTAATTCTAAAACTCGACCTTGTTCATCAACTTTCGCAACTCCAAAAGCCGAAGGATTACTAACACTCCGCAATAAAATTAAAGCATCCAGATTTTTTTCTTTAAAAGCTTGTAAAAATTCTCCCAAACCATCTTGGATTAAGTTATCACCCAAATACATCACAAAAGGAGAATTTCCTAAAAAGGGTCGAGCGACTTTGACAGCATGGGCCAAACCCAATGGTTGATCTTGATGGATGTAAGTAATTTTGGCTCCAAATCGATCGCCGTTTCCCGTTTGAATCTGAATTTCTTCTCCAGTTTCGGGACTAATAATAATACCAATATCAATAATTCCCGCAGCAACAATTGCTTCAATTCCATACCAAAGAATCGGTTTATTGGCGACTGGAACCAGTTGTTTTGCACCTGTATAAGTAAGCGGTCTTAAACGAGTTCCTTTACCACCAGAAAGAATTAAGGCTTTCATAGAAATTTGGTCATAAAATAAGTCACTCTGAGTTTACCGAAAACGGGACGAAATTACCAGAAGATTTTTCAGAAATTACGGAAATAATTTTATTTTTTATTCAGATGAATATCTAAACTAAAACATATTTCTTTGGTTATTTGTTCTAAAACTTTTAATGCTTTGAGTGAACCCATAATTAATTTTAAGCCTGCCATCGGTTTTCTGATTAATGCAAAAGCTAGGGCGATCGCTTGTAGTTTTCCTTCATGATCATAAATATTATTAAGATTAGGTAAAGCTTGATCGACTTCATCACTAATTACTCGCATTATGAGCGTAGGAATTTTTAACTCTCTAAAAAAATCTAAAACGGCCCAACTTTCCATATCTACAACTTGCCGATTAAAAGTTTTTCCTAATGCTTGTTTTTCTGTTGAATTTGTAATAACGCGATCGCAGGTTAATCCTTGAACAAGTTTAATTTTATCGCCTAAATATTGTTCAATTAAATCCGTTAAAAGGCGATCGCACTGTTGAATTTGGCCAGCTTGATTATTTTGAAAATTTAAACAAGATTCTAATAATATTACTTCTCCTACACCTAATTGTGTTGATAAACTTCCTGCTAATCCTATTAAAATAACGCTATTAACGGAAGAGCTATCAAAATTTTGAGATTTCCACCAACTTTTTAAATAACGAGTAACTGCTAAATTTCCAACTGGAATTGGTAAAATATAAGGAGGATTAGTAAACTTTTTTATTGCTCGTAAAACTGCTTGATGTTCTGCTCCTTGGGGAACCAAAATTAATATTTTTTTCTCAGTAGCTAGAAAATTAAAAGAATCTATAGACATTTAAATTAACTCCAAAATTTGTTGCGCGATCGCCTCTGAACCGTCTGAACTTCCAACTCGTTCCTGTCCATTTTGTAGGCAACTTTTTAAATAAATGGGATTATCTAAAGTTTCCCAAACTATTTTTGAAACAGATTGAAATAAGGCGGGATCATTAGGATTTTTACCGACCGTTTTCACGGAAGTTCCTAATAACCGCATCTGAGCTTCTGCAAAAGCATAGGTAAATTGCGGCCCCGCTCCAGCCATTTGCACAACGGGCTTTCCTAAACCCACAGCTTGCTCAACGGCGGTTCCAGCCATTCCGATCGCCAAATTACATTTTTGTAAAATATCGGCAAAAGCATCCCAATAACAAGAAATTATGAGATTTTTAGCAGGATTAATTAATTTTCCTCCATTTTGATAATGCCAACCTATTTGATCCGCCAAAATTTGCAATTCTGTTTCCGTCAAACTTGGGACAAGAGCCGCATAAAATTGCACAGGACGATCAACAGCGATCGCTTCACAGGCTTGGAGTTGTAACCGTAAATTCTGGACGGCTTCGGGTAAACGGCTACCTGGCAACAGAGCAATCATCGGCATATTGGGCTTAAGGTCGAGATTATAATTCACAGCTTGCAAAACATCCATGATCGGATAACCTAAAAAAATTGCCTTTTTCAGACCCCTTTGTTGCAAATCTTGGGCAGTAAAATTATCTCTCGTAAAAATTTTTTGACAGCGAATTGATCGTAAACAAAATTCTGTAATCCAAGGCAAACGTAACCGACCTTCGTAATAACTGGAAGTGGAAACAATGAAGGCCACAAAAGATTTTTTGGTAATATAGGCGATCACGATCGGGACAATATCACCCACCGCAATTATTAAATTACAGGTATTTCTCTCTTTGAAAATGGCTTTTATTTGTTGTAAAGTTAAGCTAATTAAACCTGACGCAATATCTTTCACCCAATTCCAAGGATTAAGATAAATAATTCCACCAGAAGGTAGATTTTGGGTAGGGCCAATGATTTCAACTTGTAAACGACGATAAGCATTGCCCATTCCAACCAACGGCATCGCCCCAATTTTCAGTGCAGGATCTAATTTTTGTAAAGAATTTAAAATCAAACTCGCGTTTAAATCTTCCCCATGACCATTACTCAAAAATAAAACTTTCACAGTTAGCAAATTATTGATATTTAAAAGTAATTTTAAGGGAAATTGGGTGGTAAATTACGACGTTTTATCTTCAATTTTTCTAACTCAGATTGAACCAGGCGATCGCTTTCAAGAGAATTAAATTGCTGTTCTATGGGATCACGAGATTGGGTTAACAACTCATTTTCAGCTTCTAGTTCCAGAATTTTTGATTCCATACGGTCAAAAGCACTACTAGTACTAGTATTTTCAAAATTACCCATAATTTCTTGCAATTTTTGGGTTGCTACGGCTGAACGTAATCTCGCTAAATATAAACTTTTTTTGGCACGAACTTCACCGTATTTTCGTTCCAAAGTTTGTAATTCCTGTTTAACTCGTTGAATTATCTGAGAATGTTCGGCTAGATGAGTTTCAATTGATTGAGAATTACTGAGATAGGATTGCCGATTGGTCAAGGCTTCTTTGGCTAGAGCTTCATTTCCTTTATCAATGGCTAATTGAGCGCGTTCATACCATTTTTTAGCATTAATTTGATGGGCTGCTCCTTGTCGTTCCATACTTTTATGAGTGGCGATCGCTTCTGCCAATGCACGGCGCATAGCAATCAATTCCAGTTCCATTTGCGAGGTCATTTCTTCCAGTACTTTTTCTGGATCTTGCACCTCATTGCTCACACTGTTCAATTGAGCGCGAATCACAATTCCGATCCTGTCTAGTAATCCCATTGGTATCACCCATAAGACTATTCTGGTTGGTTGAGTTGTTGGAGTTGTTGTACCAAATTATTCGCGTCGGCTGGCGTTGATTCCGAATTTGTTGATACTCCCTGATTTTGATTGTAAATGGTCTGTAGTTTCTTGCGCGTTTTTTGGTTAAATCCTTCTACTGTTTGAGCAGAATTAACTTCCATTGTGCTTGGTGGAATTTGACGTAATACTTGCTCAGAGACAGGTTCATTAGCATTTGTAATAGCAGAAGTATTATCAGAAGTTGTAGGAGCAGTAGAAATATTAGGAGCAGAAGGAGCAGGAAGATTTTGAGTTGATGTAGTTGAAAGGGGTGGCGGTGGTGGTAAAGGAATAGTAGAAAGAGAACGAGGAGAAGAATAGGACGGATTTATAGACACAGTTGGCTGGGAACGAACGGGAGAATTCACTACCGATAATCTTTTCGCCATAGCACGAGCAGGGATTTGATTAATTTCAGGAACAGAACTCGGTGCATAAAGAATTTGGGGTTGGAGAGAAGGCGGTAACAAAGCATTAGTCAAGTTGTTACTCATTTGAGGCGGTATTATAATTTGATTTGGAACCGTTGCAGCAGTAACTACGGGCGGAGAAATAGGGGGAAGATTGGCAATCACTGGGCGAGTATTAATAGGAACAGTCGGCAAGCTACTCAAATTTTCAGGACTTAGTTGGGCAGAATCAGAAGTAACTAAATTAGAATGAGAAAGAGCGGAATCAACATTGGGTAAAAGTTGAGGAGCGATCGCAGTTGGAATAGGATTAAGAGAAAATTGTGACCAAGTTAAAAGACTATTTGCCAATAAAAAACAGAATAAAGCACCAATTCCCCAGGGAGTTAATAATTGTTCTAATCCGTTCTTGTCCTGTGGGCTTTGTCGAGTTGGTCTAGCTCTTTTAGTAAAAACTCGGTCAAAAGTAATAGTATTAGTTGCATGAAGAATGTCTTCCTGAAACTTCATCTCCTCACGCCAAGGAATATGAACTAATTCGTTGTCTTCCGTGTCTTCCTTAGCATCGCTAGTAACCGACTCTAAAAAAGAAGATTCTACAAACTCTGCTTGAAGATCTTGGGAATGATCAGACAGAGAGTTTGGGGTTATTTCCCCTATATTTTCAATAGTGTTGCTGTTAGTCATTGATATTAAGTATAAAAAGTGAATTGTCGGATTCTCTGATTTTTTAGAACGCAAACGGCGACATCAAAGTGTCTTTGTCAGTTATAACCCAATTCAATCCTTTCCATAAGGAAATAAATATTAAAAATTGAAAATATTATCGAATATGATTAATCATAATATTTCTCATTTTACGGTTCGGCGATCGCTGATTGAGTGAAGATATTTATAGCAATTAACTTGATTTTCATCAAAGCTCGCAAATTCTCTATTTTTATTTCTCTTGCTTGAACAATGCGCCATGAACATTATCAATATTCTCAAAGAAGATTACCAACGCTTTCCGATTGAGCAAAACTATGAAATTTATGCCAAAGATGTCTATTTTAAGGATCCGATAACTGAATTTCGGGGAATCAAACGTTATCAACAGATGATTCAATTTATGACTCGTTGGTTTCAAGATCTCAAAATGGAACTTCATGATATTTCCCAAATCAGCGATCATATTGAAACCCAATGGACATTATCCTGGACAACTCCTTTGCCTTGGAAACCCCGCATTGCCATTTCAGGAAGAAGTGAATTGATTCTCAATCAACAAAATCTGATTATTTCCCATATAGACTATTGGAATTGCTCTCGTTGGCACGTTCTACAGCAACATTTTGCTCGCCAGTTTTACAAAAATTAAGATTAACCCCATAATAAAAATAAGTATTGTAAACTTTTCCCAGATAAATAACCCATGCGCGTAATTCTCATGACTGGTAAAGGAGGAGTCGGTAAAACTTCTGTTGCGGCGGCTACAGGGCTTCGTTGTGCAGAATTAGGCTATAAAACCCTAGTTCTTAGTACAGATCCCGCCCATTCCCTCGCAGATAGCTTTGATCTCGAATTAGGACACGAACCTCGTAAAATTTTAGAAAATCTTTGGGCCGCCGAATTAGATGCGTTGATGGAACTTGAAGGTAATTGGGGCGCAGTCAAACGTTATATTACCCAGGTTTTGCAAGCAAGGGGGCTAGACGGCATTCAAGCAGAAGAATTAGCAATTTTGCCTGGAATGGACGAAATTTTCGGATTAGTTCGCATGAAAAGACATTATGACGAAGCAGATTATGATGTTTTAATTATCGATTCAGCCCCGACAGGAACTGCTTTACGACTCTTGAGCCTGCCCGAAGTTGGTGGTTGGTATATGAGAAAATTTTACAAACCGTTACAAAATATATCGGTGGCATTGCGTCCTTTGGTAGAACCATTTTTTCGTCCCATTGTTGGTTTCTCTTTGCCTGATAAAGAAGTGATGGATGCGCCCTACGAGTTCTATGAACAAATTGAAGCACTAGAAAAAGTTTTGACCGATAACACCCAAACCTCCGTCAGATTGGTGACAAATCCTGAGAAAATGGTGATCAAAGAATCTTTGCGGGCCCACGCTTATCTGAGTTTATATAATGTTGCGACGGATTTAATTATTGCCAATCGGATTCTGCCCGACGAAATTAATGATCCCTTTTTTCAACGCTGGAAAAGTAATCAACAGGTTTATAAACAAGAAATTTACGACAATTTTCACCCTTTACCCGTCAAGGAAGTTCCTTTATTTTCGGAAGAAATGTGTGGTTTAGCGGCTTTGGAACGCTTAAAAGAAACGCTTTATGCCAATGAAGATCCTTCCCAAGTTTATTACAAAGAAACGACTATTAAGATTGTGCAAGACGGTCAAAATTATAGCCTAGAATTATATTTGCCTGGCATTCCCAAGGAACAAGTACAGTTGAATAAAACGGGAGATGAATTAAATATTCGTATCGGCAATCATCGTCGTAATTTGGTTTTACCTCAGGCCTTGGCTGCCTTACAACCTGCTGGAGCTAAGATGGAGGAAGATTATTTAAAAATTTCTTTTAGGACTGGGGTTTAACTTGATTACAATAAAAAAAGTAATTCAAAAAATATAAACTTCATCGTTTTATTCCTTAATTTTTTATGGCTTCTACCTACTCTTTTGATGTGGTCAGTGAATTTGATCGCCAGGAATTGGTCAATGCGATTGATCAAACTATTCGTACTATTAATAGTCGTTATGACCTGAAAGATACTCAGACCACCGTAGAATTGAATGAAGATTTTATTATGATTCAAACTGCGAGTGAAATGACTTTGACGGCAGTTCATGATACTTTGCAAACTAAGGCTACTAAACGAGATTTATCCCTCAAAATCTTTGAATATGGCCCTATTGAGTCGGCTAGTGGCAGTCGTATTCGTCAAAAAATTACGCTTAAACAAGGAATAAGTCAAGAACTTGCTAAACAAATTAGTAAACAAATTCGGGATGAATGCAAAAAAGTGCAGTCTTCGATTCAAGGGGATGCTGTGCGAGTTAGTGCTAAAGATAAAGACGATCTACAAACAGTGATCCAATTGCTCAGACAAGGCGATTATCCTGTGGCTCTTCAATTTACAAATTATCGATAGGTTTTTATTTTTATTAGTGTTGAAATTTGATGTAATGAGGGCGATCGCGTTTAAGAACTTAAAGAAGAAATTAAATAGGGCTTGCTGAATAAAGCTGAAAGCGTTATTGAAAAAGGGCTGGGGAGATTTAGCGAGAAAGAAAGTGCGAGAAAAAGGTCTAGAATGAGTAAAAAGGCTTGCACCCCCTACTTCC